>NZ_JBICYZ010000002.1:0-402281 GCF_043201465.1 Kitasatospora sp. NPDC048298
GTGGGGGGGGGGCCCCGCGCCGGCCCCCCGGCCGCCCAGTGGGCGCCCCGGGGCCCCCGGGGGCGCCCCCCCCGCCCCCGGGGGGCCCCCCCCCCGGTGGGGGGGGGGGCCCGCCCCCCCGCCGGAGCCGGTGGATCAGCCCAGGTCGACCGAGCGCGCGAAGCGGGCGCCGATCTCGGCGGCGATGGCCGACAGCACCTCCTGCGGGATCTCGGTGTCCACGGTGATGGAGGCCAGCGCGCTGCCGCCGTCGCGGGCGACCTGCATGCCGGCGATGTTGATGCCCGCGTCGCCGAGGTGGCGGCCGAGCACGCCGACCACGCCGGGGCGGTCCTCGTACTTGAAGAAGGCCATGTGGTCGGTGAGCGCCACGTCCACGTCGAAGGCGTCCACGCCGACGATCTTCTGGGTCTGCTTGGGGCCGGCCAGCGTGCCGGAGATGGCGATCTCCTCGCCGCCCGCGAGCGTGCCGCGGACGGTGATCACGTTGCGGTGCTCGGGGCTCTCGCTGGAGGTGGTCAGGCGGACCTCGACACCGCGCTCCTGGGCGAACAGCGGGGCGTTGACGTAGGACACCGTCTCCGCCACCACGTCCTCGAACACGCCCTTCAGCGCGGACAGTTCGAGCACCTTGACGTCGTGCTGGGTGATCTCGCCGCGGACCTCGACGTCGAGGCGCACGGCCACCTCGCCGGCCAGCGCGGTGAAGATCCGGCCGAGCTTCTCGGCCAGCGGCAGGCCCGGACGGACGTCCTCGGCGATCACGCCGCCCTGGACGTTCACCGCGTCCGGCACCAGCTCGCCGGCCAGCGCGAGGCGCACCGACCGGGCGACGGCGATGCCGGCCTTCTCCTGCGCCTCGTCGGTGGAGGCGCCCAGGTGCGGGGTGGCGACCACGTTGTCGAAGGCGAACAGCGGGGAGTCGGTGCACGGCTCCTTGGCGTACACGTCCAGACCGGCGCCGGCCACCCGGCCGTCGCGCAGCGCGTTCGCCAGCGCCTCCTCGTCCACGATGCCGCCGCGGGCGGCGTTCACGATGCGGACGGTCGGCTTGACCTTGTGCAGCGCGTCGTCGCCGATCAGGCCGATGGTCTCCGGGGTCTTGGGGAGGTGGACGGTGATGAAGTCCGAGACCTCCAGCAGCTCCTCCAGCGAGACCAGCTTGACGCCCATCTGCGCGGCGCGGGCGGCCTGGATGTAGGGGTCGTACGCGACGATCTTCATCCCGAACGCGGACATCCGCTGGGCGACCAGGACGCCGATCCGGCCGAGGCCGACGACGCCGAGGGTCTTCTCGCTCAGCTCGACGCCGGTGTACTTGTTGCGCTTCCACTCGCCCTGCTTGAGCGCGGCGTTGGCCGGCGCGATGTTGCGGGCGACGGAGATCAGCAGGCCGCAGGCGAGCTCGGCGGCGGTGACGATGTTGGAGGTCGGCGCGTTGACGACCATCACGCCGGCCTTGGTGGCGGCGGAGACGTCCACGTTGTCCAGGCCGACACCGGCCCGGGCGACGACCTTGAGCTTGCGGGCCGCGGCCAGCGCCTCGGCGTCGACCTTGGTGGCGGAGCGGATCAGGATCGCGTCGACGTCGGCGATCGCGGTGAGCAGCTCGGTGCGGTCGGCGCCGTTGCAGTGGCGGATCTCGAAGTCGGGGCCGAGGGCGTCGACGGTGGCGGGCGAGAGCTCTTCGGCGATCAGAACTACGCCGGTCTTCGCAGTGGTCACAGTGCTCACGACAGTGGGTCCTTAACTGTCCGGTTCCCCCGGGCACGTGGGTGGCGTGGAGGGCGGGGGAAGGTGGCATGCCGCGTGAGTAGACGCACGACGCTGTGGGCCTGACGCGCACTCGGAGTGTATCGACGGGCTGGGTGGCGGGCTGCTCCCGTCCGGCGAAATCACCCGGACGGGAGCAGCCTACTTGTACAAGCGAGTTACAAAATCAGGGCCGGGAAGGGCCTTGACGAGCTCAGGCCTTCTCGTTGACCCAGCTCATCAGCGAGCGCAGCTTCTTGCCGGTGGTCTCCAGCAGGTGGTCCTCGTCGGCCTTCTTGTACTCGTTGTACTTGGGCAGACCCGCCTTGTACTCGGCGATCCAGGTGTTGGCGAAGGTGCCGTCCTGGATCTCGGCGAGGACCTTCTTCATCTCGGCCTTGGTGGCGTCGGTGATGATCCGCGGGCCGGTGACGTAGTCGCCCCACTCGGCGGTCTCGGAGACCGACCAGCGCATCTTCTCCAGGCCGCCCTCGTACATCAGGTCGACGATGAGCTTCAGCTCGTGCAGGCACTCGAAGTAGGCGATCTCCGGCTGGTAGCCGGCCTCGACCAGGGTCTCGAACCCGGCCTTCACCAGGGCGGCGGTGCCACCGCAGAGGACGGCCTGCTCACCGAACAGGTCGGTCTCGGTCTCCTCGGTGAAGGTGGTCTTGATGACGCCGGCCTTGGTGGCGCCCAGGCCCTTGGCGTACGACAGCGCCAGGGCGAAGGCGTTGCCCGAGGCGTCCTGCTCGACCGCGACGATCGCGGGGACGCCGCGGCCCTCCTCGTACTGGCGGCGGACCAGGTGGCCCGGGCCCTTCGGGGCGACCATGCAGACGTCGACGTCCGCCGGGGGCTTGATGAAGCCGAAGCGGATGTTCAGGCCGTGGCCGAAGAACAGGGCGTCGCCGGCCTTCAGGTGCGGGGCGATGTCGGCCTCGTAGACGTCGGCCTGGATCGGGTCCGGCACCAGGATCATGATGACGTCGGCCTCGGCCGCCGCCTCGGCCGGGGTGACGACGCGCAGGCCGGCCTCCTCCGCCTTGGCGCGGGACTTGGACTCCGGCTTCAGGCCGACCCGGACGTCGGCGCCGGAGTCGCGCAGCGACAGCGCGTGGGCGTGGCCCTGGCTGCCGTAGCCGATGACCGCGACCTTGCGGCCCTGGATGATGGACAGGTCGGCGTCGTCTTCGTAGAACAGCTCGGCCACGGGGGCACATCTCCTTGCGTGGTGGTTGCCGGGTACGCGGTGTTCACCGTATGCGCACCGGCGGGGGGTTTGGGTCGTTGCTTCAGGGTTTGAGATGACGCCGGTCAGGCGCTGCGGTCCAGGGCGCGCAGCGAGCGGTCCGTGATGGAGCGCGCGCCGCGGCCGATGGCGACCAGGCCGGACTGGACCAACTCCTTGATGCCGTAAGGCTCCAGCATCCGGAGCATGGCCTCCAGCTTGTCCGAACTGCCGGTGGCCTCGATGGTCACCGCTTCGGGCGACACGTCGACGGTCTTGGCACGGAACAGCTGGACGATCTCGACGATCTGCGACCGGGTCTCGTTGTCGGCGCGGACCTTCACCAGGACCAGTTCCCGCTGGATCGCAGCGGACTGGTCGAGTTCGACGATCTTTATCACGTTCACGAGCTTGTTGAGCTGCTTGGTGACCTGTTCCAGCGGGAGGTCCTCGACGTTGACCACGATCGTCATCCGGGACACGTCCGGGTGCTCGGTCGAGCCGACGGCGAGGGAGTCGATGTTGAAACCCCGCCGGGAGAACAGTGCGGCGATGCGGGCGAGCACGCCGGGCTTGTTCTCGACCAGGACGGAGAGGGTGTGCTTGGACATGGGGTTCCTCAGTCGCACAGGAGGGGTCCGGCACAGCCGGTCCCGAGAAGGGTGGTGGCGGGCGACGGGCGGGCGGGCAGGGACATCAGTCGAGATCGTCGCCGAAGTCGGGGCGCACGCCCCTGGCGAACTGGATCTCGTCGTTGCTGGTGCCGGCCGCGACCATCGGCCAGACCATGGCGTCCTGGTGGACGATGAAGTCGATGACGACCGGACGGTCGTTGATCTCCATCGCCTGCTTGATGACGGCGTCGAGGTCCTCGGGGCGCTCGCAGCGCAGGCCGACGCAGCCCATCGCCTCGGACAGCCGGACGAAGTCGGGGATCCGGGTGCCCTGGACCGGCGGCTCGACGCCGTCGTGGCCGGGGCCGGAGTGCAGCACGGTGTTGGAGTAGCGCTGGTTGTAGAACAGCGTCTGCCACTGCCGGACCATGCCCAGCGAGCCGTTGTTGATGACCGCGACCTTGATCGGGATGTCGTTCAGGGCGCAGGTGACCAGCTCCTGGTTGGTCATCTGGAAGCAGCCGTCGCCGTCGATGGCCCAGACCGCGGTCTCCGGCCGGCCGGCCTTGGCGCCCATCGCCGCGGGGACGGCGTAGCCCATCGTCCCCGCGCCGCC
The DNA here is from genome assembly GCF_043201465.1 of Kitasatospora sp. NPDC048298. Lineage (NCBI taxonomy): Bacteria > Bacillati > Actinomycetota > Actinomycetes > Kitasatosporales > Streptomycetaceae > Kitasatospora > Kitasatospora sp. NPDC048298. Next base: position 4,214 of record NZ_JBICYZ010000002.1, read on the forward strand.
CGAGTTGAGCCAGGTGCCCGGCTTCTCGAACTGGATGAACTGCGAACTCCACATCTGGTGCTGGCCCACGCCGGCGGCGTAGATCGCGTCGGAGCCGACCATCCGGCCGATCCGCTCGATGACCTGCTGCGGCGAGAGCTGCCCGTTCGGGGCCGGCTCGTAGCCGAGCGGGTAGGTCTTCTTCCACTCGTCGAGCCGCTCCCACCATTCGGTGTAGTCGCCCCTGTGGCCGGCGTCGAACTCGGCCTGGACGGCGACGATCAGGTCGGCGAGGACCTCGCGGGCGTCGCCGACGATCGGCACGTCCGCCGGGCGGTTCTTGCCGATCTCGGCCGGGTCGATGTCGGCGTGGACGACCTTGGCGTTGGGGGCGAAGCCGTCCAGCTTGCCGGTGACGCGGTCGTCGAAGCGGGCGCCGAGGGTGAACAGCAGGTCGGACTTCTGGAGCGCGGTGACGGCGGGGACGGAGCCGTGCATGCCGGGCATGCCCAGGTGCTGCGGGTGGCTGTCCGGGAAGGCGCCGAGCGCCATCAGGGTGGTGACGACCGGGGCGCCGGTCAGCTCGGCGAGGATCCGCAGCTCGGCGGTGGCCTGCGCCTTGAGCACGCCGCCGCCGACGTACAGCACCGGGCGCTTGGCGCTGACCAGCAGCTTCGCGGCCTCGCGGATCTGCTTGGCGTGCGGCTTGGTCACCGGGCGGTAGCCGGGCAGCGCGGTCTCGACCGGCCAGCGGAAGGTGGTGGTCGCCTGGAGCGCGTCCTTGGCGATGTCGACCAGGACCGGGCCGGGGCGGCCGGTGGCGGCGATGTGGAAGGCCTCGGCGATCACCCGGGGGATCTCGGCCGGGTCGGTGACCAGGTAGTTGTGCTTGGTGATCGGCATCGTGATGCCGCAGATGTCCGCCTCCTGGAAGGCGTCGGTGCCGATCGCCTTGGAGGAGACCTGGCCGGTGATGGCGACGACCGGCACCGAGTCCATGTAGGCGTCGGCGATCGGGGTGACCAGGTTGGTCGCACCCGGTCCCGAGGTCGCCATGCAGACCCCGACCCGGCCGGTGGCCTGGGCGTAGCCGGTGGCGGCGTGACCGGCGCCCTGCTCGTGACGGACCAGGATGTGGCGCACCTTGACGGAGTCCATCAGGGGGTCGTACGCGGGAAGGATGGCCCCGCCCGGAATACCGAAGACGGTGTCCGCGCCCACGGCCTCCAGGGAGCGGATGAGCGACTGGGCGCCGGTCATGGTCTCGACGACGTGCTGGGGAGCGGGAGCGTTGGCGGCCGGGTTGTCCCCGCGGCGGGGGGATGCGGCGTGCTCGGTCATCTGCCTGTCTCTTCTCGGGTTTTGCCGACCCGGTGTGCGGGCCCCGGTGCTGCGAGGGTGGGGTCCCGGTCCGGGTCGATCGCCGGCTCTGCCTCAATCGTCCCGCTTGATCCGACAGGTCGGACTTGCTCGGGGGTCGAGGCCAGGGGTCTTGCGGAGGTGGAACAGCGTCAGTGCAACAAAAAACCCCTCGTGCCCAAGGGCATGCGAGGGGTGGCGCGTCGGTCTGTCACGAGCAGGGCGTACGAGCCCACTCAGCCGACGCGCCCGCCAAGTACGAGAATTCGGGTGCGCATGGCAACGACCTTCCTCCCGTGCGGGGCAACGTGTCAAGCAGGTGGGACGACCGTCTCGCCATGCGGACCCCCCGACGGACCAGTAACGGCACGGTGTTCGGGCAGGTCAGAGCCGCCATGGTGATGTGCGCCACGTCCCGGCGTGGCGTCCGCCCGGCCGTTCGGGCGGCCACCCGTCCGGGTGTCGTCGACGGTCGGCGGGTACGGGCGGCGGGCCGGGAGCGGACCCGTCGACGTGGGCAGTGGGTAGTCGCGGCGGGCCAGCGCCCGGCGCAGCCGGGGCTCGTCCAGGGGCGGGGCGAAGGCCGAGCCCTGGGCCTGTCCGCAGCCCAGCTCGCGCAGCGCGGCGACCTGGCGCGGCAGGTCCACCCCCTCGGCGGCGGTGACCATCCCGAGGTCGCGGCCGAGTCGCAGCGCGTGCCCGGCGAGGGTGCGGCTGAGCGGGGATTCGCCGAGGTCCTGGACGAGGGTGCGGTCGAGCTTGAGCCCGTCCAGCGGCAGCCGGGCGAGGGCGCCGAGCGAGCCGCCACCGGCGCCGTACCCGGCCAGCCAGGTGGAGACGCCGAGGCCGCGCAGGGCGGTGAGCCGGCGGCCGAGCTCGTCGGCGAGCGAGTCCGGGCCCATCCGGGCCACCTCGATCACCAGTTCGTCGGCGGGCAGCCCGCTGTCGCGCAGCGCCGCGGCCACCGTCTCGTACAGGCCGGGCGAGCAGAGCCGCTCGACGGACAGCCGGACGGCCACCGGGACGGGCTCGGGCAGTCCGCGGCCCCGGCCCGGCAGGCCGCGGCGCTCGGCGGCCGCGCTGACCGCCTCCAGGACCAGCCAGCGGGAGAACCTGGTCGCCGCGTCGCCGTGCTCGGTCGAGCGCAGGAACTCGGCCGGGGTGAGCAGCAGGCCGCCGACCGAGCGCCAGCGGGCCTGGGCCTCCACGCCGGTCACCGCGCCGCTGCCGAGGTCCACCACGGGCTGGTGGAGCAGCGTGAAGCCGCCCTCCCGGACGGCCAGCCGCAGCCGTTCCTCCAGTTCGGTGCGGCGCTCCAGGTCGGCCCGCATGGCGGGGGTGTAGAGCACCACCCGGCCCTTGCCCTCGGACTTGGCCCGGTACATCGCGAGGTCGGCGTTGCGCATCAGCTCGTCGGCGGCGGCCCTGGGGTCGGCCGCCGGGCCGCGTTCGGGGGCGCCGAAGGCGATGCCGATGCTGGCGGCGACGCTGAGTTCGGCGCCGCCGATCCAGTACGGCTCGGAGAGCGCGAGGCGCAGCCGCTCGGCCAGTTCCTGGACCTGGAGGCGGCCGAGCGGGCCGCAGACCAGCGCGGCGAACTCGTCGCCGCCGAACCGGGCGACGGTGTCCCCGCAGCGGACGGCGCCCTGGAGCCGGCGGGCGGCCTGCACCAGCAGCTCGTCCCCGACCTGGTGTCCGGCGGTGTCGTTGACCGCCTTGAAGCCGTCCAGGTCGAGGAAGAGCACCGCGATCCCGGCCCCGGTCTCGCCCTGCTGGCCGCGGGCGCCGAGGGCGGCCCGCAGCTGCTGGGTGAACAGCGCCCGGTTGGGCAGGTCGGTGAGCGGGTCGTGGAAGGCGTTGTGGTGCAACTGGGCCTGGAGCATGACGCGTTCGGTGACGTCCCGGCTGTTGAGCAGCAGGCCGTCGCGATGTCTGCTGACACTGGACTCGACGTGCAGCCACTCCCCCGCGCCGGAGCTGATCCGGCACTCGACCCGGGCGGAGGGCACGGCGGTGCCGGGGCTGCGGTGGGTGGCGAGCCGGACTCTGGCGAGGTAGCGGCGGACCTCGGAGAGCACCCGGCCGACGTCCTCGGGGTGCACCAGGTCCAGCAGGTTGCCGCCGACCAGCTCCTCCGGGTCCCGCCCGTAGACGCCGAGCGCGGCCGGGGAGACGTAGGAGAGCACGCCGTTGGCGCCGGCGATCATGATGACGTCGCTGGAGCCCTGCACCAGGGAGCGGAAGTGCGCCTCCTTGTGGGCGAGTTCCTGGGCCAGCGACAGGTTGTCGAGCAGCATCACGCCCTGCCTCAGGATCAGCGCCAGCCCGACGGTGCAGGCCGCCGCGGCCACCACCCGGTCCAACTCCCGCCCGCCGAGGGCGTTGTAGAGGATTCCGGCGGTGCAGACCGCGGCGGCCGCGTACGGGGTGAGCGCACTGAAGGTGGTGGCCACCCGGCGGTGCGGCAGGCCGCCGGCCGAGGGGTGGTCGCGCAGCGGACGGCGCCAGCGCGGCGACCACGGCGCCCAGCCCAGCAGCAGACTGCCGGCGAACCAGCCGGCGTCCAGCAGTTCGCCCGAGTGGTAGCTGCTGCGCAGTTCCGGGGAGGTGAACAGGGCGTCGCAGGTGACGGTGACGGCGAGCGCCAGCATGGCCGTGTGCACCGCCGCCCGGTTGCCGTCCCGACCCCGGAAGCGCAGCCCGACGACCAGGCTGACCAGCAGGATGTCCAGCACGGGGTAGGCCAGGTTGAGGGCCAGGCGCAGCGGTGAGCCGTCCTCCCCGGCCGCGATCCGGCCGAGCGCCAGGCTCCAGCTGAGGGTGAACAGCGAGCCGGCGATCAGCCAGCCGTCGAGCAGCAGGCAGAGCCAGCCGGCCGCCGTGCGCGGGTGCTGGGCGAGCACCAGGACGCCGGTGATGGCGAGCGGGGCGAACAGCAGGAAGGCGTACTCGGCGAGCGAGTCCTCGGGCAGCGGGGAGCGCAGGACCAGCTCGTACCAGCCCCAGGTGCCGTTGCCGAAGGCGACCATGAGCGAGGAGAGGCCGAACAGCAGCCAGGCCGGGCGGGCGTGCCCACCGACGGTGCAGCCGTACACCAGGCAGGACAGGGTGGCCGCCAGGGCCGCCGCGGCCAGCCCGAAGTCACCCATGAAGACGGACAGTTGGTGCGATCCCCAGCCCGCGGCGGCGCCCCAGGCGTAGGCCGCGCAGAGCGCGCCCAGGACGAAGCCGGGCAGCGCGCGGCTGTCCCGGATCCGGCACAGCCGTCTACAGCGGACGGCTGCGGGCACGTCGACGGCGGACGTGTCGACGCGCGGCGCGTCCGGCCGCCCGGTTCCGGGCAGCACCGTTTCGGTGGAGCTCACTCGGCCTCTCCCCCTCCGGCCCGGGGCCTCGCGCCCCGGCCACGGACCACCGGCCGCGCACCTCTCGGACGTACGCGGTGGCCTGGCGCCCCGTCAGGACGGCGGCCCAGGGGGCGGGCGGCCTGCCGGACGCCACACCGTACCGATGCTCCCAAAATGGACCCTACACCAATTCCGTCACTCAATGACACACACACTCAACTTAGAGTAATGGCGAAAGGGTGGGGAAATGCCCCCGATTCCTACGGATCGGCCCGGTTGGCGGCGGCGCGCGGACGGGGGCTCACGCGGCGCGCACGGGAGCACGGGGAGGCGCCCGAACACCGGTGCCAGGGTGGACGAACGGCGGGCCCGGACCGGCCCAAGCCGGTCCGGGCCCGTGCCGGCGCCCCGTTCAACGGCCGGAGGAGGCCAGGTCGTCCGGGAACAGCCGCAGCCGGTGCGCCAGCGCCGCCGCCTCGCCCCGGCCGCCGACCGCGAGCTTGCCGAGGATGTTGGAGACGTGCACGCTCGCGGTCTTCGGAGAGATGTACAGCTCCTCGGCGATCTGCCGGTTGGTCCAGCCGCGGGCCAGCAGCCGCAGCACGTCCCGCTCACGGGGGGTGAGGTTGAAGGAGTCCCCGGCGGCCTGGGCCGGCACCGCGGCCGCCCGCTCGGCCGGGGCGAGGCTCAGCCCGGCCCGCTCGGCCAGCGCGGCGATCTGCCCGCCGAGCGGCCGGTCGTCCCGGACGGCCGCCAGTTCGGCCGCCTCGCGCAGCAGTTCGGCACCGGCCTCGCGCCGGCCGGCCTGCACCTCGGCCTCGCCGGCCCGCAGCAGGGCGAGCGCCAGCGGGTACGGCAGGCCGGTCGGCCGCAGCGCCTCGACCGCGGCGGCCCACTCCCGCGGGGTGTCGGCGCCCTCGGCCCGGGCCAGTTCGGCCTCCAGCAGCCGGGCCCAGCCGTGGTGCAGCGGCGCCCTGGGCCGTAGCTCGGCGGCGGCCTCGGCGATCACGGCCAGCGCCCCGGGCCGACCCGCCTCGGCCTGCGGCAGGCCCCGGCTGTCCGCCTCCACCGCGGCCGCCTCGGCCAGCAGCGGGTAGACGTCGGACTCGTTGCCGGTCCTGCCCTCCTCCGCGAGCGCGGCGAGCAGTTCGTCCCGGGCCTCCAGCGGCCGCCCGCCGAGCGCCGCGATCCGGATCGCCAGCCGGCTGATCGGCACGCTGTGCTGGACCTGGCCGATCCGGTTCGCCGCCCGGGCCTGCGCCAGCATGGCCGCCGCGGTCGCGAGGTCCCCGGCCAGCACGGCGAGGTCGCCGCGCATCCGGTCCAGGAACTCGGCGTGGGTGCCGGTCAGGCTGGTCGACTCGTAGCCGGCCAGCACCTCGGCGGCCTCCCGCACCCGTCCGAGGTCGGTCAGCGCCTCGACCAGGTTGCCGGTCAGGATGGCGCCGATGTTGCGCAGCAGGCCGTTGCCGTCCGCGAACTCCAGCCCCTCCCTGGCCAGCCGGACGGCCGCCTCGGGCCGGCCCAGCCCGCGCTGCATGCTGGCCAGGTTGTTGATGCCGCGCAGCAGGAGGTCGGGCACGCCCAGCAGGCGGGCCCGCTCGACCGCGCCGGCGAGTTCGGTCAGCCCGCCCTCGGCGTCGCCCTGCACGTCGTAGCGCAGGCCGCCGAGGGTCATCCGGGCGTGCACCTCGACCGAGTGGGCGCCGACCTCCTGGGCGATCCGGATCGCCCGCTCGGCCAGCTCGACGTGCTCGGGCCCCGGGGTCTTGAGCATGGCGGAGTTGGCGCTGAGCGCGAACACCTCGGCCTGCACGGCGGACGGCGGCAGGTGCTCCACCAGCCGGTGGGCGTGGGCGATCTCCTCCTCGTCCCCGGAGCGGCGCAGGCTGCCCAGCATCCGGGCCCGGTTGATCCGGAACCAGGCCGCCCGCACCGGGTGCTCCACCTCGTCGACCAGCCGGATGCCGCGCTTGGCCAGGCTCAGGCCGCGCTCGCGGTCGCCGCTGCGCCGGGCCGCGACCACCGCCTCGGCCAGCACGTCCTCCAGCTGGATCCGGTCGCAGTCCTCGTCCGCGGCGTCGTGGTCCCGGGAGCCGGGCGGGTAGGTCTCGGCCCAGTCGTACGGGCGCAGGGTGTGCGCCAGCACCTCCTCGGAGACCAGGTCCCACAGTTCCAGGGCCCGTTCCAGCATGCCGAGTTGCTCGGCGAAGGCGTTGCGGCGGCGGGCCGCGCGGGCGGCGTCCAGGGCGGTCGGCAGGGCGCGGGCCGGATCGTGCGCGTGGTACCAGTAGTTGGCCAGCCGGGCGGCCAGCGCGTCGCCGGGGACCAGCTGCGGCTGGGCCTCCACCGCGAGCGCGAACTTGCGGTTGATCCGGTGCCGTTCGCCGGGCAGCAGGTCGTCCGAGACGGCCTCGCGGACCAGCGCGTGCCGGAACCGGTAGCCCTCGCCCTCGCTGTCCGGGCGCAGGATGTTGGCGCCGACGGCCACCCGCAGCGCCTCGATCAGCGCCTCCTCGTCGTCCAGGACGGCGGCCAGCAGGGCGTGTTCGACGTGCGAGCCGCCCTCGGCGGCGATCCGCACCACCCGCTGGGCCTCCTCGTCCAGGCCCTCGACCCGCACCAGCAGGATGTCCCGCAGCGAGTCGGTCAGCCCGGCGCCGAAGCCGTCCTCGAAGGCGGTGGCCAGCTCCTCGACGAAGAACGGGTTCCCCTCCGAGCGGCGGTGGATGCGGTCCACCAGCTGGCGGTCGGGGGCGGCGGTGCCGAGGATGCCGGCCAGCTGGGCGGCCACCTCGCGCCGGCCGAACCGCGCCAGCTCCAGCCGCTGGACGGTGCGCAGCCGTTCGAGCTCGGCCAGGAAGGGGCGCAGCGGGTGCCGGCGGTGCAGGTCGTCGGTGCGGTACGTGGCGACCAGCAGCACCCGGGAGCGGTGCAGGGTGCGCACCAGGAAGGCGAGCAGCTCGCGGGTGGAGCGGTCGGACCAGTGGAGGTCCTCGACGGCGAGGACGAGGGTACGCTCCGCGCCGAGCCGCTCGAACAGCCTCGCGGTGTGCTCGAACAGCCGGGCCCGGCTGTACTCGTCGTTGGGTTCGCCGTCCACCTCGCCGAACTCGGACAGCAGCAGGGCGAGATGGCTCTCGCTGCCGGCCGCGGCGGCCTCCAGTTCGGGGCCGAGCGAGCGGTGCAGCCGTCGCAGCGCGGCGGCCAGCGGCGCGTACGGCAGGCCCTCGGCGCCGACCTCCAGACAGCTGCCGAGCGTGGTGACCGCCCCCTGGGCCGCGGCCCGCTCCAGGAACTCCTCCAGCAGCCTGGTCTTGCCGACCCCCGCCTCGCCGCCGACCAGGACGGCCTGCGGACTGCCGGTGCCCGCGCGGCGCAGCGCGTCGGTCAGCTCGGTGATCTCGCTGCCGCGGCCGACGAAGACGGGGCTGACCGATGTCTGCTGCATGGAGGCGAGCATGCCATAGCCGGTGGGGCCCGGCCGAGGGGTTATCTCCCGAGGCGAACGGGGTTCCGAGCCCGAACGCCCGGAGGGGGAGACGCCCGTTCGCGGCGTCTCCCCCTCCGGAGCTCCTTCGGCACCGTCGTGGTGCCGAACCGTCAGCATTCGGGCCGACGCACGGGGCGCCGCTGGAAGCGGGCGGCCACCGGGCGCTGCCGCAGTCGGCGGGCCTCCTTGGCCTCGCGCACCAGGCGCTCGTGCTCGGCGCGGGCCACGAGCTCGTGGGCCTGTTGCTGGAAGGTCTGGTACTCGATCATTTCCGGTTCCCCCTCGGGTTCTCACTCCGTCTTGCTGACAGGTAAGAGCTTCCTCCGCCAGTGGGGGGTGCCGCATCGGGAGCCTGCCGCATCTTCCGGGGCCCAGCTGCCTTAGATCGGTCGCCAAGAAAGGTTTAAGGCCCCGCCTCACCTAGATACATAGGTGAGGCGGGGCCTTAGGCCTTACTTAGAGGGCCTTAGATGCCTTAGATACCTTAGGAAGGCAGGCTTGACAGGCCGGGTGGCACTCAGGCGGAGACGCCGAGCTTCTCCGGACTGTGCTCACTGTCCTTCCACGGCAAGCCGCTCCAGGATCAGATCCTTCACCCGGGCGGCGTCGGCCTGGCCGCGGGTGGCCTTCATGACCGCGCCGACCAGCGCGCCCACGGCCTGGACCTTGCCGTCGCGGATCTTGGCGGCGATCGCCTCGTTCTCGGCGATGGCCTGGTCGACGGCGGCGCCCAGCGCGGAGTCGTCCGAGACCACGGCCAGGCCGCGCTTCTCGACGATCTCGTCCGGCTCGCCCTCGCCGGCCAGCACGCCCTCGATGACCTGGCGGGCCAGCTTGTCGTTCAGCTTGCCCTCGGCGACCAGCGCGGCGACCCGGGCGACCTGCACCGGGGTGATCGGCTGCTCGCTCAGCTCGGTGCCGGTCTCGTTGGCGCGGCGGGCCAGCTCGCCCATCCACCACTTGCGGGCCTGGTCGGCCGGGGCACCGGCCGCGATGGTCTCCTGGATCGGGCCCACCGCACCGGCGTTGAGCACCGACTGCATGTCCTTGTCGGACAGGCCCCACTCGGCCTGCAGCCGGGCGCGGCGCACCCGCGGCAGCTCGGGCAGGGCGGCGCGCAGCTCCTCGACCCACTCGCGGGCGGGGGCCACCGGCACCAGGTCCGGCTCGGGGAAGTAGCGGTAGTCCTCGGCGTTGTCCTTGATCCGGCCCGAGGTGGTGCTGCCGTTCTCCTCGTGGAAGTGGCGGGTCTCCTGGATGATGGTGCCGCCGTCGGTCAGCACCGTGGCGTGCCGCTGGATCTCGAACCGGGCGGCCCGCTCCACGCTGCGCAGCGAGTTGACGTTCTTGGTCTCCGAGCGGGTGCCGAAGGTCTCGGTGCCGTTCGGGCGCAGCGACAGGTTGACGTCGCAGCGCATCTGGCCCTTGTCCATCCGGGCCTCGGAGACGTCGAGCGAGCGGATGACCTCGCGCAGCTCGGCGACGTACGCCTTGGCGACCTCGGGGGCACGCTCGCCGGCGCCGACGATCGGCTTGGTGACGATCTCGATCAGCGGGATGCCGGCCCGGTTGTAGTCGAGCAGCGAGTGGGTGGCGCCGTGGATGCGGCCGGTGGCCCCGCCGACGTGGCTGGACTTGCCGGTGTCCTCCTCCATGTGGGCACGCTCGATCTCCACCCGGAAGGTCGAGCCGTCCTCCAGCTGCACGTCGAGGTAGCCGTTGAAGGCGATCGGCTCGTCGTACTGCGAGGTCTGGAAGTTCTTGGGCATGTCCGGGTAGAAGTAGTTCTTCCGCGCGAACCGGCACCACTCGGCGATCTCGCAGTTCAGCGCCAGGCCGATCTTGACGGCCGACTCCACGCCGACCGCGTTGACCACCGGCAGCGAACCCGGCAGGCCCAGGCAGGTCGGGCAGGTCTGGCTGTTCGGCTCGGCGCCCAGCTCGGTCGAGCAACCGCAGAACATCTTGGTCTTGGTACCCAGCTCGACGTGGACCTCAAGGCCCATCACCGGGTCGTACGACGCGAGAGCGTCCTCGTAGGAGACCAGGTTCATGACGCTCACAGCGTCCCTTCTCACTTGAAGCTTGGGAGGTACGGGCCCGGCCGCCGCATCGCGCGGGGCCGGGCCGGGGCGCTCAGCTCGGCTCAGCCCAGCAGCACGTCGTCGGAGCCCAGCCGGCGCAGCTCGCGCACCAGCAGGGCCGTGCCGGTGACCAGCGCGGCCGCGCCGACCAGGGCGTTGACCAGCTTGAGGGTGTCGCTCTCCTCGCGGGCCCTGCGGACGTCCTTGACGACGGAGATCGCGCCGAACGCGCTGGTGCCGATGGACAGCCACAGGCCGGGCTTGCTGTGCTTGAAGCCCTTGAGCGACGTGGACTGGGCCTTGGCCTTCTCGATCTTGCTCACAGTGCCGGTGCCTCCTCCAGCAGGGTGTGCCCCCACTTGTCGTTGAGCGCGGCCTCGACGGCACCGCCCACGCGGTACAGGCGGTCGTCCGCCATCGCGGGTGCGATGATCTGCAGGCCGACCGGGAGATTGTCCTCCGGCGCCAGGCCGACCGGCAGCGACATGGCCGCGTTGCCCGCGAGGTTCGACGGAATCGTGCACAGGTCGGCCAGGTACATCGCCATCGGGTCGTCGGCGCGCTCGCCGATCGGGAAGGCGGTGGTCGGCGTGGTCGGCGAGACCAGGACGTCCACGCCCGCGAAGGCGGCGTCGAAGTCGCGCGAGATGAGCGTACGGACCTTCTGGGCCGAGCCGTAGTAGGCGTCGTAGTAGCCCGAGGACAGCGCGTAGGTGCCCAGGATGATGCGGCGCTTGACCTCGGGGCCGAAGCCGGCCTCGCGGGTCAGGGAGGTGACCTCCTCGGCCGAGCGGCTGCCGTCGTCGCCGACCCGCAGGCCGTAGCGCATCGCGTCGAAGCGGGCCAGGTTGGAGGAGCACTCGCTCGGCGCGATCAGGTAGTACGCCGGCAGCGCCAGGGTGAACGACGGGCAGGAGACCTCGACGACCTCGGCGCCCAGCTCGCGCAGCAGCTCCACCGACTCGTTGAAGCGCTGCATCACGCCGGCCTGGTAGCCCTCGCCGGCGAACTCCTTGACGACGCCGATCCGCATGCCGCGGATGTCGCGCATCTTCGCGGCCTCGACCACGGCCGGGACGGGCGCGTCGATCGAGGTGGAGTCCAGCGGGTCGTGCCCGGCGATGGCCTCGTGCAGCAGGGCCGCGTCCAGCACGGTGCGGGCGCACGGGCCGCCCTGGTCCAGGCTGCTGGAGAACGCCACCAGGCCGTAGCGGGACACCGAGCCGTAGGTCGGCTTGACGCCGACGGTGCCGGTGACGGCGCCGGGCTGGCGGATCGAGCCGCCGGTGTCGGTGCCGATCGCCAGCGGGGCCTCGAAGGCGGCCAGCGCGGCGGCCGAACCGCCGCCGGAGCCGCCGGGGATGCGGGAGAGGTCCCACGGGTTGCCGGTCACGCCGTACGCGGAGTTCTCGGTGGAGGAGCCCATCGCGAACTCGTCCATGTTGGTCTTGCCGAGGATGACGACGTCGGCGTCCTTGAGACGGCTCGTCAGCGTGGCGTCGTACGGCGGGATCCAGCCCTCGAGCATCTTCGAGCCACAGGTGGTCGGGATGCCCTTGGTGGTGAAGACGTCCTTGAGCGCGAGCGGGACGCCGGCCAGCGGGCCCAGCTCCTCGCCCTTGGCGCGCTTCTCGTCGACGGCCCTGGCCGCGGCCAGCGCGCCCTCGGTGTCGACGTGCAGGAAGGCGTTGACCTTCTGGTCGACGGCGTCGATGCGGTCCAGGTGGGCCTGCGCGACCTCGACGGCGGACACCTCGCCCTTGGCGATGGCGCTCGCGGTCTCGGCGGCGGTGAAACGAATCAGCTCGGTCATCTCGGTCAGTCCTCCCCGAGGATCTGCGGCACACGGAAACGCTGCTCCTCGGCGGCGGGGGCGCCGGACAGCGCCTGCTCCGGGGTGAGCGACGGCCGTACCTCGTCCGCACGCATGACGTTGGTCAGCGGCAGCGGGTGGGAGGTCGGCGGGACGTCCTGTCCGGCGACCTCGGAAACGCGGGCGACCGCGCCGATGATCACGTCGAGCTGCTCGGCGAAGTGGTCCAGCTCTTCGGGCTTCAGCTCAAGACGCGACAGCCGGGCGAGGTGGGCGACCTCCTCGCGCGTGATGCCAGGCATGCAGCGATCCTCAGGGTGAGTTCTGGTGAGACCCGGCGGTGCCTTGCGGGCGGCGCCGGGCCCGGGCAGGAGCAGCCGGGTTCGGCGCTCCGTCCTCGTGGTCTTTGGACCCCATCCTATGGGGCCCGTCCCCCACCCCGGCCAACGAGTGAGCCGAGGCGCCCGTCACCGGTCGCCCACCGGGCCGTCCACCGGTCGCTCCACCCGTTCGTCCACCGCCTCCACCGGTTCACCCGCCGGCCGCCGTCACCGCCGGACGGCGGCGTCCGGCGGGCGCTGCTGCGGCTGGGTGCGGGCGGCGGCGCACCCCTGCTGCTCGACCTCCCGGTGCGCGGCCTGCACCATCTGCGCCACCGGCGGCAGCGGGGGCGGGGCGACCGGCGGCCGGACGGGCGGGAGCGTCGGCGGCAGCACCGGCGGCCCGGCCGGCTGGGCGACCGGCTTGGCGCCCTGGCCCGGCCGGAAGCCGGCGTGCAGCTGGGGCGGCACACCGAGCCGCTCCACCGGCGGGGCGCCGGTGCGGTGCACCCGCAACCAGGCGGTGGCCTGCTCGGCCGGCAGCGCGGCCGACACCAGCCAGCCCTGGACGGCGTCCACGCCCATGCAGTGCAGCCGCTCCCAGGTCTCGTCGTCCTCGACGCCCTCGGCGACCACCGTCAGGCCCAGCGAGTGGGCGAGCTCCACCGAGCATCGGACCACCGCCGCGTCGTGGTCGTCGGCGACCATCCGGGAGACGAAGGAGCGGTCGATCTTCAGCTCGCCGACCGGCAGGCTGCGCAGCCGCACCAGCGAGGAGTGCCCGGTGCCGAAGTCGTCCAGGGACATCCCGACGCCGTAGCCGCGCAGCTCGGCCAGGGTGTCGGCGGCCCGCCGGGAGTCGTCCAGCAGCAGCCGCTCGGTGATCTCCAGCTGGAGCGCGTGGGCCGGCACCTGGTGGCGCACGAGGTGGCCGGCCACCCGCTGGGCGAAGCCCGGGTTGAGCACGTCGCGCGGCGAGACGTTGACCGCGACCTGCACCTGGAGGCCCTGGTCGCGCCAGTACGCGAGCTGGCCGACGGCGGCCTCCAGCACGTAGTCGGTGAGCCGGGGCATCAGTCCGCTGGACTCGGCGAGCCCGACGAACTCGTCCGGCGAGACCTTCCCCTGGCCGGGCCGCTCCCAGCGCAGCAGCGCCTCCAGGCCGACCACCCGACCGTCGAAGGCCACCTTCGGCTGGTAGTGCAGCTGCACCTCGCCGGTCTCCAGCGCCCGGCGCAGGTCCCCCAGCAGTCCGATCCGGTACGGCGTGTCGGCGTCCTGGGTCTCGTCGTACTGGGCGACGCCGCTGCACCCGCGCTGGGCGTGGCCCATCGCGACGTCGGCCCGGCGCAGCAGCGCCTCGGCGTCCTGGGCGTGCTGCGGGTAGACGCAGACGCCGGCGCTGGCCTCCAGGACGAGCAGCAGTCCGTCCAGCCGGATCGGGGCGGCCAGTTCGGCGATCAGCGCCTTGGCGACCCGCTCCAGGCTGTCCGGGCAGTTGATGCCGGGCAGCAGGACGGCGAACTCGTCGCCGCCCATCCGGGCCACCATCGGGCGGCCGCGGCGGTAGTGCCGGGGCAGCCCGGCGAAGACGTCGTCGATGGACTCCCTGGTGGCGCTGCCGGCCGGGCCGCCGGAGCGCAGGGCCCGGTGCAGCCGGCGGGAGATGTGAACCAGCAGCCGGTCACCGGCCGTATGACCGAGTGTGTCGTTGAGTGATCGGAAGCGATCGAGGTCGAGCAGGATGAGACCGACGCTGTAGCCCTGCTCACACTCCGCGATCGCCTCCTGGGCGGCCAACAGCAGGGCCTGACGGTTGGGCAGATCCGTCAGCGGGTCGCTCAGCTGGTCCCGGGCGCGGTCCCGGGCGATCCGCCAGGCCGCCACCAGCACCGCCAGGGGCACGGCGAACAGCGGCAGCAACTCGGGTTCGTACCGGTAGACCAGGACGGCCAGCGGGATGAGCGGCGCGGCTCCGGCCAGCAGCACGCCGAGCAGCAGGACCGCACCCGCCACCCCCTGCGGCGGGCGTGTGGGCGCACCGCCGGTCGTACGATCCATAAGCCCTGTCCTCCGTCGGGCCCGCCCCGTCAGGCCGCCTTACGGTGAGGCACCGTGCCGGTACCGACAGCTGCCGGGCATGGAGCGACCCCGAGGAGCACCGGCCCAGCCGGTGCCCCCACCCCTGCTGACACTCTGTTGCGCTCCAGGGTATGCCGGGCTCCACCCGGTGGGCAGACTTTCGGACAACCGGAAACGCGCCACCGCGCTCGGGTGTCACACAGTGACACAATGCCCGCTTTCACTGTGTGGCACCCGGTGACGCTGCATCAGGACGATAACAACACCGATCCGGTCACGGACCGCTCGGGTCGGCTCGGGATCAGTCCTCGACGGGCTTCTTCTCCACCCCCACGGCCTCCTCCGGCTCCGGAAGTCCCAGGTGGGCGCGGGCGGCGGCCGGCCCGTCGGCGAGCAGCACGGCGAACCCCGCGTCGTCCAGGACCGGCAGGCCGAGCTGAACGGCCTTGTCGTACTTGGACCCTGGGTTGTCACCAGCGACCACGAAATCGGTCTTCTTCGAAACCGAACCGGTCACCTTCGCTCCGCGCGTGGTCAGCGCCTCCTTGGCGCCGTCCCGGGTGTGGCCGGCCAGGGTGCCGGTCACCACCACGGTCAGGCCCTCCAACGGGCGCTCCGCCCCCTCCTCGTCGGCGAACTCCTCGGTGAAGCGGACACCGGCGGCGCGCCACTTCTCCAGGATCTCCCGGTGCCAGTCGACCTGGTACCACTCCCTGATCGAGCGGGCGATGGTCGGACCGACCCCCTCCGCGGCGGCCAGCTCCTCCTCGGTGGCCGCGAAGATCCGGTCCAGGTCGCGGAACTCCCGGGCCAGCACCTGCGCCGCGACCGGGCCGACGTGCCGGATGGACAGCCCGTTGAGGTAGCGCCAGAGCGGCCGGTCCCTGGCCTTGTCGAGGTTCTCCAGCAGCAGCCCGGTGGTCTTCTTCGCCGCGCCCGTGGTGGTCGCGAAGAAGAACACCTCCTTCTCCTCGCCGGTGACGTCGTCCAGCTTCGGCATGCCCGTCTTCTGGTCGCGCACCAGCACCTTGATCGGCAGGAGCTGCTCCTCGGACAGCCCGAAGATGTCGCCCTCGTTCCTGACCGGCGCCTCGGCCGGCTCCAGCGGCTGGGTCAGCGCGGTGGCCGCGACATAGCCGAGCCCCTCGATGTCCAGGCAGGACCGGCCGCCGAGGAAGGCGATCCGCTCCCGGATCTGGGCCGGGCAGAACCGGGCGTTCGGGCAGCGCAGGTCGATGTCCCCCTCGGACATCGGCCGCAGCTCGGTGCCGCACTCCGGGCAGTGCGAGGGCATCACGAAGGCCTGCTCGGTGCCGTCCCGCAGGTCGTACACCGGGCCGAGGATCTCCGGGATGACGTCGCCGGCCTTGCGCAGCACGATGGTGTCGCCGAGCAGCACGTCCTTGGCCTTGACGATCTCCTGGTTGTGCAGCGTCGCGTACTGCACCATCGAGCCGGCCACCTTCACCGGCTCGGCCAGCACCGCGTACGGAGTGGCCCGGCCGGTGCGGCCGACGCCGACCTTGATCTCGGCGAGCCTGCCGGTGACCTCCTCCGGCGGGTACTTCCACGCGATCGCCCAGCGCGGGGACTTGGAGGTGGCGCCGAGCCGGCCCTGCAGGGCGATCTCGTCCACCTTCACCACGACGCCGTCGATCTCGTGCTCGACCGAGTGCCGCTGCTCGCCGAAGTGCTTGATGAAGGCCCGCACCTCGGCGAGCGTCCCCACCACCTTGTTGTGCCGGGCGGTCGGCAGGCCCCAGTCGTGCAGCAACCGGTACGCGTGCGACTGGTTGTCGATGTCGAAGCCGACCCGGGCGCCGATGCCGTGCACCACCATGTGCAGCGGGCGGGAGGCGGTGACGTGCGGGTCCTTCTGGCGCAGCGAACCGGCGGCGGCGTTGCGGGGGTTCATGAACAGCCGGATCATCGCCCGGGGCCGCTTGCCCTCCTTGGCGCGCTCCTCGTTCTCCTGCCGGCGGCGCTCGTTCTCCTCCGCGAAGGACGCGTTGAGCGCGTCGAAGGCCTCGGTCGGGAAGTAGACCTCGCCGCGGATCTCCACCAGCTCCGGGATGTCGTCGCCCTTGAGCTGGTGCGGGATCTCCTTGATGGTGCGGACGTTGGCGGTGATGTCCTCGCCGACCCGGCCGTCGCCGCGCGTCGCCGCCTGCACCAACTGGCCGTTCTCGTAGGTGAGGTTGACGGCCAGGCCGTCCACCTTGAGCTCGCACAGGTAGTGGTAGTCGATGCCGTGCAGCTCGGTGGCGACCCGCTCGGCCCAGGCGGCCAGCTCCTCGTCGTCCATCGCGTTGTCCAGGCTGAGCAGCCGCTCGCGGTGCTCCACCTCGGCGAACAGCCCGGCGGCGGCCCCGCCGACCTTCTGGCTCGGCGAGTCCGGGGTGACCAGGGCCGGGTGCTCGGCCTCGATCGCCTCCAGCTCCCGCATCAGCGCGTCGAACTCGGCGTCACTGACGACCGGCGCGTCCTGCTCGTAGTACCGGGCCCGGTGGTCGGTGATCTCCTGCGACAGCTCGACGTGCCGCCTGCGCACCTCCGCCGGGACGTCCTCCCAGCCCTCGACAGCCGTCACCGCAAGCCTCCTACCTTCTCATTCCGGGTTGTCCACCAGGCTCTGCGCCGCCCGCACCGCGGACGACAGCGCCCTGCGCGCGTACGCCGGGGAGGCCCCGGCCAGCCCGCAGGTCGGCGTCACCAGTACGCGACGGCCCAGCAGCTCCGGGGCGAACCCGAGCCTGCGCCACAGGGTCCTGACCCCCTGGACACTACCGGCAGGGTCGGACACTGCCTGGTCAGTGGCGGGGACGACACCAGCGAGGATCATCGTGCCGCCCTCCACGGCCTCGCCGAGGTCGTCGTCCTGGCGCTCGGTGAGGAGGGAGAAGTCGAGGGAGATCCCGGCGACCCCGGCCCGGCGCAGCAGCGGGACCGGGACGTCCGGCGCGCAGCTGTGCACCACCACGGGCGCGTCCACACCGCGGACGGTCTCCCGCAGTACCTCCTCGGCGACCTGCCGGTCGACGGCGCGCAGCCGCTGGAAGCCGCTGGCGGTCTTCACCGACCCGGCCAGCACGGCGGGCAGCGAGGGCTCGTCCAGCTGCAGCACGACCTCGGCGCCGGGCACCCGCTTGCGGACGTCCGCGAGGTGGCGGCGCAGGCCCTCGGTGAGCGAGCCGGCGATGTCGCGGCAGGCGCCGGGGTCGGCGAGCGCCTTCTCGCCGTACTTGAGCTCGATGCTCGCGGCGAGCGTCCAGGGGCCGACGGCCTGGACCTTGAGCGCGCCCTGGTAGCCCTGGGTGAACTCCTCCAGCGCGTCCAGGTCCTCGCCGAGCCAGGAGTGGGCGCGCCGGGTGTCCCGACCGGGGCGGTCGGTGAACCGCCAGCCGCTCGGCTCGGTCTGCGCGAACAGCTCGACCAGCAGGCCGGCGCCGCGTCCGATCATGTCGGCGCCCGGCCCGCGCGCGGGCAGCTCGGGCAGGAACGGCAGGTGCTCCAGTGCCCCGGTGGAGGTCTTGGCGGCCTCCCGGGCGTCGGTGCCGGGCAGCGAGCCGACTCCGGTGGAGGCGCCGCGCAGGTCGGGGAAGGGGTGTGGGGTGCTCACCCGCCCGAGCCTACTCAGCCGGACGGCCCCGGTGCCGGGCGCGGGGCCCGGCACCGGGGCCGTCCGGATCCGCTCCTACCGCCCGGGACGGACGGTGATGTCGGTGATCTCCGCGTCCCGCGAGGCGTCCAGGGCCGCGAGGATCGCCTTGGCGACGGACTCGGGCTCGATCCAGCGGTCGGCGTCGTACTCCTTGCCCTCCTGCTGGTGCACCTTGACCTGCATCGCGGTGGCGGTGCGGCCGGGGTAGACGGAGGTGACCCGGACCCCGTTGGCGTGCTCCTCCTGGCGCAGAGAGTCGGCGAGCGCCTTGAGGCCGTGCTTGCTGGCCGCGTACGCCGACCACTCGGCGTGGGCGTTCAGGCCGGCGCCGGAGTTGACGAACAGCACGTGGCCCTTGGCGAGCCGCAGGGACGGCAGCAGCAGCCGGGTGAGCTCGGCGGGGGCGATCAGGTTGACGTTGAGCGTCTGCTGCCAGGCCTTCGGGGTCAGGTCGCCGACCGTACCGAGCTCGACCATGCCGGCGACGTGCAGCAGCGAGTCCAGCCGGACGGGCAGTTGCTGGTGCCCGAGGGCCCAGGACAGCTTGCCCGGGTCCCCGAGGTCACCGGACAGGGTCTTCGCCCCGGGGAAGCGCTCGCGCAACTCGGCGCCCCGACGGGCGTCGCGGGCCAGCAGCCAGAGCTCGTCCCCGCGCTCGGCGAGCTTCTCGGTCAGGACGGCGCCGATGCCGGAGCCAGCGCCGGTGATCAGGTGTGCAGCCATGGTCCCGATCCTCTCAGGCCTTGAGCTGCGCGAACACCTCGGCGGGCGTGTCCGCGAAGGTGAGCAGCTCGGCGAGCGGGCGGGGCAGGAAGCCCTCGGCGTCCATCCGCTCCATCTGGGTGCGCAGGCCCGCGTAGAAGCCCTCGGTGTCCAGGACGACCACCGGCTTCTCGAAGCGGCCGTGCTTCTTGAGCTCCAGCACCTCGGTGACCTCGTCCATGGTGCCCAGCCCGCCGACCAGCACGACGATCGCGTCCGCCCGCGCGGCCAGCTCCGCCTTGCGCTCGGCGAGGTCGGCGGTCCACACCAGCTCGTCGGCGCCGACGTACGCCTTGTGCCGCAGCATCTCGACCATCACCCCGACGGTCCGGCCGCCCGCCGCCTTCACCTCGTCGGCGAGGAGCCCCATCAGGCCGGCGTTCGAGCCACCCCAGACGAGGGTGTGCCCGCCCTCCCCGAGGAGCCGGGCGAACTCCGCGGCCGGGGCGGAGTAGCGGTCGTCGAGGGAGTACGCGGAGCAGAAGACACAGATGTTCATAATGTCGTCTGGTCTATCACGCGGAGCTTGCGCGTCTCACTGGGATTACGTCTGCGGACTCCGTCACCAGGTGACAGGCAGCTCCAGCAGCCCGCCGGTCAACTGGCTGTCCCGCCAGCGCAGGCCCTCCTCAGGTACGGCCAGCCGCAGCCCCGGGAACCGGCGGAACAGCAGCTCGAACACCACCTGCAGCTCCAGCCGGGCCAGAGCGGCCCCGACGCAGAGGTGGGGGCCCGCGCCGAAGGCGGTGTGCGGCCCCTGCTCGCGGTGGATGTCGAACCGGTCCGGCTCCGGGTAGGCGGTCGGGTCCAGGCAGGCCGGGCCGTTGGCGAACAGGACCAGGTCACCGGCCTTGATCAGGCCGCCCCGGGTCTCGACGTCGACGGCGGCCCAGCGCCAGACGAGGCCCAGGTCCTGCTGGCTGACCCTGAGCAGTTCGTCGACGGTCGCCGCGAGGAGGTCGGGGCCGCTCAGCATCTCCCGGCGCTGCTCGGGATGGGCAAGCAGGTGGAGGACGCCGGTGCCGATCCGGGTCACGGTCGTCACGTGGCCGGCGAAGAGCAGCGCCACCGACCAGAGGACGGCGAGGTTCTCGTCGATCAGCCCGGCCTGCTGGGCGCGCACGAGTTCCGTGAGCGCGTCCTCCGCCGGTTCGAGGCGCTTGCGGGCCATCAACGGCCGCATGTAGTCGTTCAGCTTGCCCAGGGCGTCGATGACCCGGTCCGGCTCGGCCAGGTAGACGACGTCCGCGGTCCAGACCTGGAATTCGTCACGGTCGGCCGCCGGTACGCCGAGCAGTTCGCAGACCACGTCGACGGGCAGCGGCTCGGCGAGCAGGGAGTGGAGGTCCGCCGGCGGGCCCGCGGCCTCCAGCTGGTCGAGCCGCAGGGAGACGAGCTCCTCGATCCGTGGGCGCAGTTGACGGACCCGGCGCACGGACAGGGAGTTGGCGGTCGCGCGCCGCAGGATCCGGAACTCGTCCTCAAGACGGTCGCCGTCGGTACCCTGGGGCCCGTAAAACTGCCCCGCGTCGGAGAGCACGGGCGCCGAAACGGGATCAGGATGCGCCCGCTCGAACCGCTCGTCCGACAGCATGCGGATCACATCGTCATGCCGGGTCACCAGCCAGCCCAAGTGCCCGGCGGGGGTGCGCACTTGCAGGATCTCACCGGACTCCTGGAGCTGACGGAACTCCGGCGCCACCACCATCGGCTCCGGCCGGTCGAAGGGAATGCGCCGCAGCATGACCACCAGCTCCACTCACCCGGGAACCTCCTCGCCAGAGTACCGACCCCCACCCCACCCGTCAGCCCCAACCAGGCGCTCCCCACCACCGAGTGCGCCCACCCACTACGCTCCCCCGCGCCCCCGGCGGCCTGCTCGGCGAGCAGGCCGCCGGGTCACAGCAGGTGCCGGCCGTCGTGGGTGCGGATGGCCGGTGCCACACCGGACCTGAGTCCCGTCACTCCCCGGTGGAATTGACCTTCTCCCGCAGTGCCGGACGGAGCAGGTCGAGGACGTGAGTCCAGTTGTACTTGTCGCGGCCACCGCCGGACTTGGGCTTGTGCGGTACGTAGTCGCCGATCAGCACGCCCATCGAGCGAAGCCGTGCCAGGCTCTCCGGGTAGGCCGGGTGGGCAGCCTGAGCGGAGTTGACGTAGGGCTGGACGGCTACGGGGATATCGAGCCCGTACGCCTCGCAGAGTATGCCGAGCGCGAGCGTGTCGGAGATGCCGGCAGCCCACTTGTTGATGGTGTTGAACGTGGCCGGCGCGACCGCGATGGCGTCGGCCGGAGGCAGTGGCTGCGGGATCTTCGGTGTGCGCCAGGCGGATCGGAGCGGATAGCCGGTCTGCGCCTCGATGGCTTCCTGGTCTATGAAGCTCAGAGCGTTGGGAGTGGCGATCACACCGACCTTCCAGCCTTCGGCGTGGGCGGCGGTGATCAGTTCGCGCACTCCGTCGGCGATTCCCGAGGCGCAGACAACGATGTAGAGGAACGGCTCGCGGTGCTCACTCAAACCTGGACTCCCAACTCCTGGCAGAAACGGCGCAGCTCCGGGACGGTACCGCGCCGGTCGCGTGCCGCCATGTCAGCAGCCAGCTCCAGCACACTGGGACGTCGGCGAATGTCCTCCGACGCACAGCTCTCCGCGATCCGCAGTGCCCGGTACCCCTCAGCCAGTTTGCCTTGTTGGCTGTAAGCGCGTGCCGCGTCCACCCAGAGTGCGGCCCGCCGCTCTGGAACGGGGATACGGCGGCGCATCAGAGGCTGGGCGGCCTCAAGCGCCATTCCGGCATCGCCTAGAACCACGGCGGAGCTGACTGCATGCAGCGCGACGTTGGTTGAGCTGAAGTTCGCCCAGGAGTCCGGGCTGTCGAGATCGACATAACGCGCGACATCCCGGGCTTCGACGAGGAACTCCGCCGCCGTCGCACGGTCGCCGCCCGCACTAGCTGCGGTTACTCCACGGAGGAGCATGAGTCCGAACGCGGCGAGGTACTGGGGCGATCGCCGGTCATAGCTCCCGACAAGCTGGTCGGCAGTATGACGAATAAGGTTGATGGCTGGCACCGTGTGCCGATCACGAGCAAGAACATGCGCCTGAACGCGGACACTGGAGGCCATCACCACCGGATCAGAACTCCGCTCGGCCTCCGCCATGGCCCGACCGACGGCAAGCCAGGCGTTCCCCTGATCACCAAGCTTGAGCAGCAGGCTCACCGCAGTCTGGTACGCCGTCGCGAGCATGCATGAGAGAGCCTGGTCGTCACCGCGGCTCTCCTGCTGAGCTCGCCGGAGGTCGGCGATCAACCGAGGTAGGCCTGCTTCGAGTTCGGCGTACCGGCAGGAGTAGAACTGCCCCCGGGCTCGGGACAACCGAGCCGCAAGCACGGTCGGCGGCTGTGGCGGATCTTCGGAGCGGACCGGTCCGGGAAGAAGCTCCTGAACCAGCTCAATGCCCGCACGCGGGTAGCCTGCTGGAGCTGCGAGCGTGGCGACGCTCGCAGCCAGGAAATCGCGACGGTGCATATCGTCCGTCCGGTTCTCCGCGCTGATCGAAGATGCGAGACCAAAGCTCGCCAGGGGGATGCCGAGCACAGCTGCGACAGTCCGCAGAACCTCCATGTCCTGGGTTCCTTTGCCGCTCTCCAGCCGGCTGATCTTCGACTGGTGGTAGCCCAGCTCAGAGGCCACATCCGCCTGAGACCTGCCGCTGAGCACTCTCGCCCGGCGAATCACCTCGCCGGGCGAGAGTGCGGCGGAATGTCCATTGACCGAGCGCGACATGACTTCTCCCGCTGGAGCTGATCACACCTGATGCACCGAGCGTAGCCGCATGCAAACGGTCCGTGATGCGCGATCTGCATAACTCATGCACAGCGGGCTTGGGACCGGGACCCGCAGCATCGCAGTGCAGTTGCCTATTCGTCAGCGGCCACGATCCCAGCACCAAGGAGAAGCGCTGATGACTCTCATCTCGAACATCATGAGAGGCGACGCCGCCCGCCCGCCCTTGGAACCGGCGACCATCTGCCTGCCGTACCAGGCCGAATCGGTGGGAGCCGCCCGCCGCTTCGTCTCCGGCAAGCTGCGGGAATGGGGGCTGGACGACCTCGTGGACGACGCCTCGGTGGTCGTCAGCGAACTCACCACCAACGCGCTCAAGACCGGCTGCCAGACGCGCATGGTCGTAGCGGTGCGCCGGCCTACCGACCGCACCCTCCGCATCCTCGTCGGGGACGGCTCGCGGGTGATTCCGGTGCTGGTCAAAGCCGAGCCCGGGGCCACCTCCGGGAGAGGGCTGGCAATGGTCCACCGACTCACCGACGGCCGGTGGGGCGTCACGCCCCTCCCCTTCGGCAAGGTCGTTCACGCCGACCTCTCCACCCCCCACTGACCCCCCGCCCGCGCCGCCGGCCCGGCGGCGCGGGCGGGACCACCAACCCACCCCTCCCTCACGCGAAGGAGCACCGCCATGCCCAGGCGCGAACCGAAGCCTCCCCCGCCGCCCAACCCGCCGCACCCGCCCACGCCCAGGCCGCCGGACCGGTAGCCACCACCCACCAACCACCCAGGAGCACCCATGACGTGGGGAACCGACAAGCCCAGCGACGGCAAGCACGGCGGCAAGAAGGACCCGGGCACGAGCAAGCCCTCCCCCGACAGCGCCCGCCCGGCGCCCGAACCGAAGCACAGCAAGAAGGACGAGAACAACAAGTGACGCATCGACCGGAGCAGGCCGCGAACAGCGCCCTGCTCCGGGCCGTCGAGGCATCCCTCGACGGCCCGGTCCCCCGCGAGTGGCAGGCGGCCATCACCGCCGTCCCCCGCCACCACTTCCTCCCCCACCGCCTCTGGCTGCAGAACGCCGATAGCGACTACGAGCCCTGCGACCTCTCCACCGACCACGACCGCTGGTTCGAGGCGGCCTACGCCGACGTCCCGATCGTCACCCAGGTCAACGACGGCACCGCACTCCCCGACCCCGCCGACGCCTGGCCGTCCTCCTCCGCTTCCGCCCCCTCCATCGTCGTCCGCATGCTCCGCGACCTCGACGTCCGCCCCGGCATGAACGTCCTGGAGATCGGCACCGGCACCGGCTGGAACGCCGCTCTCCTGGCCCACCGCCTCGGCGACGGCCACGTCGCCTCCGTCGAGGTCGACTCCGACATCGCCCGCACGGCCTGGGCGTCCCTCAACGCATCGGGCCTCAACGTCGAGGTGATCTGCGGGGACGGCGCCGACGGCTGGCCCCTCCGCCAGCCGTACGACCGGATCGTCTCCACCTGCTCCGTGCGCCGCGTCCCGTGGTCCTGGATCGAGCAGACGCGCCCCGGCGGCATCATCCTCACCCCCTGGGACAACCCCATGCTCTGCTGGGGCCTGCTCAAGCTCACCGTCGAACCCGGCCGGGCCCTCGGCCGGTTCAGCCCGCACTCCGCCTTCATGCTCATGCGCGGCCAGCGGCAGGACCTGCGGATCTTCCGCGACATCGTCCGTGACGACCACGTTCCGGAGGAATCCCAGACCTCCCTGTCCCCGCACGACATCACTGGCGACAACTGGGAGGCCAGGTTCGCCCTCGGCCTGCATCTCGGCGACGCCTGGACCGCCTGGGACGCCGACGACAAGCGGCTCTGGGTCGCGACCACCGACACCCGCTCCTGGGCCGCCGTCGACACCGACGGCGACCACCCCACCGTCTGGCAGTACGGCCCGCGCCGCCTCTGGGACGAGGTCGAGGCCGCCCACCGCTGGTGGGAGGAGCACGGCTGCCCCGGTCCCGAGCGCTTCGGGCTGACGGTCACCGCGGAAGCGCAGTGGGCCTGGCTCGACCGGCCCGCCCAGGTGCTCCCGCTCAGGAGGTCATGAAAAAGGCGAACGGGCCGACGAGCGGCCCGTTCGCTGGTTGACGTGGAACGTCAGCTACTGCTGAGCATCAGCACCCTCCGGTCGCGCTCGACGATGGCCGGCGCAGCGGTCTTCCACCCGTCCCCCGGCTCCGGGCACGGCGGCACCGGGCTGCAGGAGACGGCCGGGGGCGAGGTGACCGGCGGGCCGGACGGCGGTGTGCCGGTGGCCGTCGCGGTGTTGCTGATGGTGCCGTTGACGATGTCCTGGTCGGTCAGCGTGTAGGTCGCGGTGCAGGTCAGCTGGGTGCCGGGGTCGAGGTCGGCGGGCGACGGCATGTACCAGCACTAAATGTGATCACGCGTGTCACGGGGTGACCGCTTGGTCACCCCATGACGCGGGATCAGGCGGTGACGGCCGGGCGCTCCGTCGTGGCGATGGTGGCCGAGCCGACGACGCGGGTGCCGTCGTACAGCACCACGGCCTGGCCGGGGGCGATGCCCCGCACCGGGGTGTCCAGCCGGACCCGCAGCTCGCCGTCGACCACCGAGGCGCTCACCGGCACCTCCTCGCCGTGGGCCCGCAGCTGGGCGGTGTAGCGGCCGTCGGCCAGCGCTTCGGTGCCGCACCAGCGGGGGCGGATGGCGGTCAGCCCGGTGACGTCGAGGCCCTCGACCGGGCCGACCGTCACGGTGTTGTTCACCGGGGAGATGTCCAGGACGTACCGCGGCTTGCCGTCGGCCGCCGGGCGGCCGATCCGCAGGCCCTTGCGCTGGCCGATGGTGAAGCCGTACGCGCCGTCGTGCTCGCCGAGCTTGGTGCCGTCGACGTCGAGGATGTCGCCGGTCGCGGTGCCGAGGTGCTTGGCCAGGAAGCCCTGGGTGTCGCCGTCGGCGATGAAGCAGATGTCGTGGCTGTCGGGCTTCTTCGCGACGGCCAGGCCGCGGCGCTCGGCCTCCTCGCGGATGGCTTCCTTGGTGGTGTCGCCGAGCGGGAACAGCGAGTGGGCGAGCTGGTCGGCGTCGAGGACGCCGAGCACGTAGGACTGGTCCTTGGCGGCGTCGACGGCGCGGTGCAGCTCGCGCGAGCCGTCGGGCAGGTCGACGATCCGGGCGTAGTGGCCGGTGCAGACGGCGTCAAAGCCCAGCGCGATCGCCTTGTCCAGCAGCGCCGCGAACTTGATCTTCTCGTTGCAGCGCAGGCACGGGTTGGGGGTGCGCCCGGCCGCGTACTCGGCGACGAAGTCGTCGATCACGTCCTCGCGGAAGCGCTCGGCGAGGTCCCAGACGTAGAAGGGGATGCCGATCACGTCGGCCGCCCGCCAGGCGTCCCGGGAGTCCTCGATGGTGCAGCAGCCGCGGGCGCCGGTCCGGAAGGACTGCGGGTTGGCGGAGAGCGCCAGGTGGACGCCGGTCACCTCGTGCCCGGCTTCGACGGCGCGGGCGGCGGCGACGGCGGAGTCGACTCCGCCGGACATCGCCGCGAGCACGCGCAGGCGGCCGGTGGACGGAGTGGTCGGGGCACCAGGGAAGTCAGTCATGGTGACTACAAGCGTACGGGGCTCCCGTACATGCCCTACCGCCGGACCGAGGCCAGCCCCGCGTTGCGCGCCCGCTGCACCGCGGGCCCGATGGCCTGCGCCAGCGCCGTGACATCCTCCCGCACCGAGGTGTGCCCGAGCGAGAACCGCAGCGAGGCGCGCGCCAGCAGCGGGTCGACGCCCATGGCGAGCAGCACGTGGCTGGGCTGCGGCACCCCGGCCGAGCAGGCCGAGCCGGTGGAGCACTCGATGCCCTGGGCGTCCAGCAGCATCAGCAGCGCGTCGCCCTCGCAGCCGGGGAAGGAGAAGTGCGCGTTGGCGGGCAGCCGCCCCTCGGCCGTCGGGTCGCCGTTGAGGATCGCGTCCGGGACGGCGGCCAGCACCGAGGCCACCAGCTCGTCGCGCAGCGCGCCCAGCGTGACGGCGTGCTCGGCCCGCCGCTCCACGGCGAGTGTCGCGGCGGCCGCGAAGCCGGCCGCGCCGGGGGCGTCCAGGGTGCCGGAGCGCACGTCGCGCTCCTGCCCGCCGCCGTGCAGCAGCGGTACGGGCGAGGCGCCCCGGGAGAGCAGCAGCGCGCCGATGCCGAACGGGCCGCCGATCTTGTGCCCGGTGACGGTGAGCGCGGTGAGGCCGGACTCGGCGAAGGAGACCGGGACCTGACCGAGCGCCTGCACCGCGTCGGCGTGCACCGGGATGCCGTACTCGGCCGCCACGGCGGTCAGTTCGCGCACCGGCTGGACGGTGCCGACCTCGTTGTTGGCCCACATCACGGTGACCAGCGCCACGGCGGCCGGATCGCGTTCGATCGCCTCGCGCAGCGCCTCGGGGTGCACCCGCCCGTACTCGTCCACCGGCAGGTACTCGACGTCGGCGCCCTCGTGCTCGGAGAGCCAGTGCACCGCGTCCAGCACCGCGTGGTGCTCGACCGGGCTGCACAGCACCCGGGTTCGGGCCGGGTCGGCGTCCCGGCGGGCCCAGTACAGGCCCTTGACCGCCAGGTTGTCGGACTCGGTGCCGCCGCCGGTGAAGACGATCTCGCTGGGGCGGGCGCCCAGCGAATCGGCGAGCGATTCCCGGGACTCCTCGACCACCCGGCGGGCCCGGCGGCCGGCCGCGTGCAGGGCCGAGGCGTTGCCGACCACCCCCAGGTGCGCCGTCATCGCGGCGATCGCCTCGGGCAGCATCGGCGTGGTCGCCGCATGGTCCAGGTATGGCATAACCATCCGATTGTAGAGCGCCCCGTCGCGCGGCCATCCAGCCCTACGGACCGATCAGGCCACCGGCCGCGCACGCCCCGGGCCGGGGCCGGCGCACCGCTGCCGGACGGCCGCGTCCGGCACTGGTTTGCACCACTGCGCCACCCAGCGGTTAGCCTGACGCCACCAGTCAGCCGGATCCACGGGAAACGCCATGTCGCAGTCGGTCGACCGCGCGCTGACCCTGCTCGACGCACTCGGCGAAGCGCCGCTCTCGCTGGAGCAGGCCGCCAGCAGCCTCGGGGTGCACAAGTCCACCGCCCTGCGGCTGCTGCGCACCCTGGAGGAGCACGGCTTCGCCCGCCGCCAGCCGGACCTGCGCTACCGGATCGGCGGCCGGGTGCTCTCGCTGGCCCACCGCGCGCTGGAGGACTTCGACGTCCGGCAGGTCGCCGCACCGTACCTGGCCGCGCTCAACGCCCGCTGCGGCTACACCGTCCGGCTGGCCGTGCTGCACGACGGCGAGGTGCTCTACCTGGACGAGGTGGCCGGGCCGCCGGGTGCCGAGCCGTCCCGGATCGGGCGCCGGGCCCCGGTCGACGGGACGGCGGTCGGCCGGGTGCTGCTCGCCGGGCTGGCCGCGGACGGCGAGCGCGAGGAGCCCGAGCTGGCGGCGGTGCGCCGCCGGGGCTGGGCTGCCGAGTCCTACGAGCACCGGGAGCCGGTGACCTGCGTGGCCGCGCCGGTCGCGGGC
The DNA here is from genome assembly GCF_043201465.1 of Kitasatospora sp. NPDC048298. NCBI lineage: Bacteria > Bacillati > Actinomycetota > Actinomycetes > Kitasatosporales > Streptomycetaceae > Kitasatospora > Kitasatospora sp. NPDC048298. Next base: position 32,458 of record NZ_JBICYZ010000002.1, read on the forward strand.
AGCGGCGGGCGGACGGTGGCGGCCTGCGCGCTGAGCGCCCCGGCGAGCGAGGTGCCGTCGGCCGAACTGGCCCGGATGGTGCCGGAACTGCTCTGCACCGCCGAGGCGATCTCGCTCGCGTACGGCGGCTCGCCTACTCCTCGCTGGTGCGAGAACCGTTGCGGTGCCAGGCCCGCGGGGCACGCCAGCCGTACTTCAGCGCGAGCATCCGCAGCCCGAAGGCGGTGAGCGCGGCCGCGGTGCCGGTCACGCCGGTGAGCCGGTTCGTGCCGATCAGCAGCGCGACCACGGTGGCGCCGACCAGGGCCGGGACGGCGTAGATCTCGCGGTCCCAGCGCAGCAGCGAGGGGATCTCCCCGGCCAGCACGTCGCGGATCACGCCGCCGCCGGCCGCGGTCACCATGCCGAGCGCGATCGCCGCGACCGCGCCGAGGCCGAAGTCGTGCGCCTTGGCGGTGCCGGTCACGCAGAACAGCCCGAGCCCGAGGGCGTCCAGGGTCTGCACGGCCCGGTTGATCCGCTCGACCTCCGGGTGCAGGAAGAACACCACCAGCCCGGCGGCGAGCGGGGTCAGGAAGTAGCCGAGGTTGGTGAACGCGGCGACCGGGGTGGCCCCGATGACCAGGTCGCGCATCACCCCGCCGCCCAGGGCGGTGGCCTCGGCCAGCACACAGATCCCGAAGATGTCCATGTTCTTGCGGACGGCGAGCAGGCCCCCGGAGAGGGCGAAGACGAAGATGCCGACGAGGTCCAGCGACTGCTGCACCTCGGACGGGAAGAGCTGGGATGTCACCGTCCATGTGTACCCGATGTCCCGGAGTACTCCGGTAAACGCTCATGATCCGGATACGACCGTCTCGACGAATACGAACGTCTCGACGAAGAGGCCGCCCGCCCCGCGAGCCCGGGCGGGCGGCCTCTTCTCGTCGAGGGCCTCAGGCCGTGGCGTCCGCCGGGGCGTTCTCGGGGAAGTGGCACGCCACCTGGTGCCCGGTCCCGAGCGTCACCAGCGGCGGCTCCTGGCTCGCGCACACGTCCTGCGCCTTCCAGCACCGGGTGCGGAAGCGGCAGCCGCTGGGCGGGTTGATCGGCGAGGGGACGTCGCCCTTGAGCAGGATGCGCTCGCGGCCCGCGCGCTGGCGCCGGCGCGGGTCGGGGACGGGCACGGCGGACATCAGCGCGGTGGTGTACGGGTGCTTCGGGCTGCGGTAGAGCGAGTCCCGGTCGGCGATCTCCACGATCTTGCCGAGGTACATCACCGCGACCCGGTCCGAGACGTGCCGGACCACCGAGAGGTCGTGCGCGATGATCAGGTAGGTCAGCCCGAGCTCCGTCTGGAGGTCGTCCAGCAGGTTGACCACCTGCGCCTGGATCGAGACGTCCAGCGCGGAGACCGGCTCGTCCGCGACGATCATCTTCGGCTTCAGCGCGAGCGCCCGGGCGATGCCGATGCGCTGGCGCTGGCCGCCGGAGAACTCGTGCGGGTAGCGGTTGTAGTGCTCGGGGCTGAGCCCGCACAGCTCCAGCAGCTCCTGGACGGCCTTCTTGAGGCCGCCCTCCGGCACCGCGTCCTGGAGCTTGAACGGCGCGCCGACGATGGTGCCGACGGTGTGCCGGGGGTTCAGCGAGGAGTACGGGTCCTGGAAGATCATCTGGATGTCGCGGCGCAGCGGCCGCATCGCCCCGACGCCCAGGTGGGTGATGTCGGTGCCCTCGAACTCGATGGTCCCGCCGGTCGGTTCGTCGAGCCGGGTGACGAGTCGGCCCATGGTCGACTTGCCGCAGCCGGACTCGCCCACGACGCCCAGGGTCTCGCCGGCGTTGACCGTGAAGTCGATGCCGTCGACGGCCCGCACCGCGCCGGTCTGGCGCCGCATCAGACCGCTGCGGATCGGGAAGTGCCGGGTCAGACCGGCCACCTTCAGCAGCGGCTCGCGGCCGGGGGCGGGGGCCGGCGACGGGATCGACGCCGCCTGAGTGTCCGTCATCGGTTCTCTCCAGAAAGGTGGTACGAGGCCGGGCTCACAGCAGGGGCGCGATCTCTTCGGCGAAGATGCGGTGCCGCTCGCCGGCCGCCAGGTGGCAGGCCGCGAAGTGCCCGGGCGCGGCCTCGGCCAGCACCGGGGTCTCGCTCGTGGAGCGCCCGTCGGTCAGGGCGGCGTACGGGCAGCGCGGGTGGAACGCGCAGCCGGACGGCACGTTGATCAGGCTGGGCGGGGTGCCCTTGACCGGCACCAGCCGCTCCTGGAGCTCCCGGTCCAGTCGCGGCATCGAACCCAGCAGGCCCCAGGTGTAGGGGTGTTCGGGCGCGTCGAAGAGGGTCTCGGCCGGGCCGCGCTCGATGCACTTGCCGCCGTACATGACCAGGACGTCGTCGGCCAGTTCGGCGACCACCCCGAGGTCGTGGGTGATGATGATGACGGCGGAGCCGAACTCCTCCTGGAGGTCGCGGATGAGGTCCAGGATCTGCGCCTGGACGGTGACGTCCAGGGCGGTGGTGGGCTCGTCGGCGATCAGCAGCGAGGGGTCGTTGACCAGCGCCATGGCGATCATCGCGCGCTGGCGCATGCCGCCGGAGAACTGGTGCGGGTAGTCGTCCACCCGGCGGTCGGGCTGCGGGATGCCGACTCGGTCGAGCATCTCGACGGCGCGGGCCCTGGCCTGCTTCTTGGAGGCCTGGGGGTGGTGCACCCGGTAGGCCTCGACGATCTGCTGCCCCACCGTGTAGTAGGGGTGCATCGCGGTCAGCGGGTCCTGGAAGATCATTGCCAGTTCACGGCCGCGCAGTTGGCGCACCCGGTCCGGGCCGGCCGCGATCAGGTCCTCGCCGTTCAGCCGGATCTCGCCGCTGATCCGGGCCCGCTTGGAGCGGTGCAGGCCCATGATGCCCAGCGAGGTGACGGACTTGCCGGAGCCGGACTCGCCGACGATGCCGAGGGTGCGCCCCTTGTGCAGGTCGAAGCTGACCCCGTCCACCGAGCGGACCAGGCCGTCGTCGGTGTCGAAGTGGATCCGCAGGTCGCGCACGGAGAGGAAGGGGTCGCCGGACGGGCTCTGCGCGGCGTCCGCCGGGGTCTTCTGGAGGTCGGTCACGAGAGCCTCACCCGGGGGTCGACGAGGGCGTACAGGAGGTCGACCACGAGGTTGCAGACGACGATGAAGAAGGCGGCGAGCAGGGTGACGCCGAGGATCTTGGGCAGGTCGTTGTCGGTGATCGCCTGGACGGCGAACTGGCCGACGCCCTGGAGCGAGAAGACCTGCTCGGTGATCAGCGCACCGCCGAGCAGCAGCCCGAGGTCCATGCCGAAGATCGTGACGATCGGGGTGAGCGCGGCGCGCAGCCCGTGCCGGGCGACGACCTTGCCCTCGGCCAGGCCCTTGGCCCGGGCGGTGCGGATGTAGTCCTCGCTCATCGTCTCCAGCATTCCGGCGCGGGTGAGCCGGGCGTAGAGCGCGGAGTAGAGGAAGGCCAGCGAGATCCACGGCAGGATCAGGTTGCGGGCCCACATCAGCGGGTTGTCCGTGAAGTCCACGTACTGCAGGTTGTCCAGGATCGGCCACTCGTAGCTGAACAGCGTGAGCAGCAGCGCGCCGGTGAAGAAGACCGGCAGCGAGACGCCGGCGAGCGCGATGCCCATGGAGAGCCGGTCGAAGATCGACTTCGGCTTCAGGGCGGAGACGACGCCGGTGGCGACGCCGGAGACCAGCCAGAGCACGGCCGCGCCGGCGGCGAGCGAGATGGTCGTCGGGATCCGCTTGGACAGCTCGGGCCAGACTTCGAGGTGGTTCTTGAAGGAGTAGCCGAAGCAGGGCACGTGGCAGGTGGCCGGTTCCGGCCCGAAGTTGTACTCGGCGCCGGCGACCAGGCCCTTGAGGAACTTCCAGTACTGGGCGTACAGCGGCTGGTCGAGGCCGAGGTTCTGCTTGACCGCCGCGATCGTCTCGGGGGACGGGCTCTTCCCGATGAACTGGGCGGCCAGTTGGTCGGCCGTCTCACCGGCGATGCGCGGGAGCAGGAAGAAGATCGCGAAGGTGACGGCGCTGACGACCAGTAGCAGCACCAGGGCCGCGAGGATCCTGCGGATGATGTAGGCAAACACAGTTGGGCGGCTCCGGCGGCCCGCCGCCGTCCGGGGTCTTCCGGACGGCGGCGGGCGCCGCTGCCTTCACCTGCCTTCAGGGATGCGGAGCCAGGCTCTTACTTGGTGGTGCCGATGTTCAGGTAGTCGTACTGACCCGAGAACGCCGACGTGGAGGCCAGGTTGGTGGCGTTGGACGGGCGGTACAGGAAGACCTTGAAGTAGGTCAGCGGGACGTAGACCGCCGAGTCCATGACCTTCTTGTCGATGTCCGCGTACATCTTCTCGCGGGCCGCCTTGTCCGGGTTGACGGCGACGTCGTCGATCAGCTTGTTGACCGCCGGGTCGTTCAGCTGGCCCAGGTTGTTGTTGCCGGTGTCCTTGACCGCGCGGCCGTCGACGATCTGCTGGAGGAAGCCGTAGCCGGTCGGCCAGTCGGCGCCCCACTGCATCATCATCAGGCCGATGTTGTGGTCCGCCGCGAACTTCGGCGAACCGGCGTTGTCGGTCAGGTACTTGGACGACGGGTACTGCTGGATCTCGGCGCTGATGCCGATCTTCTTCAGCGCCGCCTGGATCGAGGTCGCGCCGGCGATCTCGGTGGCGCGCTCGGTGCGGGCGGAGATGACGGTGTTGAAGCCGCCCTCCTTGCCGCAGGCCTTCAGGGCGTCCTTGGCCTTGGCCTCGTCGCCCTTGTTGTCCTTGGTCTCGAAGGTGTTGAAGTCCTGGTGGCCCGGGATGTCCGGCGGGAGCACCGTGTTGGCGACCTGGCCGCGGATCGGGCCGCCCAGGGCGGTCTGCACCGAGACCTTGTCAACCGCGTACTGGACCGCCTTGCGGCACTCGACGTTGTCGAACGGCGCGAGCTTGGAGTTGATCGCCAGGTAGACCAGGCGGCCGCCGTAGGCGTTGTCCGTGTTGGCCTTGAGCTTCGGGTCCTGGAGGATCTGCGCCTGGGTCTGCGGGTCGACGCCGGTGCCGCCGAGGTCGACCTGGGCGTTGCCGGCCAGCAGGTCCTTGTCGATGGTGGCCTGGTCGATGTTGAACCGGAGCACGATCTTGTCGCCGAGCTGCTTGCGGATCGGGTCGGTGCTCTTGTCCCAGTTGGGGTTCGGCACCAGGACGGCCTGCTTGCCGTCCTCGTAGGACTCGAACTTGTAGGAGCCCGAGGACACGATGTGCTTGACGTAGTCGGCGCCGGTGTCCTTCGGCTGCGGGACCGGAGCGGTCTGCGGGGTGGCGACCAGGTAGTCGAAGTCCGCGAACGGGTGCTGGAGGTGGAAGACGACGGTGAGGTCGTCGGGCGTCTCGATCGAGTTGAGGCCGCCCTCCTTGTCCTTGAACGGACCCTGGTACGGCGTCGGGTTGTCCACCAGCAGGTTGCGGAAGTACGTCGGGCCGTTGGTGAGCACGTCCGTGAAGTTGGAGCGCTCGACGGCGTACTTGACGTCCTTCGAGGTGATCGGGGTGCCGTCGTCGTACTTCAGGCCCGCGCGCAGCTTGTACGTCCAGGTCAGGCCGTCCGCGCTCTGCTTGCCCTCCGACTCGGCCAGGTCCGGGACGAGCTTGTTGCCCTCCTCGCCCGGCGCCGGGTTGAAGGTGGTCAGCGAACGGGCGTACAGACGCGAGAAGTTGTAGATGTACGCGTAGTACGTGTTGCCCGGGTCGAGCGAGTCCGGGGTGCCCTTCATCTCGAAGGTCACCGTCCCGCCCTTCTTGTCCGAGGCGTTGACGATGCTCTTGGTGGCCGCGTTGGCGCCGCCCCCGGCGGAGCCGGAGGCCGAGGAGGAGCCGCCGCTCTTCGACGAGCTGGTGCAACCGGTCACGACCAGGACCGCGGCGGCAGCCGCCGCGGTCAGGGCGACGGTACGGGACCTACGCATGGGTGAGATCAACCCCTTGGGGATGTGGAGGCGGTGGAGGGTCTTGACACGGGGTCAGTCGATCGTTCAGGGCTGCTCGATGACGCTCGGTCAGTTGTTCTTGGGATCGAGGGCGTCGCGCAGGCCGTCGCCGAGCAGGTTGAAGGCGAGCACGGTGACGAAGATCGCCAGGCCGGGGACCACCATGTACTGGGGGTCCACCTGGTAGTACCGGATCGCGTCCTGGAGCATCCCGCCCCAGGAGGCCTGCGGGGGCTGGATGCCGACGCCGAGGAAGCTCAGCCCGGCCTCGAAGAGGATGTTGGTCGGGATCAGCAGGGTCGAGTAGACCAGGATCGGACCGACCAGGTTGGGCAGCAGTTCCTTGAACAGGATGAACGGGCCGCGGGCACCCAGGCTGCGGGCCGCGTGGACGAACTCGCGCTCGCGCAACGAGAGCGTCTGGCCGCGCACGATCCGGCCCATGTAGGGCCAGTTGAAGAAGCCGATCACGAAGATCAGCACCAGGATGTGCAGCGGCAGGCCGTGCAGGCCGAACGCGCCGCCCTGGAGCGAGGTCGAGATCGCGATGGCGAACAGCAGCAGCGGGAACGCCAGGAAGACGTCCATCACCCGGCTGATCACGGTGTCGACCCAACCGCCGTAGTAGCCGGCCATGATGCCGAGCACGGTGCCGATGGTGTTGGACAGGACGGTCGCGCCGAAGGCGACCAGCAGGGAGACCCAGGAGCCCTCGATGACGCGGGTGAGCAGGTCACGGCCCTGCAGCGGGTCGATGCCGAGCGGGTGGTCCATGCTCATGCCGCCCCAGTCACCGAACGGCAGACCACCGAGGTCGGCGTCCAGGAGGTCCTGGTGGAGGGCGTCCGGGTCGAGCCCGAACAACGACTCGATCGGCTTCGCCAGCAGGGCGAGCAGGATCAGCACGATCACCACGACGCCGCCGGCGACGGCGGCCTTGTCCCGCTTGAAGCGGGTCCAGGCGATCTGGCCGAGGGAGCGGCCCTCGATCTTCTTGGCCGGGCTCTCGGCGGCTGGTGCCTCCGGTTCGTTCCCGGCGGTGGTCACGGATGCGGTCATGGTCAGTTGGTCCCCTCGCCGACGGTGGCCGGCCCACGGGTGCCGGTCGCCGGCTTCGGCGGTGCGGCTGCGGACGTGCGGAAGTGCTGTGGAGGAGCGGTCTTGACGGCAGTGAGTGGTGCACGGGCACTGCCACCACGCGGGATGGGCGTCGCGTGGGCGGGGCTGTCGGCGTGCGCGCTCACCTTTGTGGGGTTCCAGCACGCGCGGTGCGTTGCGCAGAACTCTCTGCCATCCGAACTGACTTGCGCCAGCCCTGCCAACCGACAGATGCCCAACTGTGATCTGCGCACATGCACCTCCCCGATCTTCCGCATATACCTCTTCACATAGCTGTTACTGCCATGTCAAGATGACCGGAGCACACATCCGGAAATTCGTCCGGAAAGCATCGAAGCCGACTTGATGGACAATCAAGTCGGCTTCGCGGAATGGGTTTTGGGGATCAGTTCCCGGGGTAACCGGGCCACGGCCGCTGCGGCGGCTGTTGCTGTTGTTGCTGCTGCCAGCCCTGGGCCGGCGGCTGGGTGCCGTACGCGTAGCCCGGCATCGACTGCCCGGGGTACGGCGGCGGGGGCACCGGCGGGTACGGGCCGGTCGGCGGGCGCCCCGCCTCCCGGTCGAAGAACGGCCGCGCGTTGGCGCGCATCCACAGCGCCACCGGGTCGTACTCGTCCGACATCGCCACCGTGGACACCGCGAGCCCCTCCGGGGCCACCGCGATCGCGCGCTGCATCAGCGCCCGCACCGCCTCCACGGCCGGCGGCGAACTCTCGTACAGGTCAAGGCCGATGGCCAGGTACGGCTCCCCCACCGCGGGCTGCACCCAGGCCCGGCGCAGCGCCCGCACCGGGCGCACCTCGACGGCCTGCCGCTCCAGCAGCGCGAAGAACGGCTGGGCGTTCAGCTGCGGCTCGCTCAGCTTCAACGGCCCCGCCGGCAGCCGGTCCAGGCCCGCGGCGATCCGCCGGAGGTCCGCCCAGGGCACCCCGACGCCGCCGCCGGGCGCGTGCGGGTTGAGCCACAGGCCCCAGCGGGTGCGGTACAGCGAGGCCGCGATCTCCCGGCCCGAGACCACCTCGTGGGCCCGCGCCCAGCCGGAGGCGGTCAGCTGCTCGGACGAGGTGACGGCCGGCGCGTAGCCGTGGCCGCTGATCTCCATGTTCCCGTACTGGGCGTCCGGGCTGCCCGGCGTGCCGTGCCACAGCAGCATCCAGACCTGACCGTCCGCCAGCGCGTGCAGCAGCCGCTCGTACGCGTCGTAGCGCTCCGGCGCGACGTCGCGCAGGGCGCGCTCCAACGCGCCGGGATCAGCTCCCGGGCGCCCGGCCGGTGCCTGGCCCCAGGGCCCCGGCACACCGCCCGCTCCCGTTCCCGCACTCATGCGCCCACCTCGCCGCGCCTCTTTCCCTCAACCCGCCGACCCGTCGGCCGTCTGCACGCACCCTATGGCGCGGCACCGGCCACCGCCACGGCGACGTGCCTTTGATACGGACCCCGCTCAGACCCGCGCGTAGAACGGCTGTACCCGGGTGAGCAGCCACTCGACCACCGGGTCGTCGGCGAGGTCGAGCAGTACGAGGTGGACGCCGCCGGGCAGCGGCGCGGTTCCCAGGGCTCGCCCGAGTGCCTCGTTCACCGCGGCCGGATCGGCCGGTGCCGCCGCGTCCAGCTGGACGCCCACGAACATCACGGTCGGCTCGCCCTCGATGCTGGCCAGCGCCCTGCGGGCGGTCAGCACCCCGGGCAGCGCGGACAGTTCGCTCCGGCAGGCGGCCAGGAAGTGCTCCGGGTCCTCGCCCGGCACCGGCTCGCGCAGCGCCACCCGCCCGCCGGTCGGCTCCGACGCGTCGCCGGCGCCCTCCCAGCGGTCCGCGCGCGGACCGCGGCGCAGCTCGGCGACCCCCTGCGGCGGCACCGGTATGCCCACCGCCGCCTCCGGGTTCACCGCGATGCCCAGGCCCAGCGGCAGCCCGCGGGCGAACTCCCACACCGGCGCGATCGCGAAGGCCATCCCCGGCGCCTGCTGGAGGAACACCTCCTGCGAGGAGAACACCGGCACGTACGGGTCGCCGCCCAGCTCGATGGTCGGCAGGTCCAGCGACTGCCCCTGCGGGTCGGCCCCGGCCGGCAGCGGCACCCACACCTGGCTGCGCGCCAGCACCTCGATCACCCGCGGCGTCGCGCCCGGGTCCCCCAGGGCCGCGGTCAGCACCTGCTCCAGCTCGTTGGCCGGCCAGGAGCCACCCGCCGGCGCCTCCTCCGGTCCGCCCCACCCCTGCTGCTGCTCCACCGGGTACCCCATGCGCCGCCGATTCCGCCCTCTGCTGGTCGGCCGCCCACTGCTGCGCCGACGCGCAGCAGTCTAGGGCCCCGGGGCCTTCCTCTTTAGGGCTCGTGTTCGGGTGCTGTCCGGGGCCCGGCCTCGGGCGTACCCCGGCCTCGTGTTCGGGTGCCGTCCGGGGCCCGTGTCCGGATACCGCGCGGTGTGACCGGGTCCCCCCTCCCCTCGTCGCCCGGGACGTGCCATGATGTGCCCGTCCGACGGCATGCGCCGCGGGCCCCTACAACTCCACACCGGCCGCTCGAACCCGCGCGGGAGAGCCCGGAGTGCCGCTCAGGCACAGCCGGCGCCGAAGGAGCAAGTCCTCCCCGGAATCTCTCAGGCACCCCTACCGCACGGGTTAGGCACATCTGGAAAGCGGCGCACGGCCATGTCGTGTGCCCACCCACGGTGCAAGCCGTCATGCTGTCCCCCAAGCTGGAAACGGCTGCGGGCGGCGGGCGGTGAAGCTCTCAGGTTCGACGACAGATGGGGAGACCCACGCCGCCGCATGCCCGCGCGCAGGGTCGGCCCCCGAGCGGGTCCGATCCGGTGCGTGCACCCCTGAGTGCCCCGACCGAGGAGTTCCTGGCCATGTCGTCCCTCCGCCTGACCGCGCTCGACGCGCTGCACCGCGCCCTCGGCGCGACCATGACCGACTTCGCCGGCTGGGACATGCCGCTGCGCTACGGCAGCGAGCGCGAGGAGCACCTCGCCGTCCGCACCAAGGCCGGCCTGTTCGACCTCTCGCACATGGGCGAGATCACCGTCACCGGCCCGCAGGCCGGCGAGATGCTGGACCACGCGCTGGTCGGCTTCGTCTCCGCGCTCGGCGTGCTGCGCGCCCGCTACACCATGATCTGCGCCGAGGACGGCGGCATCCTGGACGACCTGATCGTCTACCGCCTGCGCGAGGACGCCTTCCTGGTCGTCGCCAACGCCTCGAACGCCCAGCTGGTCCTCGACGAGCTGATCGCCCGCGCCAAGGGCTTCGACGCCGTCGTCACCGACGACCGCGACACCTACGCGCTGATCGCCGTCCAGGGCCCGGAGGCCACCGGCATCCTGGCGAAGACCACCGACGCCGACCTGCCCGGCCTGAAGTACTACGCGATCCTCCCGGCCCAGGTGGCCGGCCGCGACGTGCTGCTCGCCCGCACCGGCTACACCGGCGAGGACGGCTTCGAGATCTTCTGCCACCCGGTCGACGCCGAGCCCGTCTGGCAGGCGCTTACCGCCGCCGGCGAGGGCCACGGCCTGATCCCGTGCGGCCTGTCCTGCCGCGACACGCTGCGCCTGGAGGCCGGCATGCCGCTGTACGGGCACGAGCTGTCCACCGACCTGACCCCGTTCGACGCCGGCCTGGGCCGGGTCGTCCGCTTCGACAAGACCACCAACGAGGGCGCCTTCGTCGGCCGCAAGGCGCTGGAGCAGGCCGCCGCCGCGGCCGAGACCAACCCGCCGAAGAAGCTGGTCGGCCTGGTCTCCGAGGGCAAGCGGGTGCCGCGCGCCGAGTACACCGTGGTCTCCACCGAGGGCGAGCCGATCGGCCGGATCACCTCCGGCGCGCCGTCCCCGACGCTCGGCCAGCCGATCGCGATGGCCTACGTCGACGCCGCCCACGCGGAGCCCGGCACCACCGTCGCGGTGGACGTCCGCGGCAAGCACGAGCCCGTCCAGGTCGTGGCGCTGCCGTTCTACAAGCGCGCCCGCTGAGTCTTCGTCCCGCCCCCGTTTTTCCCATACACGCACGTCGCAGCCGTCCGCGCGGCGGCCCGCTTCGTCGTGCCCGCTTCCCATCCTGGAGAATGACGCCATGAGCAACCCCCAGCACCTGCAGTACACCAAGGAGCACGAGTGGCTGACGGCCGCCGAGGACGGTGTCTCCACGGTCGGCATCACCGAGCACGCCGCCACCGCGCTCGGTGACATCGTCTACGTGCAGCTGCCCGCGGTCGGCGACACCGTGACCGCCGGTGAGACCTGCGGCGAGCTGGAGTCCACCAAGTCGGTCAGCGACCTGTTCTCCCCGGCCACCGGCGAGGTCACCGAGATCAACCAGGACGTCATCGACGACCCGGCCTCCGTGAACGCGGACCCGTTCGGGAACGCCTGGCTGTTCAAGGTGCGCGTCGAGGCCACCGACACGCTGCTCAGCGCGGACGAGTACACCGCCTTCATCGGCGGCTGACCAGCCCGTGACCGGGCGGGCCGCTCGCCGGCCCGCCCCCACCGTCCCTCCGCTCTCCTCCACCGGGAAGACCACACCATGACGGTTCTCAACCAGTCCCTGCACGCCCTCGACCCGGAGATCGCCGCCGCGGTCGACGCCGAGCTGCACCGCCAGCAGACCACCCTGGAGATGATCGCCTCCGAGAACTTCGCCCCGGTGGCGGTCATGGAGGCGCAGGGTTCGGTCCTCACCAACAAGTACGCGGAGGGCTACCCCGGCCGCCGCTACTACGGCGGGTGCGAGCACGTCGACGTGGTCGAGCAGATCGCGATCGACCGCATCAAGGCCCTGTTCGGCGCCGAGCACGCCAACGTCCAGCCGCACTCGGGCGCGCAGGCCAACGCCGCCGCGATGTTCGCGCTGATCCAGCCGGGCGACACCATCCTGGGCCTGAGCCTGGCCCACGGTGGCCACCTGACCCACGGCATGAAGATCAACTTCTCCGGCAAGCTCTACAACGTGGCCGCGTACCACGTGGACGAGAAGACCGGCCAGGTCGACATGGCCGAGGTCGAGCGCCTCGCCAAGGAGCACCAGCCGAAGCTGATCATCGCCGGCTGGTCGGCCTACCCGCGCCAGCTCGACTTCGCCGCGTTCCGCCGGATCGCCGACGAGGTCGGCGCGCTGCTCATGGTGGACATGGCGCACTTCGCCGGCCTGGTGGCCGCCGGGCTGCACCCGAACCCGGTGCCCTACGCGGACGTGGTCACCACCACCACCCACAAGACCCTGGGCGGCCCGCGCGGCGGCGTCATCCTGTCCAAGGCCGAGTTCGCCAAGAAGATCAACTCCGCGGTCTTCCCCGGTCAGCAGGGCGGCCCGCTGGAGCACGTGATCGCCGGCAAGGCGGTCGCCTTCAAGGTCGCGGCCTCGGAGGAGTTCAAGGAGCGCCAGCAGCGTACCCTGGACGGCGCCCGCATCCTCGCCGAGCGCCTGCTCCAGGCCGACGTGGCCGAGGCCGGCGCCAGCGTGCTGTCCGGCGGCACCGACGTCCACCTGGTCCTGGTCGACCTGCGCAACAGCCAGCTCGACGGCCAGCAGGCCGAGGACCGGCTGCACGAGGTCGGCATCACCGTCAACCGCAACGCGATCCCGAACGACCCGCGCCCGCCGATGGTCACCTCGGGCCTGCGCATCGGCACCCCGGCCCTGGCCACCCGCGGCTTCCAGGCCGAGGACTTCCGCGAGGTCGCCGACATCATCGCCGAGGCGCTCAAGCCCGCCTTCGACGAGACCGTCGCCGCCGCCCTCAAGGCCCGGGTCACCGCCCTGGCCGACAAGTACCCGCTGTACCCCAACCTGGGCAACCAGGAGTAGTCCTTCCAGGGCCCGGTCGGGCTCAGGAACAGGTGACCGGCCTCACCCCGCCGGCGTACCTGGGGACCCCGGGGCACCGCGCACACTGGACAGTGCGTGCGGTGCCCCGTCCCGTGTCAGCCCTCCCCTGCCTGCAAGTCCTTCCACGAGACCAGACAAGGACGTCCCCCGTGGCCATCAGCGTCTTCGACCTCTTCTCCATCGGCATCGGCCCGTCGAGCTCCCACACCGTGGGCCCGATGCGCGCCGCCCGGATGTTCGCCCGCCGACTGCGCACCGAAGGCCTGCTGGACGGGGTCACCGGCGTGCGCGCCGAGCTGTACGGCTCGCTCGGCGCCACCGGCCACGGCCACGGCACCCCGAAGGCCGTCCTGCTGGGCCTGGAGGACGCCTCGCCCCGCACCGTCGACGTCGACCAGGCCGACAAGGACGTCGAGCGGATCATCGCCGAGAAGCGGATCAGCCTGCTCGGCGAGCACACCATCGACTTCGACCCGGACAGCCAGCTGGTCCTGCACCGCCGCCGCTCGCTGCCGTACCACGCCAACGGCATGACCCTGTGGGCGTACGCGGCGGACGGCTCGACCCTGCTGGAGAAGACCTACTACTCGGTCGGCGGCGGCTTCGTGGTGGACGAGGACGCCATCGGCGCGGACCGGGTCAAGCCCGACGACACCGTGCTGAAGTACCCCTTCCGCACCGGTGACGAGCTGCTGCGGCTCAGCCGGGAGACCGGGCTGTCGATCTCCGGCCTGATGCTGGAGAACGAGAAGGCCTGGCGCAGCGAGGAGGAGATCCGCACCGGGCTGCTGGAGATCTGGTCCGTGATGCAGGAGTGCGTGCGGGCCGGCATGACCCGCGAGGGCATCCTGCCGGGTGGCCTGAAGGTCCGCCGCCGGGCGGCCGCCGCGGCGCGGACGCTGCGCGCCGAGGGCATCGGGCCGGCCAACGCGATGGAGTGGGTGACCCTCTACGCGATGGCGGTCAACGAGGAGAACGCCTCCGGCCGCCGGGTGGTCACCGCGCCGACCAACGGCGCCGCCGGGATCATCCCGGCCGTCCTGCACTACTACCTGAACTTCATTCCGGGCGCCGACGAGGACGGCATCGTCCGCTTCCTCCTCGCGGCCGGCGCCATCGGCATGCTCTTCAAGGAGAACGCCTCCATCTCCGGCGCCGAGGTCGGCTGCCAGGGCGAGGTCGGCTCCGCCTGCTCGATGGCCGCGGGCGGCCTCGCCGAGGTCCTCGGCGGCACCCCCGAGCAGGTCGAGAACGCCGCCGAGATCGGCATCGAGCACAACCTCGGCCTCACCTGCGACCCGGTCGGCGGCCTGGTCCAGATCCCCTGCATCGAGCGCAACGGCATGGCCTCGGTCAAGGCCGTCACCGCGGCCCGGATGGCGCTGCGCGGCGACGGGCGGCACCACGTCTCGCTGGACAAGGCGATCAAGACGATGAAGGAGACCGGCGCCGACATGAAGATCAAGTACAAGGAGACCTCGCGCGGCGGCCTCGCCGTGAACGTCATCGAGTGCTGATCGCGGCGGTCTGACGGCCCCCGGGCGGAGTTCCCCTCCGCCCGGGGGCCTTCGCACGTCCCGTGCGCCTCAGCTGCCCGCCTCCGCCCGGGCCCCGGCCCCGGCCGCGGCGCCGGCCGCGGCGCCGGCGGCGGTGCCCGTCCCGACCGGGCCCGGAGCCCTGGACGGGCGGGCCAGACAGGCCACCGCGGTGGCCACCGCCGCCAACAGCGCACCGCCCGCGGCCGTACCGTGCAGGCCGCCCGTGACCGCGACCCCGACCGCGTCGCGGACCCCGGTCGGGAGCCCGGCCAGGGCGGACGGGGTCAGACCACCGCCGCCGGTGAGGCGGTCGGCCTCGGCGGGCCCCAGGCGCTCCGCGAGCGAGCTCGTGAGCCGCGCCGTGTAGACCGCGCCGAGCACGGCCATGCCGAGCGAGCCGCCGATGCTGCGCAGCAGGGTGACCACGCCCATCGCCGCGCCCATGTCCCGCGGCGGCACGGCGCCCATCGAGGTCAGCAGGGTGCTCTGGGTCAACAGGCCGATCCCGACCCCGGCGACCAGGGTGAGCCCCGAGGCGAGGGCCACCGGCGTACCGGTGCCGAGGAACAGGAGCAGGGCGGCCCCGGCGAACGCCAGCGCGCCGCCCAGCAGCGGGTAGCGCCGCTCGCCGCCCGGCCGGCCCATCAGCCGCGCCGTCACCAGCTGGGTGCCCATCATGCCGAGCATCAGGGGCAGCAGGAGCAACCCGCCGACGGTGGGCGAGGCGCCCTGGACGAACTGGAGGTACTGCGGCAGGTAGCCGATCAGGGCGAGCATGAGCGCTCCGGCCAGGAAGCCGAGCACCTGGGCGACCGTGAAGTTGCGGTTGCGGAACAGGGCGGGCGGGATCAGCGGCCCCGGGGCGCGCAGTTCGGTCCGGACGAACCAGCCGAGCGCGACCGCCGCGACCGCCGCCGCGCCGAGGAGCTGCGGGGAGGTCCAGGAGTAGGCGACGCCGCCCCAGCTGCCGACCAGGGTGAGCGCGGTGATGCCGGTGGTCAGCAGGACGACCCCGGTCCAGTCGAACGGGGCGCGCACGCGCTCGGTCCGCAGCTGCACCCCGACGCCGACCGCGAGCAGCGCGAACAGCCCGATCGGCAGGTTGACGTAGAAGGCCCAGCGCCAGCTGAGGCGTTCGGTGAGGAAGCCGCCGGCCAGCGGGCCGCCGACGAACGCGATCGGCATCAGCACGCCGATCACCGACTGCACCCGGGCCCGGTCGTCGGCCGGGACGAGCACCCCGATCACGGAGAGCGCGCCGACCATCAGCCCACCCGCGCCGATCCCCTGGAGGCCCCGGAAGGCGACCAGCTGCGCCATGTCCTGGGCGAGCCCGGAGAGCACCGAGCCCGCGAGGAACAGCACCACCGCCCACTGGTAGGCGCCCTTGCGTCCGTACAGATCGCCGAGCCGGCCCCAGAGCGGGGTGGTGGCGGCGGAGGTCAGCAGGTACGCGGTGATGACCCAGGAGAGGTGTTCCAGCCCGCCGAGGTCGCCGACGACGGTGGGCAGCGCGGTACTGATGATCTCCCCGTCGAGGGCCGCGAGGAAGATGCCGAGCATCAGCCCGACCACGCCGAGCAGCCGCGGTTTGGGCCGCTGCTCGGCGGCGGGTTCGACGGCGGGGCCGGTGGCGGGACCGGTGACCGGGCCGGTGGCGGGTTCGGTGGCGGGCTCGGTGGCGGGTTCGCTGGCCATGGCGTTCGTACCTCCCCCCGTCGGCTCAGGCCGCGAACGGGCGGGCCCGGCGGGCGTCCCGCAACGCCTGGGCCCACCAGGTGAGCTGGTCGAGCATGGTCTTGGCGGCCGCGTCGGCGGCCGGGTCGACCGCCCTGCCGTCGGCGTCGAAGCACTGCGCGGCGCTGTGGAAGCTGACCGTGTTGCGGATCGTCGCGGCGTTCAACTCGGCCATTACCACGCGGAGTTGCTCGACGGCGCGGAGGCCGCCGGACAGGCCGCCGTACGAGACGAAGCCGACCGGCTTGCCGTGCCACTGCCGGTTGTGCCAGTCGATGGCGTTCTTCAGCGGGGCCGGGAAGCTGTGGTTGTACTCGGGCGTGACGATCACGAACGCGTCGGCCGCCTCCAGCCGGGGCGACACGGCGGCCAGCAACTCGGCGTCACCCGGCGCCAGTTCACCGCCGAAGGACGGGAAGGTGACGGGCAGCGGGGTCTCCACCAGGTCGATCCGGTCGGCGGTCAGGTCGCCGCGCGCTTCGAGGTGGCCGAGCAGCCAGTCGGCGACCACCGGGCCGAAACGGCCCTCGCGGGTGCTGCCGACGAGGACGGCGACCTTCAGGTTCTGCTCCGTGGACATGGGAATCCCCCTCCGGGATGGGCGCTGTGTACGGCGTATCAGTCGAATACAACGTACACATCGACGCGTACGCCGTCCACTGCCGATACGCCGTACACCAGAAGTGCTACGGTGAGAACGATCCCGGCCGGAAGGAGCCCGCCCCATGCCCGCCCAGCAGGCCCCCAGTGGCGACAGCGACAGAACCCAGGTCCCACTCTGGGAGCGCCTGGCCCGCCCGGCCCCCGCGCCGCGCACCACCCTGACCCCGCACCGGATCGCCGAGACCGCGGTCGCCATCGCCGACGCCGAGGGCCTGGACGCCGTCACCATGCGCCGACTGGCCGCCGAACTCGGCGTCGCCCCGATGGCCGCCTACCGGTACGTCTCCGGCAAGGACGAACTCATCGAGCTGATGGTCGACTTCGCCTACGGCCGGCTCCCCCTGGACGCCCCCGCCGAGGACTGGCGGGACACCATGCGCACCCTGGCCGTCCACCTGCGGGCCATGCACCTGGCCCACCCCTGGACCGTCCGGGCGGCCACCCCGTTCTCCCTCAGCCCCAACCAACTGGCAGTCCCCGAGCACGCGTTCGCCGCCCTCGCCGAGCACGGCCTGGACGCCGACACCACCATGGCGGTGTTCCGCACCGTCACCGGCTACGTCCACGGCTCGGTCACCACCGAGATCACCCTCGCGACCCTGCGCCGCGAACGCGGCTGGTCCGACGGCGACCAGACCCGGGCCGGCCTGGCCTCCCGGATGAGCTGGCTGATGAGCACCGGCCGCTACCCCCGCTACCAGCGCTACCTCCACGAGGCCACCCGCAAGGACGACCCCGACTGGCAGTTCGAGACCGGCCTCGACTGCGTCCTCGACGGCATCGCCACCCACTTCGGCCTCTGACCCGCCGGGGCCGCGCCCGCTGGTGCGCATACGTGTCGCCCGCTCGGCGCACGGGGCCGGCGGCTTCCCCGGCGGGCGGGGAGGCTGCTTCCGGGGCCGCATCGGCCCCGGACCCGACCCTCCACTCCCAAGGTGTCATCATGCGACGCCTCACGACCGCACTCGGCACCCTCGCCGCCGACGGGCAGCTCGCCATCTCCCCCAACGTGGTCATCGACAACCCGATCTTTCCGCTCATCACGCGGAACAACACCGACGAGTACGCCCTGGTGTACGACGGCCCGAACTGCACCGGGCACGTGATCGCGGTCGTTCCCCCTGCAGCCACACGACCCAGGAGTTCGGCGCCAGCGTGTTCGTCAAGTGACCGACGCCGCACGGGAGGTCGGCCGGTCCGACTTCCCGCGCGGCGGCCGCAGCCGATACCCGGCCTATTTGCCCGCGATAATCAGGCGGTAGCCGTAGTCCACGCTCTCCCGGTCGAGCAGGTCGGCGTACCGCCGGTGCCACTCCCCCGAGGCCAGGTCGGCCCGCAGCCGCTCGACCGCCGGCTCCACCACCTCCGGAGGCAGCGTCGCGAAGGTCGAACTGGCCTGCCGGACGGCCCGGTCGAGGTAGAGCTCGGGCCGCCGCCAGTAGGCGGCCTGGTAGCCGTCGGTGAAGTCGTGCGGGATGGGGAACGGCAGCACGGTGTGGGCGTCCAGGGCCTCCACCACCTCGGCGAGCGGGGTGAAGCGGCCGTCCTCCAGCTCCCGGATCTCCGGCAGGTAGTCCTCCAACAGCCACAGTTGCGGCCGGTGCGCCGGATCCCAGGTGAACACCACCTGCCGCCGCGCGACCCGCCGCAGCTCGGCGAGCCCCTGCTGCAGATCCGGCCAGTGGTGGGCGGTCAGCACGGCCATCGCCGCGTCGAACGCCCCGCCCGCGAAGGGGAGTTGCGAGGCCGAAGCCTTGATCTTCCGCCGCCCGGGGTGCTGGTCGAGCATGACCTGCGACGGATCGACGGCCGTGACCTCGGCGCCCTCCGGCTCGTACGACCCCGCCCCCGCCCCGACGTTGACCACCGTGCGCGCCCCCCGCAGCGCGGACCCGATCAACGCGTGCAGCCGTGGATCCGGCCGCCGGATCCGCCGGTACCCGACGCCGATGCGGTCATACGCCGCAGGCCTGCTCTGCTCATCCAGGTGACCCATCCGGCCAGCCCAACAGACGGCGCCACTGCCGACAACCGGTTCACCCCAACGCGCAGGAAGTCGGCCAGTCCGACTTCCCGCACGAGGCGGGCGGCTAATGCTCTGACCGCATAGGTTCGCCAGGTTGGCGGCGGTGACGCCTGAACCGGTTGGATGTCGGTGGACCTCCGGTCCGGTGTGGGGAGGCATGGTGGCAGAGCCGGTCAAGGTCCGGAGACTGACCGATCAAGAGGGGCAGCAGTTACAGCGGATCGTGCGCCGGGGCAGTACCAGTTCGGTGCGCTACCGGCGGGCGACGATGCTGCTGGCGTCGGCCGGCGGGAACCGGGTGCCGGTCATCGCCCGGCTGGTCCAGGCGGATGGGGACACCGTGCGGGATTTGGTCCACCGGTTCAACGAGATCGGCCTGGCCTGCCTGGACCCTCAGCGGGCGGGAGGCCGTCCCCGTCTGCTCAGTCCTGACGACGAGGCCTTCGTCATCAAGACGGCCGCCACCCGCCCCGCCCAGCTCGGGCAGCCGTTCACCCGCTGGTCCGTCCGCAAACTGCTCGCCTACCTGCGCCGGGTTCATGGCCGGGTGATCCGCATCGGCCGTGAGGCCCTGCGCTGTCTGCTCGCCCGACGAGGCGTCGCCTTCCAGCGGACCAAGACGTGGAAGGAGTCCACCGACCCCGGCTACGACGCCAAGCTCGACCGGATCGAGCACGTCCTGGACCGCTTCCCGGACCGCACATTCGCGTTCGACGGGTTCGGCCCGCTCGGCACCCGCCCCACCGCGGGAAGTTGCCGGGTCGAGCAGGGCCGGCCCGACTGGCTGCCGGCGACCTACAAGCGGACCCACGGCGTGACCTACTTCCACGGCTGCTACTCGGTCGGCGACGACGCCCTGTGGGGCGTGAACAGGCGCCGCGAGGGCACCGTGAACACCCTGGCCGCGCTCAGGTCGATCCGGGCGGCCCGCCCGGACGGCGCCCCGGTCTACGTGATCCCGGACAACCTCTCCGCCCACAACGGCAAGAAGATCATTCGCTGGACGAAGAACAACAACGTCCACCTCTGCTTCACACCCGCCAACGCGTCCTGGGCGAACCCGATCGAGGCGCACTTCGGACCGCTGCGGCAGTTCACGCCGGCGGACTCGAACCATCCGAACCACACAGCTCAGAGAAGGGCGTCCGGTGGGGAGGGCGCCCCGAAGCCCAAGCAGCGTGACCGGACCACCGACACAGCTCAGTCGCACAACACGAACCTCGTAAGGAGCTCCGCATGGACTATCAGGATGTCGACACGGCCGTGGCGGAGATGTCGAGGACGCTCGGCCCCCACACGGCTGCGGATTGGACGGTGCGGGCGGGTCCGCTGGAGTGGAGTTGCTGGGAGACGGCGGCGCACATCGGACACGACCTCCTGGCCTACGCAGGGCAAGTGGCATCAGGTGCTGCCGACGCCTACCTCCCCTTCGACCTGAACGTTCGCCCCACCGCCTCGCCGGCCGATGTACTTCAGACGGTCACCGCCTGCGGCCGACTCCTCAGCAGCGCGTTGGCCACAGCCGGCCCCACCTTGCGGGCCTGGCACTGGGGTCCGTGCGACCCCGAGGGGTTCGCAGCCATGGGCGTCGCCGAAACCCTGCTGCACACCCACGACATCACGCAGGGACTGGGCGTGGACTGGTTGCCGCCGGCACCGCTGTGTGCGGCTGTGCTCGATCGCCTCTTCCCCGACGCCCCACCCGGAGATCCTGTCCAGGTGCTTCTCTGGTGCACCGGCCGCCGGGAACTGGACAGCCTTCCCCGCCGAACATCGTGGACATGGAAGGCGGCACGATCCGACTGAGAAGCACCCACCCCGGCGAACCTATGCGGTCAGAGCACTAGCGGCGCGCTGGGAGGGCGAGGACGGCCAGGCCGCAGGCCAGGACGGCGAGGCCGCACCAGGAGAGGGCGGGCAGGCGCTCGCCGAGGGCGGCCACGCCGAGGACGGCGGCGACGGCCGGTTCGGCGAGGGTCAGGGTGGTGGCGGTCTGGGCGGTGGTGTGCCGCAGGCCGTGGCCGAACAGCCAGTAGGCGACGAACGTGGTGACCACTGCGAGGTGCAGCACCACTCCTGCCCCGCGCGCCGAGGCGAGCCAGGCCAGGTCTCCGGTGAGAAGCACCGGCAGGACGATCAGCGCCCCGCCGCCGAACATGGCGCCCATCACCCCGCCCGAGGGGTGCCCGGCCGCGATCAGTCGTCCGCCGATCAGCGAGTAGACCGCGTAGGAGAGCCCGGAGAGCGCCGCCAGCAGTACGCCCAACGGGTCCACCGCCGTGCCGCGCCCGGCGAGTTCGGGGCCCAGTACGAGCACGGCGCAGCCGAGTACGGCGAGCGCCGTGGCCCCGGCCCACCGCCCGTCGGGCCGGCCTTGCCGGGCGAGCCAGCCGAGCAGTCCGGTGAACACCGGCGCGCTGCCGAGGGCGATCACGGTGGCGACGGCCACGCCGGTACGGCTCACCGCCGGGTAGAAGGTCAGCGGGTACCCGGCCACCGCGACGGCTCCGGCCGCGAGCAGCCACCGCTCGCGCGGCGCGCACACCCGGGGCAGTTCCCGGGCGGTGCGGTCGGTGAGGAACAGCAGCAGTCCGCCGAGCACCAGTCCGGCGGCGCCGATCCCGGCCGCCGGGGCGCCGGAGGGTGCCAGCGAGCTGGCCGTGCCGGTGGTGCCCCAGAGGACGGCGGCGGTCAGGATCGGCACCGCGCCACCGCGGGGACGGGCGCGGCGGGGTGCCCGGGGAACGGGGGGCACGGGGGAAACGGGGGAAGCGGTACGGGCAGGCGAGGGCAAGCGATTCGGCACAGTCGTGAACTTCCGTCGTCGAAGACCGTCAGGAGAGGGGTTCCGAGAACGGGCGCACGCCACCGGCCCACGGCGGCCGCCATCGGGCCGGGCCGGGGTCGCAGGGGGTCAAGCCACCGAAGCGCGCGCCCGATCAGGCGCTGAGCGGTGGCAGCACGACGTGCCAGTACAGGTTCACGGGCCCGATGCTAGCCGTCCGCGCGGGAAGTCGACAGGGCCGACTTCCCGCGCAGGCGCCCCATCTGCCTCCGGGGGGTCGCCCCGCCCCTCGCGGGGGCGCGTTGCCGCTCGCGCACACCCGTTGGCGGCCCGGTGTTCGGCTTTCCCCCGTAGCGGACCGTCGATGAATCCCTACGCTGAGTGTCGGCCCGTCGGCTCACCGGAAGGACCCCGCTCATGCGCCGCTCCCGCCTCGTGCTGCCCGTGGTCCTGGCCGTCGTGGTCGGCTCCGGCCTGGTCGCCGCCGATGTGGCGCAGGACGAGCCGTACCTGTCCGTGAGTCTGCCGGTGCTCCGCGATCCGGACGCCCAGCAGGTGCTCCACCGCATGACGGACCCGGTGCAGGACTGGGTGGAGTCCGGGGACCCGGCGGCTGCCGGCTACGCGGGGACGGTGGTCGACGCGTCCGACCAGCACGCCGACGTCTACTGGAAGGGTGCGACCCCGGCCACGGTCCGCCTCCTCCTCGACGCGAACGCCCGGCCCGGCTACACCGTCGACGTCCACCGGAGCCCGTACTCCCGCGCGGAGATGCGCGCCGCGATCGACCGTTTCACCGCCGCCGTGGCCCGCGACGCCTGGACGTCGATCGGCCCCCAGGAGGACGGCGCCGCGATCGCGATCACGTACGCGCCGGAGACGGCGGCGGCGAAGCGGCTCACCGACGGTGACGCGACCGTGCAGGCGTACTCCTCGCGGGCCGCCGAGATCGCCGGGATGCCGGTGACGGCCAGTGTCGAAGGAACACCGGTGGCGCTGTCCGGCGGCCGGCACTCCGACAGCGCGCCGTACTACGCGGGGGCCGAGGTGAGCACGGCGAAGGCGTCGTTCTGCTCGACGGCGTTCAGCGGCTGGAAGGGCGGGACGAGGGTGGTACTGACCGCCGCGCACTGCGGCGGCGGCAGGTACTACAACGGCACCGGCGGCTACATCGGCGACCTGTCCTCGGTCGGCGACGGCCTGGACGTCGGCATGATCGCGGTCAACGGGAGCGGCGGCGGCCGGTTCTACGACGGCGCCTGGTCGGACCACGGCGGCTCGTCCCGGCACACGTACGGGGCCGGGCGGAACAACGTCGGGGACCTGGTCTGCCTGAGCGGCGCCCAGTCGGGGTGGAAGTGCGACGTGCAGATCAAGCGGGTCGACGTGGAGACGACGAACGACGAGGGCACGAAGATCAGGCCGGTGGACGTCGCCGAGTCGAAGGGCGGCGACCGCCGGGCGATCGCCGCGCAGGGCGACAGCGGCGGCCCGGCAGTGGCCAACCCCTCCGGCCCGAACGGCGACATGGAGGCCCGCGGCGTGATCGTGGCGGCGAGGTCCGAGGTCGGCTGCCCGGCCGGATCGACGACGCACCCGGCCAAGTGCTACGCGCAGGTGCTGTACGTGCCGATGACGCCGGTGGTGAACCAGATGGGCTTCTCGCTCTCCTGACCCCGGGCGTCATCAACACGCCCATGCTGCGCGAGAAGTCGGCCGGGCCGACTTCTCGCGCATCGCCCTCAGTCGGCGGGCCACTCGGCCACCTTGTCGTTGAGCAGGGCGTGAGCGGATGCCACGTCCGCCGCAAAGTCCTCATCCGGCCCGAACCGCCGGAGAACGTCATTCAGCGCGGTCCGTTGCCCGAGGGCGCCGGGCAGAGGCGGGGTCGACCGGCGTCCGATCGGCCACCGGGGGCCGTCGTTCGGGTCGCCCTGCCAGGCCCATTGGGCGTCCGGGGTGACGGTGACGCCGTAGTCGTAGAGATCGGGGCGGCCGAGTTCCTCCCACTGGGACCAGGCGGCCACGAGTTCGTCGCCGATGCGGCGCGGCCCGCCCTGCGACAGCAGCGGCCCGCCGTCCGCGTCCGGACGGATCTCGGCCCACGAACGGGCGCCGTCGTGGACCAGGGTGGCCGGCCCCTCCCCGGCCCGGTCGGTGAACAGCACGGCGTCCGGGACGGCGACGCGCAGCGCGAACCTGAGGTGCCAGTCCTCCAGGCCTGCCGGGTCGCGGTCCAGTACCCGGCAGGCCTCGGGTTCGGCATCGCCGCGCACCTGTGCGTACGCGGCGGGCCCACTGCCCGGCTGGGCCGGAGCGTGGCGGTCGCCCATGAACTGGGCCAGGCCGTGGACCCAGCCGTGCGCGGCGGTGCCGTCGTCGGCGACGGTGAGGGCGACGTACCCCAACCGGCCCCAGGGGTAGACGATCCGTCCGCCCGGGCGCACCGCCTCCACCCAGGACCAGGGGACGGTTTCGACGGCGTAGGTGGCGTGGAGGCGGTCGACCCGGCCGCCGCCCGGCACCCCGCCGCGGGTGCCGTCCCCCGCCGCTGCGTGGACGTCGAGCCCGGCGTCCGCGAGGCGGGCCCGGGCGAAGGTGGCCAGGCCCTCGTCGACCTCGGTGGTCACCACCAGGCCGGGCCCGGCCCGCCAGGCGGCCAGCGCCGCCGTCCAGCCCTGGCCGGTGCCGACGTCCCACACCCGGTGGCCCGGCTCCACCCTGAGGCTGTCCAGCATGTCCGCCACCACGGAGGGCGCGGACAGTGAGGACGACGGGCGGCCGTCGGTGAGTTGGGTGACGGCAGCCGCGTCGACGCCGGAGTACAGCTCGGCGGCCCAGCGGTCCGGGTCGTCGGCGTGGTCGACCGGCACGTAGGCCCAGCCGTCCCAGCGCCACAGCCGGTCCGGCGCGAACCGGTCGCGCGGCAGGGCGGCGAAGGCCTCGCGCAGCCACGGCGAGTCCTCCGGCCACGCCCCGCGTCGCGCCATCTCCGCGTGCAGGCGTGCCCGGTGCTCGGCCAGGCGCCCGTCGTCGCTCGCCATCACTTCTTCTTGTGCTTGCCGTTGCTCGGCGGCGGCGGGGGCACCTTGCCGTCGGCGTTGTCCGGCGGCGGAGTCCCCTGGCTCGGGTCCGTCGGCGGCTTCGAGTGCTCTCCCATGCTGTTCTCCTGTTGATGAGACGGATACGGTCGGTCGCCACCCTGTCCCGGCACCGCAGAAGGCGGTAGAGGCGTGCGGCAGCGACCGGAGGGCGTGCGCGAGAAGTCGGCCCACCCGACTTCTCGCGCGGTCGGCGGGTAGGGCTCAGGCGTGAGGGTCGAGGGGGGCGGGGAGGGCGAGTTCGCACCAGATGGTCTTGCCGATGTGGCCGTCGCCACGGAGGTGGGCGCCCCAGGAGGTGGCGAGGGCGGCGACGAGTTCGAGGCCCCGGCCGGACTCGTCCTCGGGGGTGGCGTGGCGGACGGTCGGGAGCTTGGAGTTGGCGTCCGAGACCTCGATGCGGAGCACGGAGGCGGTGGGGAGGAGGACGCGCACGCCGATCATCCGGTCACGCGGGCCGCGGGCGTGGCTGCACGCGTTGGTGACGAGTTCGCTGAGGAGGATCAGGGCGGTCTCGGCGGCGTCGACGGGCACCTCCCACTCGAAGGCCTGCCGGATGAAGCGGATGCGGGCACGGCCGGCGCTGCGGGGGAGGCGGGGGAACATCCACTCGACGAGGTCGACGGGCTGAGTGAGCATCAGAGTCCTTGGGAGGGTTTACGGGCGGCGTCACTCGCGAGGGCTGAGTTCGGCCATTTCACCCTTCAAGCGTCGACAGGCGGGCATAGCCTCAGCAGTAACGCCGTACGTACGGCGAGAGGCTGACCGCCCTGCGACCAGGGCAGGAAGGGGCGCGGGGCCGTGAGCACGCCGAAGCAGAACCCGGTTTCGTGGAAGTACTGCGGCGATCAGGTCAAGCGTTGGCGCACTCTCGCGGGCGTGAGTCGGGAGCAGCTGAGCCAGGCGGCTCACTACGACATCGAGAGCGTGCGGTCGATGGAGGCGGGGCGACGGAAGCCGACGCTCCAACTGCTACAGGCAGCAGATGAGTTGTGCGACGCGAAGGGGATGCTGGTGGGGGCTCACCCCTATCTCACCCCGGAGAACAGGCCTGCGCGCAGCGACGCCTACTTCGACGTGGAGAAGGAAGCGGTTGCCTTCTACTCCTATGAGGCCCTTTACATCCCAGGCTTGATGCAGACCGAGGACTATGCCAGGGCTATCCTCAGCCGCCACATGCCCCCCGTGGACAGCGCCACCATTGAAGAACGCGTGGCTTTTCGCCTCAAGCGACAAGAGAGGCTCGTGGAGCCCGAGGTGCTGTTCAGTTTCACCATCTACGAAGCGGCCCTCCACACTTCCATCAGCGGAAGGGAGGCCATGAAGGAGCAGCTCCACCGGCTGCTTGAGTTCGAGGGCTCACGCAACATCCGGATCCAGATCCTTCCTGCCGAGCAGATGCTCCCTTCTGGACTCTCGGGATCGCTCACCATCTTGGAAACGATCAACAATGAACAGTATGCGTACGTCGAGACCCACCTAACGAACGCTCTCCACTCTGACCCGCAACTCGTAGGCAAGCTCAGCCGACGCCACGCGATGATCCGCTCGCAGGCCCTCGCCCCGCGGGAATCAGCGCGGTTCATCCGAAAGACACTGGAGCAACTATGAACGCCACCATGCCGTGGTTCCGTTCTAGCTACAGCGACCACGACGCTGGCAACTGCGTCGAGGTCGCTTCCCACCCCTCCGCCATCCAGGTCCGCGACTCCAAGGACAAGACCGGCCCGACCCTCACCTTCTCCCCCGAGGCCTGGTCCGCCTTCGTCTCCTTCGCCTCCGAAGCTCAAGCCACACAGGCCGAGTGACCCTCAATGGAATGGGTGGGTAACCACCTTCCAACCACCCCTGTGCGCAGCAGATATGACTTATCGTCACGACTTCTCCACGGGCGGTTTCCCCATGTAGCGTGCGCAGCAAGAAACAACCCCCGCCGGTGCTACCAACACCGAACGGGGGTCTGACCGGCACGACCGAATGCGACTCGATCCTGTGGCTACTCACGACCCTACCGCCATGGCGCCCCCCGGATACGGCAAGCAGTCCGCCCCGGAGCAACTCCCCCGCTCCGCGCGTGACTTCGCCCACCTCCCCGCCCGCGAGGCGTACCTCGCCTCGCTCGTCGACCACCTCCCCGACGGCGCCGCCATGGACGTCAAGACCCTCGCCGTCCTCCAGCCCCACTACGGGCAGATGGCCTGCCGCACCGCCCTCAACAACCTCTCCACCGCAGGTCATCTGCGTCGCGTCCGGGAGCGCGTCAGCTCCAAGGACTGCCGCTGGGTGTTCCGCACCTACTTCTCCCGCACGCCCCGCTCCGACGCCTGGTGGACGCGCTTCGTCATGACCGGCGAAACGTCAACGCCCGCCGCGCCCGATCCCCCCAAGGAGCGAACGCTCAACCGCGCTTCCCCCACCTCGGCCGCCTACGCCGCCCTCGCCGGCCTCGGCCTCGCCGACCCCCGCCTCGCCCTCTCGGCCGCCGACTGCACCGCCCTGGAACCGCTGGCCGCCGAGTGGCTGGCCCGGGGCACCTCCCCGGCCCTCTTCACGGCCGCCCTCACCGGAGGCCTCCCGCCGGACGTCCACAGCCCGGCCGCCTTCACCCGCCGCCGCCTGCTCGACAAGATGCCCCCGGAACGCCACCCGGCTCCGACCCCACCGCCACAGCCGGACCACCCCGCCCGCGTCATCGAGTGCACCGCCTGCCGCACCCCCTGCCGCCCCCACGCCCTCCTCGGCGGCCTCTGCCGCACCTGCCGCGACGGCACCCCCAGCGCCCCGCCACCCCGCCGGCACCTCTCCCCCGCCGCCGTGCGCGCACACGCCGCCCGAGCCCGCCAAGCCATGGTCACATTGCCGCGATCATGAATATTCACAGGCGATGGCGTTAACCTATGCAAATTCCAAAGGTGAACTAGGTAACAGACCTTGCATTCCAAGCCATCCGGTTTGCCCACATGCTGAGATCCGTGCGATAGTCAGAGCAGCCCAACGGCGGGCGACACAGCACGCCGCCCTGGGTTGATGACTTCGGCGGGCCCGACCTGGCACTGCCGACGCCCATCGCGCGGCACGCACCCCCTTGGCCGGCGCGATGACTTGCAGGGGCCCCCATCCGCCGGACCACGGCGCACCCGGGGGCCCTGCGTGTTTCCCGGGAACACGGGAACACAAGGAACAGCGGTTCACCCGCCCTCAGGGCCGCTCGCGCACCCTCAGCTCGAACCAGACGCCCTTGCCGCGCGGCAGCAGGTCCGCGCCCCAGCGGTCGGCGAGGTCGTCGACGATCCTCAGCCCCCGCCCGCGCTCGTTCACCGGCTTCGCCTCGGCGAGGATCATGCACGGCAGCGCCCGCGAGGAGTCCCGGACCTCGATCCGCAGCCACCCGGGCTTGCGGCCGACGTGCAGGCCGATGGTGCGCCCGGCCGCGTGCCGGACCGCGTTGCTGACCAGCTCGCTGGTCAGCAACTCCCCGGCCTCCAGGTGCTGGTGGAGCTCCCAGGACTCCAGGACGGAGAGCACCAGTCTGCGGGCCACCGGGCCCGACTCGGGCCGGGACGGCAGCCGTACCTCGTTGGGGGCCGACGGGTCGCGGAGTCTGCCGGAGTACAGCTCCTCCAGCTCCTCGGAGGTGAGCCGCTCCAATGCCGAGAGCCCACCGCCCCGGACGTCGATCCAGGATGCCTCGGCCACCACTCCGGCCCCGGGAACCACTGACTGATCTGCTTCGCCCCAACCCGCCATGCGGACCATCATTGCGGAACGCAAGCAGCCGCGTACGGACAATGAGCAAACGATCACGTCGCGTCGGCATATGCCGGATGCAAGAAGGGGCCGACCCGGGCCGACTTCCGTCAAGCCCGGGTTGACCCCTCCCCCACCTCAGCGACCGATCACCAGGTGCTCCACGGCGCGTTCCA
The DNA here is from genome assembly GCF_043201465.1 of Kitasatospora sp. NPDC048298. Lineage (NCBI taxonomy): Bacteria > Bacillati > Actinomycetota > Actinomycetes > Kitasatosporales > Streptomycetaceae > Kitasatospora > Kitasatospora sp. NPDC048298. The sequence goes on from NZ_JBICYZ010000002.1 coordinate 61,167, forward strand.
GCCGCTCAGCCCGTTCGACGGGTCGAGCGTCTCCTTCCTCGTCGAGTTCTTCACGACCATCACGTCGCCGACCAGCGTGCCGTCGTAGAACTTGCCCATCGAGGTGTTGGCGCCGCCGCCCTGGACGTCCTTGAGGCCCACGCAGCCGTGGCTGACGTTGTCCTCGCCGAAGGTGCTGCTGCTGCTCCAGTAGTTGCCGTGCACGTACGTGCCGGAGTCGGTGAGCCGCATCGAGTGCGGGACCTGGAGGTCGTACGGCGCACCGGTCATGCCGGGCAGGGTGCTGGACTGCATCCGCACCACGCCCTCCTTGGACATGACCACCATCGTCCCGTTCCAGGTGGGGTGTTCGGGCGCGCCGGCGCTGATGTCGATGTCGCTCGTCTGACCTGCCGATACGACCGTCATCTTGTGCGTCGCGGCGTCAACCGTCGAAATCTGGGACCGCCCGATCGTGAAGGGCTCGTCCCGGTCCCCGCCGTACACCCCGGGGGCGATCTCGACGCTCTTGAGGCGGTAGTGCACGACCACCTTCGTCCCGGGCGTCCAGTACTGCTCCGGGCGGAAGTCCAGCCGGCGGTCGCCGAACCAGTGGCCCTTCACCACGGTGCCGTTGCTGGTCTCGAAGCTGATGCCCCGGGCGACCTCGTCCCTGTTCGCGACGTCCTTGCTGAAGTTCACCGAGACGATCATGCCGACGCCGTACGTCGCGTCGTTGTCCACGTTGTCCGAGGCCTTGGCGAGCTCCGTCGGGGTCAGCGTGGAGAAGTCGCTGTCCGCCGTGGCGACCGCGCCGTCGGCGTCCGCGGCCATCGCGCTGACCTGGTAGGCGGTGCCCACCTCCAGGCCGGCCGTGGGCGTCCAGGAGGAGCCGTCGGCGGAGATGGTGCCGGGGACCTCCTTGCCCGCCTTGTCGTTCACGTTGACGGTGGTGAGCTTGCCCCCGGTCGCGCCGATCTTCAGCGCGTTCGGCGCCACGTCCACCGAGCCGGGCTTGGGCTCGATGCTCACGGCCGCCTTGGAGACCTTCGGCACCGTGCCGGTGGACGCCGCCGCGCTGGGCGCCGCCGCGGGCTTGGCACCGGCCGCGCCCGCCCCCAGGTCGGCCTTGGCCGCGCCGCCCGCCGTGCTCCCGCCGCCCCCGCCGCAGGCGGCCGTCAGCGCCATCGCGCCGCCGACCAGACCGACCGCCACCACTCTGCGTATCGACCTCAACGTCGATCCCTCCCTCAGAAACCCCGTGATCCCCGTGAATCCGACGGACCCGAACGTCACACGCTCCGGGCCATCGGAAAGGTTGCGCCATTCGTGGGGCTCGTCGCCCCGGAAACCGCGGCGGCCCGACCCCAACGGGTGAGGATCGGGCCGCACGACGGCAAACTCGCCGGAAGGCCCGGATCAGCCGGGCCCGCTACCGGGAAGGGCCTACCAGGCGGCCCAGTCCACGTTCCAGCCGCCCAGCCCGTTGGAGGGCGCGACGGTCTTCTCCTTGGTGTTCACGACCTTGATCGGGTCGCCGACCATCGAGTCGTTGAAGAACTTGCCGGCGACGGAGGAGTCGCTGCCGCCCTTCACGTCCTGCATCGACACACAGCCGTGGCTCGCGTTGGTCTTGCCGAACGGGCTGGCCCAGTAGTTGCCGTGCACGAAGGTGCCGGAGGTGGTCAGCCGCATCGCGTGCGGGACGTCCTTGATGTCGTACTCGCCACCGAGACCGACGGTCTGCGAGTTCATCCGGGTGACCTTCTCCTTGGACATGACCACCATCGTCCCGCCCCAGGACGGCGTGGCGTCCGCGCCCAGGGTGACCGGCACGGTGGTGCTCTGGCCGTCCCGCTCGATGGTCATCTGGTGCGCCTTGGCGTCCGCCGTGGAGACCATCGACCGGCCGATGGTGAACGGCTCGTCCTTGTCCACGTCGCCGTAGATGCCGGGGGCGACCTCGACGTTCTTCAGCCGGTACTTGACGGTCACCTTGGTGCCCGGCGCCCAGTACTTCTCCGGACGGAAGTCCACCCGGCGGTCGCCGAACCAGTGGCCCTTGACCACGGTGCCGTTGTTGGACTCGATCGTGATGCCCTTGAGGACGGCGTCCTTGTTCTTGACGTCCTTGTTGAAGTTCACCGAGACGATCATGCCGACGCCGTAGGTGGCGCCGTCGCTGATGTTGTCGTTGGTGGAGACCTTCTTCTCCGGCGTCAGCGTGGTGAAGGTGGTGGTGGACGCGGCCACCAGCCCCTCCGCGTCCTTGGCCTGCGCGTTCACCTTGTACGCCATCCCGACGGCGAGCGCCCCCGCGGGCTTCCAGCCGGTGCCGTCCGGGGTGATCGCGCCCTCGACCGGCTTGCCGTCCTTGTCGGTCACCTCGACCGTGCTGAGCTTGCCGTTGGAGACGGCCACCTCCAGTCCGTTCGGCGCGACGTCCTGGGCGCCGTCGGCCGGCTGCACGGCGAACACCGCGGCCGAGGGCTTCGGCGTCGCCGAGCCGCCGCCCGCGTCCGCCGCCGGCGCGGAGGCCGCGTTGCCGCCGCCCGTACCCCCCGAGCCGCCGCCCTTGTCGTCGTTGCAGGCGGCCGTCAGCAGCAGCACCCCGCCCATGACCAGCGCCATCGCGCTCCGGCGCCCGTAGCGGTTGGTGGTGCGTATCGCTGCGCCGACCGTCTTACCCGTCTTCACGGTTTCTCCCCTCCCGGTATTTCACTCACTTGACGCGTTGAGTGCCCCCATGAGTTGCACCGTCCGGCCGATCTTTCCGGCCGGATCCCGGACGCGCCGGAGCAGGATAGCTAAGCCTTCCGAGTGAAACCTGAGAGGAGTCGGGTTGACGAGAGGTGAAGGTTCGGAGGAGGCCTACGGCACCGGCCGCAGCGCGCTCCCGGCCACCCACTGGTCCCACGGCACGTTCCAGCCGTTGAGCCCGTTCTGCGGCGGCACGAAGTCCCCGGCGGAGGCCTTCACCTCCAGCACGTCCCCCGGGACGGTGTGCTCGAACAGCCAGCCCGCCGGGGAGTCCTTGCTCGCCCCGCCCTTGGCGTCGGCCAGCCCGATGCAGCCGTGGCTGGTGTTGGCGGTGCCGAACACCCCGGGATCCGCCCAGTAGTTGCCGTGCACGAAGGTGCCGGAGGTGGTCAGCCGCATCGCGTGCGGAACGTCCTGGATGTCGTACTCGTCGCCCATGCCGACGGTCTGCGAGTTCATCCGGGTCACCTTGTACTTCTCCGACACCACCATCACCCCCCGGTAGGTGGAGTGGTCGGGGCTGCCGCCGGAGATCTTCAGCACCCGGACCACCTGGCCGCCCCGGCCCGCCCGGACGGTCATCGTGTGGGCGTCCAGGTCGACGGTCGAGACCTGCGCCCGGCCGACGGTGAAGTGCAGGTCCCGGCTCTGCGTCCCGAACGCCCCCGGCGCCCCCTGCACGTCCTTGAGCCGCAACGCCACCGTCACCCGGGTGCCCGCCGCCCAGTACTGCTGCGGACGGAAGTCCAGCCGCTGCCCGTCGAACCAGTGCGCGGCCACCGGCACCGGCGGGTCCGCGACGACCTGGACGGCCTTCTCCACCGCCGCCCGGTCGGTGATCGAACGGCTGAAGCGCAGCGAGACCGGCATGCCGACGCCGACCGTGGAGCCGTCCTCCGGGGTGAAGAACGCCGCGAAGGTGTGCGCCCGCGCGACGGTCGTGAACGCCGAGTGCCAGGCCGCCTTGCGCCCCTGGTCGTCCTCCGCGACGGAGTCCAGCGTGAACGCCGTCCCGAGCGGCAACGGCCCGTCCGGCACCCACCCGCCGCCGTCGGCCGCGATCCTCCCCGGCACCTCGGCGCCCTTGCCGTCCGCCAGCCGCACGGACACCAGCCGCCCCTGCGTCACCCCCACCCGGACGGCGCCCGCCGGCTGCACGTCCTGCGCCCCGTCGACCGGCTGCACGGCGAGCACCGCCCGGGACGGCACCGCCGGCACCGCCCGCGCACCGCCCTCGACCGCGTCCCCCTCCGACACCCCCGCCGGACCGCCACAACCCGCCAGGACGACCAGACAGCAGACCACCGCCGCCACGCCCCGCGCCCACACCCGTCCTCGGCGCCGCATCCCGGGGCCCCTCCCACTGTTCACAACCGACGCCCGGAACAACGATGGCCCTCGACACGGGGACACGCCGATCACCCGGAATCCCCCGACCCACGGAAACGCCCACCGCTTCTGCCGGACGCAATCCGGGAAAGAGAAGGTGAATGGACCCGGAACACCCCGCCCAGGAAGGCCACCGCCATGGCGTCGGCACCGCACCTGAACCCCGGCAACTGGCAACCCCTGGGCGCCCGCCTCCGCACCGACCACCGAGGCCACCGGGGCACCGACTTCGCCCTCTGGGCGGCCGGCGCCGAAGCCGTGGAGCTCTGCCTGTTCGACGAGGAGGGCCACGAGACCCGCCACCCCCTCACCGAGCAGGACGCCCAGGTCTGGCACGGCTTCCTCCCCGGCGTGCTCCCCGGCACCCGCTACGGCTTCCGCGTGCACGGCCGCTGGGACCCGTGGACCGGCGCCCGCTGGAACCCCGCCAAGCTGCTGCTCGACCCGTACGCCCGCGCCGTCGACGGCTGTTACACCTCCCACGACGCCGCCTGCGCCGCCGTCCGCAACTGGCCCGAGGCGGACGTCGCCGACACCGTCCGGGACAACCGCGACTCCGCGCCGTACGTCCCGAGATCGGTGGTCGTCCACGGCGACGAACGCCACGAGGACGGCGACCGCCCGAACACCCCCTGGTCCGAGACGGTCCTCTACGAACTCCACGTGCGCGGCTTCACCATGCGCCACCCGGAGATCCCCCCGCACCTGCGCGGCACCTACGCCGGCCTCGCCCACCCCGCCGCCCTCGACCACCTCACCCGCCTCGGCGTGACGGCCGTCGAGCTGCTGCCCGTGCACCAGTACGCCAGCGAGGACCACCTCCAGGCCCGCGGACTCGTCAACTACTGGGGCTACAACACGATCGGCTACTTCGCCCCGCACGCCGGCTACTCCGCCTCCGGCTCCCGCGGCGGCCAGGTCGGCGAGTTCAGGCGGATGGTCCGCGCCCTGCACGCCGCCGGGATCGAGGTGATCCTCGACGTGGTGTTCAACCACACCGCCGAGGGCGGCGTCCTCGGCCCGTCGCTCTCACTGCGCGGCATCGACAACGCCGCCTACTACCGCCTCCCGCCGAACCACCCGCGCGGCTACGCCGACTACACCGGCTGCGGCAACACCCTGGACACCCGCCGCCCGCAGGTGGTCCGGCTGATCACCGACTCGCTGCGCTACTGGGTCACCGAGATGGGCGTGGACGGCTTCCGCTTCGACCTGGCCGCCGCCCTGGCCCGCGGCGGCCCGAGCGGCGGCGACGCCGTCGACATGGACCACTCCTTCCTCACCGCCGTCTCCCAGGACCCTCTGCTCGGCCGGGTGAAGCTGATCGCCGAGCCCTGGGACGTCGGCCCGGGCGGCTACCAGGTCGGCGGCTTCCCCCCGCTGTGGGCCGAGTGGAACGACCGGTACCGCGACACCGTACGGGACTTCTGGCGCGGCGCCCGCCCGGACGTGCGCGAGCTCGGCTACCGCCTCTCCGGCTCCTCCGACCTCTACCAGCGGGCCGGCCGCCGCCCGTACGCCTCCGTCAACTACGTGACGGCGCACGACGGTTTCACCCTGCGCGACCTGGTCTCCTACGACCGCAAGCACAACGGGGCCAACGGCGAGGACAACCGCGACGGCACCGACGACAACCGCTCCTGGAACCACGGCGCCGAGGGCGAGACGACCGACCCCGCGGTCAACGCGCTGCGGCTGCGCCAACTGCGCAACCTGACCGCCACCCTGCTGCTCTCCGCCGGCGTCCCGATGCTCACCGCCGGGGACGAACTGGGCCGCACCCAGGGCGGCAACAACAACGCCTACTGCCAGGACAACGAGGTCGGCTGGCTGGACTGGTCACTGCTGGAGCAGCCCGGCTGGCAGGAGCTGTGCGCGTTCACCGCCCGGCTGGTCCGGCTGCGCCTGGCCCACCCGGTGCTGCGCCGGCGGGCGTTCTTCTCCGGCCGGGCCACCACCCCGGGCGGCCGGCCCGACCTCACCTGGTTCACCCCGCGCGGCACCGAGATGACCGAGGCCGACTGGTTCGCACCGACCGCCTGCCTCGGCATGCTGCTCTCCGGCACCGCGCTGCCCGAACGGGACGAGGACGGGCCGGCGCCCGGCGACGACAGCTTCCTGCTGCTGCTCAACGCGGGCCACGAACCGGTGGTGTTCACCCTGCCCGGGGAACCCTGGGCGGCGCCGGCGGCCCCGTACGAGAGCGTGGTCGACACCGCGGCCCCGGGCCCGGGCGGCACCGTCGCCCCGGGCGGCACCGTCGTCCTGGGCGGGCGCTCGCTGCGCCTGCTCCGCTCCCCCGCCCAGGAGACGTAGGGCGTCAGCTGCCGGCGTGCCCGACCTCGACGTTCTCCAGCACACCGATCGCGTCCGGCACCAGCACCGCCGCCGAGTAGTAGGTGCTGACCAGGTACGAGGCGATCGCCTTCTCGTCGATGCCCATGAACCGGACGTTCAGACCCGGCTCCACCTCGTCCGGGATGCCGATCTGGGTGAGGCCGACCACGCCCTGGTTGTCCTCGCCGACGCGCATCGCGATGAACGCGCTGGTCTGCTGGTCGGACACCCGAATCTTGTTGCACGGGAAGATCGGCACCCCGCGCCAGGTCGGCCGGTGCTTGCCGAGGACGTCGACCGTGGACGGGTAGACGCCGGCCCGGTTGCACTCCCGCTCGAAGGCCGCGATCGCCCGCGGGTGGGCGAACAGGAAGTCGGTGTCACGGCGCATGCTCAGCAGCTCGTCCAGGTCGTCCGGGGTGGGCGCCCCGGTGCGGGTCTGGATCCGCTGGTCGAAGTCGGCGTTGCCGAGCAGCCCGAACTCCGGGTTGTTGATGATCTCGTACTCCTGCCGCTCCCGCAGGGCCTCGATGGTCAGCCGCAGCTGCTCCTCGGTCTGGTTCATCGGCTTGTTGTAGAGGTCCGCGACCCGGGTGTGCACCTTGAGGACGGTCTGCGCGACGCTCAGCTCGTACTCGCGCGGCGCCTGCTCGTAGTCCACGAAGGCGCCGGGCAGCTCGTACTCGCCCCGGTGGCCGGCCGAGAGGTCGATCCGCGCCTCGCCGTGCTCGTTCTGCGCCTGCGCGGCGTCGGCGGCGAAGCCCAGCAGCTGCTCGCGCAGCGACTCGGAGCGGCCGACCAGCTCCTGGAGCACCTGCCAGGACAGCGCCATCGCGACCCCGGAGGTGGCCGCCTTCACGGTGTACGGCCAGGTGCCACCGCCCTCGGTGATCGCCTCGTCGCCGAGGTGGTCGCCGTCGGCGAGCGAGCCCAGCTCGGTCTGCTCGCCGTACTTGCCGGTGCCGATCCGGTCCACCTTGCCGTGCGCGATCAGGAACACCTCGTCGATCGGCGCCCCCTCCTGCACCAGCACGTCGCCCTGTGCGAAGTCCCGCTGCACGAACCGGCGGGCCATCTCGGCGAGCACCTCCCCGTCCTCGAAGCCGCGCAGCGCCGGCACCTCGGCCAGCGAGGGGGCGATCACCGTCACCGCGGAGCCGGTCTTCGCGAAGCTCACCCGGCCCTGCCCGGGGGCGTAGCTCAGCCGCCGGTTGACCCGGTAGGTGCCCGCGCTGACCTGCACCCACGGCAGCATCTTCAGCAGCCAGCGGGAGCTGATCTCCTGCATCTGCGGCTTCGACTTGGTCGTCGTCGCCAGGTTCCGCGCCGCGGTCGTGCTGAGGCTGAGCTGGGCCCGTACCCGCACGGTTGCGGAACCGTGACCGGGGGTGGGCTCGGTTTCGACCGTCATCTGCGCACTCCTGTCGCCTGCGTGTCAATGGGCATCCGTCAGGAGATGTAATCGGCCGACGAGCAGGCGCTCGCAAGAGGCGCGCGGCGCACTCGTCCCCGCAGAGGCGGATGCGCGCGCCCCATGTTCGCGCCCGCACCGCCCGTTCGGGTGGCCGGTTCTCGCCTGACGCCACCGACAGGGGCGAAAAACCGGATGAGAAGTGACGGTCTCTCTGCCTACCCTCACCGCGATGGCCGAGAACAGACAAGACCCCGACGACCCGACCCCGGCAACCCCCCGAACCGACGCGGACGCCGCGAGAACCGCGGCCGGCCCGGCCGGGACCGCACCGCGCCACTCCACGGTCCGCTCCCTGCTCCGCCTGTGGCCGTACGCCCGCGCCGTCCGCGGCCGGCTGGCCGTCTCGGTGACGGCCGCCTCGCTCGGCATGCTGAGCACCCTCGCCGTCCCGGTGGTCCTCGGCCTGATCGTGGACGGCCCGCTCGCCGAGCACGACCTGGCCGGCCTCTGGCCGCTGGTCGGCCTGCTGGTGGTCCTCGGCCTGGTCGAGTCCGCGCTGTTCTTCACCCGCCGGGTGGTGCTGGCCCGCCCGCTGGCCGGGCTGGAGACGGCCATGCGCGGGGACCTCTTCGCCAAGCTCCAGCGGCTGCCGGTCTCCTTCCACGACCGATGGGGCTCCGGCCAGCTGCTCTCCCGGGCCACCGCCGACATGTACACCATGCGGCTGTTCCTGGCCTTCCCGCTGGTCTTCCTGGTCGTCAACTCGGTGATGTTCCTGGCCGGCACGGTGGTGATGTTCACCCAGGACTGGCGGCTCGCACTGATCGCCCTCGTCCCGGCCGCCCCGCTGTTCGTGCTCACCCGGCGGTTCGAGGCCCGCTACTCCGGCGCCTCCCGGCTCGCCCAGGACCAGAACGGGGACCTCGCCACCGTGGTCGAGGAGTCCGTCCTCGGCATCCGCATCCTCAAGGCCTTCGGCCGCCACCGCTCGATGGCCGAGCGCTTCCGCGCCCAGTCCCAGGAGCTGCGCGGCACCGAACTGCGCAAGGCGCACCTGCTCGCCAACCTCTGGGCGGTCATCGTCGGCCTGCCGGAGATCGCGCTCGGCTGCGCCCTCGCCGTCGGTGCCTACCTGGTGGCCCACGACGAACTGAGCGCCGGCACCCTGGTCGCCTTCCTCTCCACCGCGCTCGCGCTGCGCTGGCCGGTCGAGTCCCTCGGCTGGCTGCTCGCCTACGCCAACGAGGCGGCCACCGCCACCGACCGCTTCTTCGAGGTGCTGGACGAACCCGACAGCCCCGACCCCGGCACCGCGACCGAACTCGCCGCCCCGGACGGCATCCGCTTCACCGGCGTCCGCTTCCGCTACCCCGACGCCCCCGAGGACGGCCCCGACCTGCTGGCCGGCATCGACCTGCACGTCCGCAGCGGCGAGACCATGGCCCTGGTCGGCGCCACCGGCAGCGGCAAGACCACGCTCACCGCGCTGCTCCCCCGGCTGTACGAGGCCACCGCCGGCACCATCACGCTGGACGGCCGGGACATCCGCGAACTGCCCCGGCAGCGGCTGCGCGAACTCGTCGCCGTCGCCTTCGAGGAGCCCACCCTGTTCTCCGCCACCGTCCGGGAGAACGTCCTGATGGGCGCCCCCGGCGCCGGTGAGGAGCAGCTGCGCACCGCCCTCGCCACCGCCCAGGCCGACTTCGTCGAGAAGCTCCCGCAGGGCCCGGACACCGAGGTCGGCGAGCAGGGCCTGAGCCTGTCCGGCGGCCAGCGCCAGCGCCTCGCGCTGGCCCGCGCGGTGGTCGGCGACCCGGCCTTCCTGGTGCTGGACGACCCGCTCTCCGCGCTGGACGTGCACACCGAGGCGCTGGTCGAACGGGCACTGCGCGAGGTCCTCGGCACCACCACCGCCCTGGTGGTCGCCCACCGCCCCAGCACCGTGCTGCTCGCCGACCGGGTCGCGGTGCTGGCGGACGGCCGGATCGTGGCCGTCGGCACCCACCAGGAGCTGCTGCGCGACTGCGCGCACTACCGAGAACTGATGTCGGGCGAGGCCGCCCCGGTGCCCGAACGGAGCAGCGTATGACCACCACCGCCGAACCCGTACAGGCCGGGCCCGCCGAGCCGGCCGAGGAGGAGCTGCCCCCGCCGCCCGCCGACGAGGAGGACATCCCCGTCCCGCCGGGCGCGCCCCGGGCGCTGCTGCGCTCGCTGCTCGGCCCGCACCGGGCCCGGATCGCCGTCGCGATGGTGGTGATCCTGGTCCAGCAGGCCGCGCTCCAGTCCGGCCCGCTGCTGGTCGCGGTGGCGATGGACCGCGGCATCCCGGCGCTGCGCGAGCACGACTCCGGCCCGCTGATCGCGGTGGTCGCCGCCTACCTGTTCTGCGCGCTGCTCAGCCCGGTGCTGCAGTGGGCGTTCATCAAGATCAGCGCCCGGGTCAACCAGGACATCCTGCTGGAGCTGCGCGGCCGGATCTTCCGGCACGCCCAGCGGCTCAGCCTGGACTTCCACGAGCGCTACACCTCGGGCCGGATCATCTCCCGCGCCACCAGCGACATCGACGCGCTGCGCGAGCTTCTCTCCGAGGGCCTGCAGGAGCTGCTGACGGTCTTCCTGTCGGTCTGCTACATCTCGGTGCTGCTGCTGGTACTGGACTGGCAGCTCGGCCTGGTCTCGCTGGCGGCCTTCCTGCCGCTGGCCCTGATCGCCCGCTCCTTCCGCCGCCGCTCGCGCCGGGTCTACCGGCGCTCGCGCACCTCGGCGGCCTCACTGATCGTCCGCTTCACCGAGACCATGAACGGCATCCGCCCGGTGCAGGCCTTCCGCCGGGAGAAGGCCAACGACGCCGCCTTCGCCGTGGTCAACAAGCAGTCCGCCACCGCGACGGCGGACGGCCTGCTGGAGATCGCCCGCTACGTCGGCCTCTCCCGCGCCACCGCCAACCTGTGGACCGCCGGCGTGGTGCTGCTCGGCGCGTACCTGGTCGTGGACGACGCGCTGGAGCTGGGCGTGCTCACCGCCTTCGCGCTCTACCTGCGCCGGCTCTTCGACCCGATCGACCAGCTGGCGATGTTCCTCAACAGCTACCAGTCGGCCGCCGCGGCCCTGGAGAAGATCTCCGGCCTGCTCGCCCACGAGCCGACCGTCGCCGAGCCGGCCGAGCCCACCGGGCTGCCCGAGTCCTCCGGCAAGGGCCGCGCCGTCTCCTTCGAGGGCACCCGCTTCGCCTACCGGACGGGCAAGGAGGTGCTGCCGGTCTTCGACCTGCTGATCCCGGCCGGGCAGACGGTCGCGGTGGTCGGCGCGACCGGCGCGGGCAAGTCGACGGTCGCCAAGCTGCTGGCCCGCTTCTACGACCCGACCGACGGCCGGATCCGGCTGGACGGCGTGGACCTGCGCGAGCTGGCCACCCCCGAGCTGCGGCGCGGGGTGGTGATGGTGACCCAGGAGTCCTTCCTGTTCTCCGGCACCGTCGCCGAGAACATCGCGATCGGCCGCCCCGGCGCCACCCGCGAGGAGGTCGAGCAGGCCGCCCGCGACATCGGCGCGTACGAGTTCATCGCCGCCCTGCCGGACGGCTTCGACACCGACGTGCGCAAGCGCGGCGGCCGGATCTCGGCCGGCCAGCGCCAACTGGTGGCCTTCGCCCGCGCCCTGCTGGCCGACCCCTCGGTGCTGATCCTGGACGAGGCGACCAGCTCGCTGGACGTCCCCGGGGAGCAGGCCGTGCAACGGGCGATGCGCACCGTGCTGGCCGGCCGGACGGCCGTGATCATCGCCCACCGGCTCTCCACCGTGGAGATCGCCGACCGTGTCCTGGTGATGGATCAGGGCCGGATCGTGGAGGATGGCTCCCCACAGGAGCTGATCGACGGCTCCGGCCGTTTCGCCGCCCTCCACCGGGCCTGGCGGGACAGCCTGGTCTAGGGTCAGCCCGGGCCCGGCTCCAGGGCCCCATGAATGTGCCCGTCCGGGTGCGCCGTCACGCACCCGGCCGGGCCACCCCACTTCCCGAACAGGGGTACGGGCACGGCCGTCCCCACGGTTCACGACCGGACGGCCGCCCTCCGCCCGCGCGGACGGACGGGCGGAGGGCGGCCGTCCGGGGGACGGCCCCGGGCTCAGCGCAGCAGCCCGGCGTCCATCCCGGCCGACTCGGCCGGCAGGGCGACCAGCCCCAGCTCGGCCGGCGAGGCCAGCCGCGGATGCGCGGGCAGCACCCGGACGGTGTAGCCGAACGGGCCCGTCCGGCACAGCTCCAGCGAGCCCTCGTAGCGGGTGCGGCCGTCCAGATCCGGCCCGCCGACCGGCTTGAGGGCGAGCAGGCAGGCCTCCGAGATCCGGTCCCGCTCGTCCACCCGGCCGGAGACCACCTGTACCTCGACGTCGCCCGGCTCCAGCGTCCCCAGCGCGACCTGCACCCGCAGTGCCAGCGAGCTGCCCAGCTCCTGCGCCTCGGCCGGGCAGTCCGCCTCCACGTGCTCGACCCGGACGGCCGGCCACGCCTCCCGGACCTTCGCCTTCCAGGCCGCCAGCTCGCGCGCGCCGTCACCGTGTTGCCCCGCCAGCTCCCGCTGGGCCAGCGCCGCCGGTGCGTACAGCCGTTCGACGTACTCCCGGACCATCCGGCCGGCCAGCACCTTGGGCCCGAGGGTGACCAGGGTGTGCCGGACCATGGCGATCCACTGCTGCGGCAGCCCGTCCGCGTCCCGGTCGTAGAAGCGGGCGGCGACCTGGTTCTCGATCAGGTCGTAGAGCGCGGCCGCCTCGATGTCGTCGCGCCGCTCGGCCTCGCCGCTGTCCGGGTCGAGCGCCCCGCCGCTCTCGTCGGCGGTGGGGATCGCCCAGCCGTTGCGGCCGTCGTACCACTCGTCCCACCAGCCGTCCAGGACGGACAGGTTGAGGCAGCCGTTGAGCGCGGCCTTCATCCCGGAGGTGCCGCAGGCCTCCAGCGGGCGCAGCGGGTTGTTCAGCCAGACGTCGCAGCCCGGGTAGAGGCGCTGGGCCATCGCCATGTCGTAGTCCGGCAGGAAGACGATCCGGTGCCGCACCGCCGGGTCGTCGGCGAAGGCGACCATCTGCTGGATCAGCCGCTTGCCGCCGTCGTCGGCCGGGTGGGCCTTGCCGGCCACCACGATCTGCACCGGCCGGGTGGGGTGCAGCAGCAGGGCCCGCAGCCGCTCCTGGTCGCGCAGCATCAGGGTGAGCCGCTTGTACGAGGGCACCCGGCGGGCGAAGCCGATGGTGAGCACGTCGGGGTCGAGCACCGAGGAGACCCAGCCGAGCTCGGCCTCGCCGGCCCCGCGCCGGCGCCAGGAGGCGCGCAGCCGGCGGCGGGCCTCCTCCACCAGCTGGGCCCGCAGGGTGCGCCGCAGCTCCCAGACCTCGGTGTTGCCGATCCTCTCCAGGCCGGTCCAGCGCTTGGTCTCGCCGGTGGTCATCGCCTCCTCGGCGCGCTCGGCGCCGATCTCGGCGGCGCCGACCCGCACCACCGCCGGGTCGATCCAGGTGGCGGCGTGCACGCCGTTGGTGACCGAGGTGATCGGCACCTCGGCGGGGTCGAAGCCGGGCCACAGGCCGTTGAACATCGAGCGGCTGACCTCGCCGTGCAGGGTGGAGACCCCGTTGGCACGCTGGGCCAGCCGCAGGCCCATGGCGGCCATGTTGAAGAGCTTCGGGTCCCCGTCGGACCAGCTCTCGGCGCCGAGCGCGAGCACCTGGTCGACCGGCACGCCCGGGAGCGCGGCGTCGCCGCCGAAGTGGCGGGCGACCAGCTCGCGGTCGAAGCGGTCGATGCCGGCCGGGACGGGCGTGTGGGTGGTGAAGAGGGTGCCGGCCCGGACGGCCTCCAGGGCGGCGGCGAAGTCGAGGCCGGTGCGGTCGTCGGCGATCAGTTCGCGGATGCGTTCCACGCCGAGGAAGCCGGCGTGGCCCTCGTTGGTGTGGAAGACGTCGGGGGCGGGGTGGCCGGCGAGCCGGCAGTAGGCGCGTACCGCCCGGACGCCGCCGATGCCGAGCAGCATCTCCTGGAGCAACCGGTGCTCGCTGCCGCCGCCGTACAGCCGGTCGGTGACGTCCCGCTCGGCCGGCGAGTTGGCCTCGATGTCGGAGTCGAGGAGCAGCAGCGGGACCCGCCCGACCTGGGCCTTCCAGATGTGGGCCGCCAGGGTGCGGCCGCCGGGCAGGGCGAGGTCGACCCGGCTCGGGGTGCCGTCGGCCTCGCGTAGCAGGCTGACCGCGAGTTCGTCCGGATCGAGCAGCGGATAGCGCTCCTGCTGCCAGCCGTCCCGGCTGAGGGACTGACGGAAGTAGCCGTGCCGGTAGAAGAGGCCGACGCCGACGACCGGCACGCCGAGGTCGCTGGCGGCCTTGAGGTGGTCGCCGGCCAGGATGCCGAGCCCGCCGGAGTACTGGGGCAGCGCGGCGGCGATGCCGTACTCGGGCGAGAAGTAGGCGATCGCGGCGGGCAGCGGGGCGGCGTCGGAGTGCTGCCGGTTCTGGTACCAGCGGGGGCCGGTGAGGTACTCGCGCAGGTCGTCGGCGAGGTCGCCGAGTCTGCGCAGGAAGCGCCGGTCGGTGGCGAGCGCGGCCAGCCGGGCGGCCGGGACCTCCCCGAGCAGCCGTACCGGGTCCTCGCCGGTCGCGGCCCAGACCTCCGGGTCCACGGACCGGAAGAGGTCCCTGGTCTCGGGGTGCCAGGACCAGCGCAGGTTGAGGGCCAGCTCGTGCAACGGCTGGAGTTGTTCGGGCAGGACGGTGCGGACGGTGAATCTGCGGATTGCCTTCACGGCGTGAAGCGTAGCCTCGGCGGTCGGCCCGACAGTGCGTCAAGTGGGCTATTGGGCATCCGTTCGGGCTATTGATGAGATCGCATTCGGCGCATTGGTCTGCACGGGGGGCGCGCGAGGCGCACATTTCGGGGGCCCGCGCTACCAATACGTGAACTCTTCGGTACGGCTCCATTTCCGACCGCTCATCCGGCCGGGAGAAGGCCCGAAACTACTGTCGTACCGCTGCAAAAACCTTGTCGCCGGTGCGAGGATGACCGAAGGCCGTTGATGCTGTGGGGAGTACGACGACGGGTGGCGTCCCCCGCGAAGCAGCACGTCCGAATCCTTTTCGCGTTGACCGTTCCCGCCCTTCTTAGCCCATTCGGCGCTCACCGCGCACGGACGCGTGTCCTCACGCCCGGCCCGCTCGTTCACGGGTGGACCGGGTCGGACGGGGACGCGGCCCGCGCAGGCGTGCGCCGGGACGCGCACGGGCTCCGGGGCGCCCCGCCACCGGCTCGGCGGGCGTCGGGCAGGTTGCCGGGAACAGCGGCGCGGGCAGGCTTCCGGTCGCACGTCCTCCCCACCCAGCAGTCCTCCGGTACTCCCCCGGCCCGACCCCGGCCCGCGGGGAGCTGCCGCCGATCTCGGGCAGGAGCTTGGCATGCACGGCGACACGCGGGACCAGTCCACACCGGTGGCCGAAGGCCTCGACGCAGCGGTCGCGGAATCCGCCGGACGGATGGATTCTGACACTCGGACAGATCCGGCGATGCCGGCGCCGAGGACGTCCGGAGCGGTCCCTGGCGGATCCTCCGAATCCGAAGCCTCCCCAGCGACTCGACACCCCGGGGTCGAGGAGGACCGGACGGCGGCACCCCGCAGGCGCACCACCACCACGCGCCGCACCACCGCCACCGCACCGAAGGCCGGCGCCGCGAAGGCCGGCGTCGAGTCCGCCGCCGCGCAGCCCCCGGCCACCAGGGCGCCCGCTCGCAAGTCCCCCGCTCGCAAGCCCGCCGCCCGCAAGACGACAGAGAGCGACACCGTGATCGGCCGCATCCCCGTCCTGGACGTCAGTCCCCTCGTCGACTCCGGCCGCCGCCCGGCCAAGGCCGTCGTCGGCGAGACCTTCCCGGTCACCGCGACCGTCTTCCGCGAGGGCCACGACGCCGTCAACGCCAACGTGGTGCTGCGCGACCCGCGCGGCCGCAGCGGCCCGTGGACGCCGATGCGCGAACTCGCCGAGGGCACCGACCGCTGGGGCGCGTACGTCACCCCGACGGCGCCCGGCCGCTGGTCGTACCTGGTGGAGGCGTGGAGCGACCCGGTCGCCACCTGGCGCAGGACCGCCTCGGTGAAGCTGCCCGCCGGGATCGACACCGCGCTGGTGCTGGAGGAGGGCGCCCGGCTGCTGGAGCAGGCCGCGGCCGGGGTACCCAAGAAGGAGGGCCGCGCCGACGTGCTCGCGGCCGCCGACGCGCTGCGCGACCCGTCCCTGCCGCCGCTGTCCCGGCTGGCCGCCGCGCTCGCGCCCGAGGTGCTCGACGCGCTGACCCGCCACCCGCTGCGCGAGCTGCTCAGCGCCTCCCGCCCGCTGCCGCTCCAGGTCGACCGCGAGCGCGCGCTGTTCGGCTCCTGGTACGAGTTCTTCCCCCGTTCGGAGGGCGCCGTGGTCGACCCGACCGGGGTCGAGCCGCCGCGCCCCGGCACCCTGCGCAGCGCCGCCGAGCGGCTGCCGGCCGTCGCCGCGATGGGCTTCGACGTGGTCTACCTGCCGCCGGTCCACCCGATCGGCCGAGCCTTCCGCAAGGGCCCGGACAACACCCTGACGGCCGGTCCGCACGACGTCGGCTCGCCCTGGGCGATCGGCTCCCCCGAGGGCGGCCACGACGCCGTCCACCCGGACCTCGGCACCATCGAGGACTTCGACCACTTCGTCGCCGAGGCGCAGGCGCTGCACCTGGAGGTGGCGCTGGACTTCGCCCTCCAGTGCTCCCCCGACCACCCCTGGGTGAACAAGCATCCGGAATGGTTCAGCCACCGCACGGACGGCACCATCGCGTACGCCGAGAATCCGCCGAAGAAGTACCAGGACATCTATCCGATCAACTTCGACCAGGACATGGACGGAATCGTCAAGGAAACAATCCGGATCCTCCGGTTCTGGATGTCCCACGGCGTGCGGATCTTCCGGGTCGACAACCCCCACACCAAACCCGTGGTGTTCTGGGAGAGCGTGCTCGCCGACGTCGCCCGGACCGACCCGGACGTCGTGTTCCTGGCCGAGGCCTTCACCCGCCCGGCGATGATGCACACCCTGGCGAAGATCGGATTCCACCAGTCGTACACGTACTTCACCTGGCGCACCACCAAACCGGAACTCACCGAGTACCTCACCGAGCTCACCGGTGACGCCGCCGCCCACATGCGGCCCAACTTCTTCGCCAACACCCCGGACATCCTCCACGCGTACCTCCAGCACGGCGGCCGGGCCGCCTTCGCGATCCGCGCGGTGCTCGCCGCCACCCTCTCCCCCAGCTACGGCGTCTACGCCGGCTACGAGCTGTACGAGAACGAGCCGGCCCACCCGGGCTCCGAGGAGTACCTGCACTCGGAGAAGTACGAACTGCGCCCGCGCGACTGGAGCCGCACCGACACCCTGGCCCCGCTGCTGACCGTGCTGAACCGGCTGCGCCGCCGCCACCCCGCCCTCCAGCAGCTGCGCGACCTGCGCTTCCACCCCACCGACAACGACCAGGTGCTCGCCTACTCCAAGACCGCGACCACCCCCGAGGGGCTCACCGACCAGGTCATCACCGTGGTGAACCTCGACCCGCACCACGTCCAGGAGGCCACCGTCACGTTGGACGGCGACGGCCCGTACGCGGTGCACGACGAGCTCACCGGCGCCGTCTACACCTGGGGCCGGCACAACTACGTCCGGCTCGATCCCTCAGCCGAGCCGGCTCACCTCCTCACGGTTCGGAGGAACCCAGCGTGACAGTGAACGAGCCCGTCCCCGACACCTTCCCCGAGACCTCGAAGAAGAAGCTCGACCCCGAGTGGTTCAAGCGTGCGGTCTTCTACGAGGTGCTGGTGCGGTCCTTCCAGGACAGCAACGGCGACGGGGTCGGGGACCTCAAGGGGCTCACGGCCAAGCTCGACTACCTCCAGTGGCTCGGGATCGACTGCCTCTGGCTCCCCCCGTTCTTCGCCTCGCCGCTGCGCGACGGCGGCTACGACGTCTCCGACTACACCTCGGTACTGCCGGAGTTCGGCGACCTCGCCGACTTCATGGAGTTCGTCGACGCCGCCCACGCCCGCGGCATGCGCATCGTCATCGACTTCGTCATGAACCACACCAGCGACCAGCACCCGTGGTTCCAGGCCTCCCGCTCCGACCCGGACGGGCCGTACGGCGACTTCTACATGTGGGCCGACGACGACAAGCAGTACCCGGACGCCCGGATCATCTTCGTCGACACCGAGACCTCCAACTGGACCTACGACCCGGTCCGCAAGCAGTACTACTGGCACCGCTTCTTCTCGCACCAGCCGGACCTCAACTACGACAACCCCCGGGTCCAGGACGAGATGATCGCCGGACTGCGGTTCTGGCTCGACCTCGGCATCGACGGCTTCCGGCTGGACGCGGTGCCGTACCTGTTCGCCCGCGAGGGCACCAACTGCGAGAACCTGCCGGAGACCCACGAGTTCCTCCAGCGGGTCCGCAAGGAGATCGACGCCAACTACCCGGACACCGTGCTGCTGGCCGAGGCCAACCAGTGGCCGGAGGACGTCGTCGACTACTTCGGCGACTTCGGCTCGGGCGGCGACGAGTGCCACATGGCGTTCCACTTCCCGGTGATGCCGCGGATCTTCATGGCGGTGCGCCGCGAGTCCCGCTACCCGGTCTCGGAGATCCTCGCCAAGACCCCGCAGATCCCCGGCGGCTGCCAGTGGGGCATCTTCCTGCGCAACCACGACGAGCTGACCCTGGAGATGGTCACCGACGAGGAGCGCGACTACATGTACGCGGAGTACGCCAAGGACCCGCGGATGCGCGCCAACGTGGGCATCCGCCGCCGGCTCGCCCCGCTGCTGGAGAACGACCGCAACCAGATCGAGCTGTTCACCGCCCTGCTGCTCTCCCTGCCCGGCTCCCCGGTGCTCTACTACGGGGACGAGATCGGCATGGGCGACAACATCTGGCTCGGCGACCGGGACGGCGTGCGCACCCCGATGCAGTGGACCCCGGACCGCAACGCGGGTTTCTCCTCCGCCGACCCGGGCAGGCTCAGTCTGCCGCCCATCATGGACCCGGTGTACGGCTTCCAGGTGACCAACGTCGAGGCGCAGCAGAGCAGTTCGAGCTCGCTGCTGCACTGGACGCGTCGCATGATCGAGATCCGCAAGCTCAACCCGGCGTTCGGCCTCGGAAGCTACGCCGAACTGCCCTCCAGCAACCCCGCCGTGCTGGCGTTCGTGCGCGAGTACGAGGGGGACCTGGTCATGTGCGTGAACAACTTCTCGCGGTTCGCGCAGCCGACCGAGCTGGACCTGCGGCAGTACGGCGGGCGGTACCCGGTCGAGCTGATCGGCGGGGTGCGCTTCCCGTCGATCGGCGAGTGGCCCTACCTGCTCACCCTGGCCGGGCACGGCTTCTACTGGTTCCAGCTCCGGCAGCCCCCGCGCCTGAGCGGGACCAGGCGGTCGAAGTAACGATCCGTCGCACGCCGCACACCAGCACGGACAGCACCACCAGACCCTCCGGGGGCGCGAGTTGACCCCCGCGCCCCCGGTGTTCTCTGCACCACCGCGTACGGAGAACAGCCCAACGGCCACCCACACGAAGGCGTGACACCCGAGCCGTGCTCGCGTGCCGCGACCGCCGCGCCGCCGCAATCCGGAAGACTGACGGACCCGGCCACGACCCGTCGGGCAGTCCGCGTGCTTCCGGGGAAAGGGAGCCATGTCCGAAACCTCCCGTTCTCAAGCCCACCTCCCGGGCGACGCCCCCGCCACCGCGGCGGGCCCCCGGGGCACCGGGGCCCGGAGAACCACCCTGGGCGTCAGCGAACTCGTCCAGGCGGCCCTGCCACTGATCGCCGCGTGGCTGCCCACCCAGCGCTGGTACGCCGGCAAGGGGCGGCCGATCACCGGCCTCACCCCGGTGGTCGGCACCCCGCTGCAGGTCGGCGACCCGGCCCTGCTGCACCTGCTGCTGCGGGTCGAGCACGCCACCACGGCCGGCGCCCCGCACGGCGACATCTACCAGCTGCTGCTCGGCATCCGCTCCGGCGGGCTCGGGGACATCGGGCCCGGCGCCGTACTCGGCCGCCTCACCCAGGGCCCGTACGACGGCGCGACCCTCTACGACGCGGTGCACGACCCCGAGCTCACCGGGCGGCTACTGGAGCACCTGGCCACCGGCGACCGCTTCGGCGCGCTGTCCTTCCGCCGCACCCCCGGCTCCGGACTGCCCACCAACCTCCCCGGCCGCGCCTCCACCGCCGAGCAGTCCAACAGCTCGGTCATCTACGGCACCTCGTACATCCTGAAGCTGTTCCGCCGCATCCACCCCGGCACCAACCCCGACCTCGAACTCTCGCTCGCGCTCTCCCGGGCCGGCTCCACCCGCATCCCCCGGGTCGCCGCCTGGTTCGAGAGCCGGATGGAGCGCGCCGAGCCCGCCACCCTCGGACTGCTGCAGCGCTACCTGCCGGACGCCGAGGACGGCTGGGAGCTGGCCCTCGACCAGGTCGGCCGGCTCAAGGGCGACCGCTCCCCCGGCAACTTCGCCATCGAGGCCCACCGGCTCGGCCGGGCCACCGCCGAGGTGCACCGGGTGCTGGCCCGCTCGATGCCGGTCGCCCGGCTCGACCGCACCCAGACCGGGCGGCTGGCCGGCGCGATGGCCGACCGGCTGGACAGCGCCGTCGCCGCCGTCCCCGGGCTGCTGCGCTTCCGGGCCGCGCTGCGCACCGCCTTCCAACAGCTCGCCGACGCCCACCCGGACGGCCTGCCGGTCCAGCGCATCCACGGCGACCTGCACCTCGGCCAGGCGATGCGCACCCCGCACGGCTGGGTACTGCTGGACTTCGAGGGCGAGCCGGCCAAGTCGGTCAACGAGCGCCGCGAGCCCCAGCCGGCCCTGCGCGACGTCTCCGCGATGCTGCGCTCCTTCGACTACGCGGCCGCCCACCTGCTGGCCGGCGGCCCGGTCGACCCGGAACTGGCCCACCTCGCCGCCGCCTGGGCCCAGCGCAACCGCACCGCCTACTGCGCCGGCTACACCGCCGGCGGGGGCGCCGACCCGGCCGCCTCGCCGGAGCTGATGCGGGCGCTGGAGATCGACAAGGCGGTGTACGAGGTGGTGTACGAGGCCCGGCACCGGCCGAGCTGGCTGCCGATCCCGCTGGCCGCGATCAGCCGGCTGGCCCTGCCCGTCTGAGTCCCGCTTCCCGACCGCCGCCTCCGATCACCGCTTCACCACTGCTTTCCGAGCCCCGCTTCCTGACCACCGCTTCCTGACCACCGATTCCTGTTCCGCCCGCAGGAGTTCGCCCACCCCCGTCGCAGGAGGACCCCGCCGTGACGCCGATCGACCCGACCGGCCGCCCCACCCGCTCCGTACCGGCCACCTTCCTGGCCGGACCGCTCCCAGCCGAAGGGCGGGCAGCCGAAGGGCGCGCCGGCCGCGGGCGCGGGGCGCACCGGGCGGCCGAGGAGGAGGGGGGCGCCGGCACCGGCACGGAGCCCCCGGCAGCCCTCCCACCCGCAGCCGCGGACCCCCTGGAGCCCGGGCGTCCGGCCCCCAGCGGGGCGCTGCGGCTACCCGAGGCGCCGCTGCCGCCGACCGAGGTCGACCGGCTGGTGGGCGGGCAGCACCACGACCCGCACGCCCTGCTCGGCGCGCACCCGGTGCACGGCGGCACGGCGATCCGGGTGCTGCGCCCGTTCGCCGAGCGGGTGGTCGTCGAGACCTCCCAGGGACCGGCCGAACTCACCCACCAGCAGGGCGGGTTGTTCACCGGACTGGTGGCCGGCGGCGACCTCCCCGAGTACACCCTGCTGGTGACGTACCCCGGCGGCGAGCCGCTGCGCCAGTACGACGGCTACCGCACCCCGCCCACCCTCGGCGAACTCGACCTGCACCTGATCTCCGAGGGCCGGCACGAGCAGCTGTGGCGGGCGCTCGGCTCGCACGTGCGCACCGTCGACGGGGTGCCCGGCACCGCCTTCGCGGTCTGGGCGCCGAACGCCGTCGGGGTGCGGCTGATCGGCGACTTCAACCACTGGGACGGCACCGGGCACCCGATGCGCTCGCTCGGCTCGTCCGGGATCTGGGAGCTGTTCGTCCCCGGCCTGGCCGAGGGCACCACCTACAAGTACGAGGTGCACACCCGGCAGGGCTGGGTGCTGGACAAGGCAGACCCGCTGGCCCGGGCCGCCCAGTGCCCGCCCGGCACCGCCTCGGTGGTCACCTTCTCCGGCCACGTGTGGCGGGACGGCGAGTGGATGGCCCGCCGGGCCCGCGCCACGCACCACCGGGCGCCGATGTCGGTGTACGAGCTGCACCTGCCGTCCTGGCGGCCCGAGCTCACCGACTACCGCGCCATCGCCGAGGAACTGCCCGGCTACCTCAAGGAGTTGAACTTCACCCACGTGGAGTTCATGCCGGTGATGGAGCACCCCTTCGGCGGCTCCTGGGGCTACCAGGTGTCCGGCTACTACGCCCCCACCGCCCGGCTCGGCGACCCCGACGACTTCCGGTACCTGGTGGACACCCTGCACCGGCACGGCATCGGCGTGATCGTCGACTGGGTGCCCGCGCACTTCCCCAAGGACGACTTCGCGCTCGCCCGCTTCGACGGCGAGCCGCTGTACGAGCCGGCCGACCCGCTGCGCGCCGAGCACCCGGACTGGGGGACGCTGGAGTTCGACTACGGCCGCAAGGAGGTGCGCAACTTCCTCGTCGCCAACGCGGTGTACTGGTGCGAGGAGTTCCACATCGACGGCCTGCGGGTGGACGCCGTCGCCTCGATGCTCTACCTCGACTACTCCCGCGAGGGCGGCGACTGGACGCCCAACCGGCACGGCGGCCGGGAGAACCTGGACGCGGCCGCCTTCCTCCAGGAGATGAACGCCACCGTCTACCGGCGCTGCCCGGGCGTGATCACCGTCGCCGAGGAGTCCACCGCCTGGGACGGGGTCACCCGCCCCACCGACGCCGGCGGCCTCGGCTTCGGGCTGAAGTGGAACATGGGCTGGATGCACGACTCGCTGGTCTACATGTCCAAGGAGCCGGTGCACCGCAAGTACCACCACAACGAGATCACCTTCTCGATGGTGTACGCCTACTCCGAGAACTACGTCCTGCCGATCTCGCACGACGAGGTGGTGCACGGCAAGCAGGCGCTGGTCTCCAAGATGCCGGGCGACTGGTGGCAGCAGCGCGCCAACCACCGCGCCTACCTCGGCTTCATGTGGTCCCACCCGGGCAAGCAACTGCTGTTCATGGGACAGGAGTTCGCCCAGGGCGCGGAGTGGGACCACGAGCAGGGCCCGCAGTGGTGGGTGCTCGACGAGCAGTGGCCGGCCCACGGGGACCACCTCGGGGTGCGCCGGCTGGTCCGCGACCTCAACCGGTGCTACCTCGACACCCCGGCACTGTGGGAGCTGGACAGCGTCCCGGACGGCTTCCGCTGGCTCGACGGCGGCGCCGCCGAGGACAACCTGCTCTCCTTCGTCCGGTACGCGACCGACGGCTCGCCGCTGGTCGCGGTCTGCAACTTCTCGCCGGTCGTCCGGCACGGCCACCGGGTCGGCCTGCCCCGGCTGGCGGGCCGCGAGCAGCTGTGGGAGGAGGTGCTGAACACCGACGCCGAGGAGTACGGCGGCAGCGGCATCGGCAACTCCCACCCGGTCAAGGCCGAGCCGGTGGAGTGGGACGGCCAGCCCCGGTCCGCCGAACTGGTCCTCCCGCCGCTCGCCACCGTCTGGCTCCGCCCCGCCCGCTGAGGGCACACCCCGTCGAACGCCCCGGGTGTCCGCCCTTCCCGGCGGGCACCCGGGCGGGACCTCCGCCCCTTGCCCGAACCCCGCCGTTCTGCTCGCGGACGGCCGTTCGGGGTGCGAAGGTATGGTCGATATGACCACTTTCCGAGACGACGGGACGGAGACACCCACGTGGCGCGCAGCGTGTACGTGACCGGCATCGACCGGGGGGACGGCCGACAGGCGGTCGAACTCGGGGTCATGGAACTGCTCACCCGCCAGGTGGACCGGGTCGGGGTGTTCCGCCCGCTGGTACACGCCGCCGCGCCCGGGAAGCCGGGCACGGACCACGTGGTCGAGCTGCTGCGCGGCCGCTACCGGCTCGACCTGCCGAGCGCCGAGCTGTACGGCCTCACCTACGAGGAGGCCGCCGCGCTCCAGGCCGCCCTGGGGCAGGACGAGCTGGTCTCCGTCCTGGTCGACCGCTTCCACGCGCTGGAGCGGCGCTGCCAGGCGGTGCTGGTGCTCGGCACCGACTTCGCCGACACCGGCATCCCGGACGAACTGGCCTTCAACGCCCGCCTCGCCAACGAGTTCGGCGCCGCCGTGCTGCCGGTGGTCGGCGGGCACGGCGCGGACGCCGAGACGGTGATCGCCGAGGTGCGCAACGCCCACCGGGCGTACACCGACCTCGGCTGCCAGACCCTGGCGATGGTCGCCAACCGGGTCACCCCCGGCGCCAAGCAGCGCATCCAGCGCACCCTCACCGAGAAGCTGCCGATCCCCGCCTACGTCATCCCGGAGGAACCGGCCCTGGCCGCGCCCACCGTCGCGCAGCTGGTCGAGGCGACCGGCGCCGAGGTGCTGATCGGGGACGCCGCCGGCCTCGCCCGGGACGTGCGCGGCTACGTCTTCGGCGGCGCCATGCTGCCCACCTTCCTGGACGCGCTGACCGAGGGCGCCCTCGTCGTCACCCCCGGGGACCGCGCCGACCTGGTGATCGGCTCGCTGGCCGCGCACGCCGCCGGCGCCCCGCCGATCGCCGGCGTGCTGCTGACGCTCGGCCAGCACCCCGGCCCCAACGTCATGGCGCTGGCCGCCCGGCTCGCTCCCGGCACCCCGGTCGCGGTCGTCCCCGAGGGCAGCTGGCCCACCGCCGCCCACCTGACCCACCTGGAGGGCAAGCTCACCTCGGCCAGCCCCCGGAAGGCCGAGATCGCCCTCGGCCTGTTCGAACTGCACGTCGACACCGCCGAGTTGACCAACCTGATCGAGGTCCGCCGGTCCGAGCGGGTCACCCCGATGATGTTCGAGCACGAGCTGCTGGAGCGCGCCCGGGGCGCCCGCCGGCACGTCGTGCTGCCGGAGGGCACCGAGGAACGGGTGCTGCGCGCCGCCGAGATCCTGCTGCGCCGCAACATCTGCGACCTCACCCTCCTCGGCGAGGTGGACGCCGTCCGCCGCAAGGCCGCGAGCCTGAGCATCGACCTCCCGACCGAGCCGCCGACCGCCGACCGCGCCCAGGTGCGGATCGTCGACCCGGCCACCAGCCCGCTGCGCCGCCAGTTCGCCGAGCTGTACGCGAAGCTGCGCGCCCACAAGGGGATGACCGTCGAACTGGCCCTGGACGTGGTCACCGACGTCTCGTACTTCGGCACCCTGATGGTCCAGGAGGGCATCGCGGACGGCATGGTCTCCGGCGCGGTGCACTCCACCGCCGCGACCATCCGGCCCGCCTTCGAGGTGATCAAGACCTCGCCGGGCGCCTCGATCGTCTCCTCGGTCTTCTTCATGTGCCTGGCCGACAAGGTGCTGGTGTACGGCGACTGCGCCGTCAACCCCGACCCGGACGCCCAGCAACTGGCGGACATCGCCATCCAGTCCGCCGCCACCGCCGCCCAGTTCGGGGTGGAGCCGCGGGTCGCGATGCTCTCGTACTCGACCGGCACCTCCGGCTCCGGCGCCGACGTCGACAAGGTCCGCAAGGCCACCGAGCTGGTCCGCGAACTGCGGCCGGACATCCTGGTCGAGGGCCCGATCCAGTACGACGCGGCGGTGGACGCCCACGTCGCGGCCACCAAGCTGCCGGGCTCCGCGGTCGCCGGGCGGGCCACCGTGCTGATCTTCCCGGACCTCAACACCGGCAACAACACCTACAAGGCGGTCCAGCGCTCGGCCGGCGCCGTCGCGGTCGGCCCGGTGCTCCAGGGGCTGCGCAAGCCCGTCAACGACCTCTCCCGCGGGGCGCTGGTGCAGGACATCGTCAACACCGTCGCGATCACCGCGATCCAGTCCCAGGACCACAAGGAGCCGGTGGCATGAGCGAAGGTACCCGCGTTCTGGTCCTGAACGCCGGCTCCTCGTCGGTGAAGTACCAGCTGATCGACATGCTGGACGGGGCCAAGCTGGCCTCCGGCCTGGTCGAGCGGATCGGCGAGGCCGGCGGGCGGCTGGTGCACACCCCGCGCGGCGGCGAGGCGCGCGAGAGCGTCCAGGTCTTCCCGGACCACTCCGCCGCGCTCAAGGCCGTCGCCGAGGAGCTGTCCGCCGACGGCCTCGGACTGGACTCCCCCGAGCTGGCCGCGATCGGCCACCGGGTCGTCCACGGCGGCCTGCGGTTCACCGAGCCGACCGTGATCACCGACGACGTGCTCAAGGAGATCCGCCGGCTGATCCCGGTCGCCCCGCTGCACAACCCGGCCAACATCACCGGCATCGAGGTGGCCCGCGCGCTGCGCCCCGACCTCCCCCAGGTGGCCGTCTTCGACACCGCCTTCCACGCCTCGATGCCCGAGTACTCGGCCCGGTACGCGATCGACAAGGCCGTCGCCGACCAGCACCGGGTGCGCCGCTACGGCTTCCACGGCACCTCGCACCAGTACGTCTCGCGGGCCACCGCCCGGCTGCTCGGCAGGGACCCGGCCGAGGTCAACGTGATCGTGCTGCACCTGGGCAACGGCGCCTCCGCCTCGGCGGTCAGCGGCGGCCAGTGCGTGGACACCTCGATGGGCCTGACCCCGCTGGAGGGCCTGGTCATGGGCACCCGCTCGGGCGACATCGACGCCGGCGTGGTGTTCCACCTGCACCGGGTCGGCGGGCTGTCCGTGGACGAGATCGACGACCTGCTCAACCGCCGCAGCGGCCTGCGCGGGCTGTGCGGCGAGAACGACATGCGCGAGATCATGCGCCGGGCCGACGAGGGGGACGAGGACGCCAAGCTGGCGTTCGACTCGTACGTCCACCGGCTGCGCAAGTACATCGGCGGCTACTACGCGGTGCTCGGCCGGGTGGACGCGATCGCGTTCACCGCCGGTGTCGGGGAGAACGCCGCGCCGGTGCGCGCGGCGGCCACCGCGGGACTGGAGGAACTGGGCATCGCCGTCGACCCCGAGCTGAACTCGGTGCGGTCCGGCGAGGCCCGGATCATCTCCCCCGAGTACGCCCGGGTGGCGGTTGCCGTGGTACCCACCGACGAGGAGCTGGAGATCGCCCGACAGGCCTTCGCACTGGTGCACCGGGAACGCCGGGTGTCCGAGGACTGACACGGATCCGTCCCACTCCTCGGAACATTTCGTCGGCGATTCCTCCCGGTGCATGCCGAATGCACGTATAACACGAACGGATAGACTGATCCATATGCGCCGAGCGAAAATTGTCTGCACCCTGGGTCCGGCGACGGACTCCTACGAACAGCTGAAGGCCATCGTCGAGGCGGGCATGAACGTCGCCCGACTGAACATGAGCCACGGCAACCACGCGGACCACGAGGAGCGGTACCGCAAGGTCCGCCAGGTCTCGGAGGACACCGGCAAGGCCATCGGCGTCCTGGCCGACCTCCAGGGTCCGAAGATCCGTCTGGCGACCTTCGCCAACGGCCCGGTGACCGTCGACAACGGCGACGAGTTCACCATCACCACCGAGGACGTCCCCGGTGACCAGTACATCTGCGGCACCACCTACAAGGGCCTGCCCGGCGACGTGAAGCCCGGCGACCCGATCCTGATCAACGACGGCGTCATCGCCCTGGAGGTCGTCAGCGTCGACGGCCCGCGGGTGAAGACCGTGGTGGTCGAGGGCGGCGTGCTCTCGAACAACAAGGGCATCAACCTGCCCGGCGCGGCCGTGAACGTGCCCGCCCTGTCCGAGAAGGACAAGGACGACCTGCGCTTCGCGCTGCGCCTGGGCGTCGACATGATCGCCCTGTCCTTCGTCCGCAACGCGGACGACGTCAGGGACGTCCACGAGGTCATGGACGAGGTCGGCATCCGGGTGCCGGTCATCGCCAAGATCGAGAAGCCGCAGGCCGTCGAGGCCATGGAGGAGATCGTCCTCGCCTTCGACGCCATCATGGTCGCCCGCGGCGACCTGGCCGTCGAGTACCCGCTGGAGCGGGTGCCGCTGGTCCAGAAGCAGTTGGTCACCCTGGCCCGCCGCAACGCCAAGCCGGTCATCGTCGCCACCCAGATGATGGAGTCGATGATCCACGCCTCGCGCCCGACCCGCGCCGAGGTCTCCGACGTCGCCAACGCCATCCTGGACGGCGCCGACGCGGTCATGCTGTCCGCCGAGTCGAGCGTCGGCAAGTACCCGGTCGAGACCGTCCGCACCATGAGCCGGATCTGCGAGAAGGCCGAGGAGGAGCTGCTCTCCCAGGGCCTCCAGCCGCTCAACCCGGGCCGCAAGCCGCGCACCCAGGGCGGCTCCGTCGCCCGCGCCGCGTGCGAGCTGGGCGACTTCCTGGACGGCAAGGCGCTGGTCGCCTTCACCAAGTCCGGCGACACCGCCCGCCGGCTGTCCCGCTACCGCTCGCCGATCCCGGTGATCGCCTTCACCCCGGACAGCGCCACCCGCAACCAGCTCTCGCTGAGCTGGGGCGTCGAGGCGTACGTCACGGAGCAGGTGGCCACCACCGACGCGATGGTCGCGCAGGTCGACCGGGAGCTGCTGAAGATGGGCCGGCTCGGCGAGGGCGAGACCGTCATCGTCACCGCCGGTGTCCCGGTCGGCGTTCCCGGCACCACCAACATGGTGCAGGTGCACCACCTGGGCACCCGGAGCGAGTGAGCACCCGTACGGCCCGAACGCCCGTGGGGCGGTCCTCCTTCCCGGAGGGCCGCCCCACGGGCCTTGTGGCGCCGGGCACTTACTGCCGCCGGGCTACTTGTCGCCGGCCACCGGGCTACTTGTCGCTGTAGGGGGCGTCGTCGTTGAACATGCGCATCCCGGGGATGCGCAGGGTGCCGCCGAACTGACCGGCCTGCTTGGCGGTGACGCCGGTCAGTTCCAGGTCCAGCGGGATCGGGATGGCGCCGATCAGGTCGTACAGCCAGCGCGGCAGGGTGTCCGGGGTGAGGGTGATCTCGCCCAGGTCGATCAGGATCGGCAGGCCGAGCACCTTGGAGAGGTGGCCGGACAGCCGTTCCACGTACATGGTGACCGGGCCGTTGCGCATGGTCGAGGTGGATCCCGGGGCGCCCTGGACGTGGAAGGTCACGCCGTTGCCCTCCAGGGTGGACATGTCGAGGTTGTCGATGTCCACCCTGTCGACCACGAACTTCAGGACGCGCTTGGTGCCGGTCGGGGTCCGCACGTCGTAGACGCCGTGGAAGGCCGCGCCGTGCAGGGCGAGCCGGCTGGTCTTCAGGGTCCAGTTCTGTTCCGGGACGACGTGCCCGGGGGTGGCCGCGCCGGCGGTCAGACCCCGGGCGTCCACATCGCAGTCAGGAGCCTCGGTCGGCGTGGCGGACGGGGTGCCGGAGGCGCCCTCGGAGGGCGTCGCCGAGGCGTCCGCGGACGGCGTCGCGGAGGGCGCCGGCTTGCCGCTCGCCCCGCCGCTCGGCGTGGCGGCGGGCGAGGGCTCGTCGGCGGTGGGCGGGGCCGTGGACGGCGCGGCCTGCGGGGCGGCGGCCTTGGCCCGCGGCTGGGTGGCCTGGGCCGGGGCGCCCGTGCCCGGGGCCGGGGTGGCAGGGGCGGCCGGGGTGGTCGGAGCGGCCGGGCTGGCGGGCGCCGCCGGGGTGGTGGCGGGGGCGCCGCTCGGGCTCTGGCTCGGCGAACCGTTCGGGTCGAGCAGCCGGCTGACGCCGCCGACGAGGTCGTCGATCAGCCCGGCCTGGGCCGCCGTTCCGGTGCCGGTTCCGCTGCCCTGGAGGACCGCGCTCGACGCGCCCGCGCCACCGGTGGCGGCGGAACGGACGGCGGACTGCTGGGCGGGCGTACCGGTGGCCGACGGCTTGACCGGCGAGGTGGGCTGCCCGGTCGGCGCGGCGCTCGGCACCTGGCCCGGCACCGAGCCCGGGTCGGTCGAGGGGCCGGCCGGGGGCGCGGTGGCCGGGGCCGAACCCGGCGCACCGGACGGGCCCGGCGGCGGCTCGGGCAGCTCGCTCTTGGGCACCGGCGTCTCGACCGGCGCCACGTCCGGCACCGCGGCCGGAGCGGTGCCGCAGGGCTTGCCCGCCGCGGACTCGGCGACCGCCGGGTTGGGCGTGTAGGCGGCGGCCATCAGCAGTGCGGTCGGCACCGCCGCCATGGCCAGCGCCCGGCCTCTCAGCCGGGCCCGTACGGGCGTGCGCGGGGCCGCGTGCCGGCCGGAGCGCTGCGCGGGAACGGTCGTACCGTCGGCTTGCTCGGCCGGCCCGGTCACCGTGCCTCCTCCTGGTCCACGGTGCCGGCCTGCCGCGGCGCGGCCTGGGCGGGCAGCTCGGCGGTGGGCGCCTCGACGGCGGGCCCGGTGGCGTTCTCGGTGGCGGGCCCGGTGGCGTTCTCAGCAGCGACGCTCTGTGCCACGGCGTTGTCGGCCGCCGCGGCCTCGGCGCCGCCCTTGCCGCGGCGTCGGCGCCGGCCCCTGGCGGCCTCCGCCTGCGCCGTCTCGGGCAGCGGCGCCCAGGAGACCATCAGCCCGCCGCCGATCAGGCCCGGCAGCAGGGCCAGTCCGAAGCCCGCCAGATTGGAGACCGGGATCGAGACCAGCGTCAGCAGGGTGGTGGCGATGCCGGCGAAGACCCGAACGGCCGGCTGGAACCAGGCCGTCAGCCCGAGCACGATCAGCAGCACGCCGATGATCAGCGCCCCGGCGCCCCCCGTGGTGGCCATGGCCACCGTCATGCCGCCCAAGGAGAGGTGGGCGTAAGGGAAGTACATGATCGGGACGCCGGCGATCATGGCCAGCAGACCGCCGTAGTACGGCCGCGTCCGGCGGAACGTACGGAACACCCGGCGCAGCCACTGGGCGGGGTTCTCGTGCTCGGCGGGCCGGTAGGAGGCAAGGGCGCTGGACACGGTGCAGCTCCTCGATGGTGTGAACGAGGGATGGACGAGACGCGGGATCCGGGGACGGCGTACGCGCCGCCCCCGGTCCCGCAGGTGCCGTCACGGCGGCGGGCCGGGTCCGGCCCGCCGCCGTCAACGGCCTAGTAGCACTCGCCGGTACCGTCGGTGTGCAGCGCGAGCTTCAGGCCGGAGAGCCGGAAGGTGCCGGCCGAGGTGGCCCAGGCGGTCTGCTGCACGTTGTACAGGTCGGCCTTCTCGGCGGCCTGGGCGAAGCCGGTCGCGCCGGTGGGCAGGCCGCCGAGCTTGGACTTCCAGCCCTGGGTGGCCTCGCCCTTGAGGGTCGAGGCGTCCTGGCCGATGTTGATGTTGCTGAACTCGGCGTCCGCGTTCAGCTGGTCGAGGTCGATCAGCAGGTTCTTGGCGTAGACCTGCTTCTTGACGTCGTCGCTGTTGCCCGCCTCCAGACGCAGGATGATCTTGGGCAGCTTCCACGGCAGGCCGGGGATGACGTTGGGGTCGGTCACCACGGACTGGCAGAGGCCCTTGATGGTGGCCTCGTCGAAGGCCGAGACGGCGACCGGGTGCGGGGTGCCGTTCTGCTCCACGTCGATCGAGCCGAACTGGGCGAAGTTCTTGCCGTGCAGCTCCGGCGTGGTGACCTTGAAGCTCTGGCCGGACACGCTGAACGAAGCCGCCAGCGCGTTGTTGGCGATCGACATGCCGACCATCGCGGTGGCCGCGACGCTCGGGACCATCACCAGTGCGAAGCGCTTCCAGCGGGTCTTGCCGTAGGTCTGGGACATGCGAGTCCTCCTTCTAGGACGTACATCTCCGGCTCCCGGCGGTGCGTCCCGCACCGGTGGGGGCCTGGGATGGGAGAGAGCTACGTCCTCGGTAGCGGAGAGCGCCTTGGGCGTCGTCGGACGCGGGAACGGCCTGCCTGCGGCGGGCCTCCCGTCCAAGCACCGGCCGTCCTTGCGGGGCGGCGGGCAGGACCGACGACATCGGCGATCACCCCCGAGCGACAACCAGCGACCGCGCAGGGCCGCGCGGCCGGTCGAAGGACAGGAACCGCCGTGGGACCGCGGATACCCCCCTGCCCTCCCTCCCGCCGGCCGGGGCCGGCGGATCACCCGGTGGGGATCCCGCGCTCCGCGTGGCCGACCGGGTCGGCGGGTGTGGAGTCTGGGACCGGGCGTGGCCGATCGTGCTTGAATCCCGGGCGAAGCACAAGAGGTTCCTTACTGACGGGTAATGCAACATCAGGTGGCGTTGATCATGGAATCGGCCCCAGTTGCACCCTGCGTGACGCCTTGAAGGAATCGTGACGACCAAATCCACCGGAAACAGAAGCGAAACACCCGCGGGCGGTCACACATGGTGACCACCCGCGGGTGAAATCAAGATTTGGTAAACCTCTGTCCGGTTGACCGGATTGTCGCCAAATCACCAGGCGACACCGCAGGTCATCCGCCGTGCCAGACGGCGCGCCCCGGCCGGGCACCGAGCGGACCCGGGCCCGACCTGAACCGGTGTCAGAACAGCACGCGCGCCAGCGCCGTACGGGCCGCGACGACCCGCGGGTCCTCCGGGCCGATCACCTCGAACAGCTCCAGCAGGCGCAGCCGGGCGGTGTCCCGGTCCTCGCCGGCCGTCCGCCCGACGGTGGTCACCAGACGCCCGAAGGCGTCCTCGACGTGACCGCCGACCAGGTCCAGGTCGGCCGCCCTGAGCTGGGCCTCGACGTCCTTCGGGTCGGCCGCGGCCGCCGCCCGGACGGCCTGGAGGTCCAGACCCTCGATCCGCTTCAGCAGCTCGGCCTGGGCCAGGCCCAGCTTGGCCTCGGTGTTGCCCGGCTGCTCGGCCAGCACGTTCTGGTACGCCTGGATGGCGCCGCCCAGGTCACCGGCGTCCAGCGCCTCGTGGGCGGCGGACAGCGCCGGGTCCTCGGGGCGCTGCGGGGCGGCGGCCTCGACCTCGCCCGGGGCGGCCGCGCCGCCGGCCACGCCGGCCACGCCGAAGCGCTGCTCGGCGACCAGGATCAGCTGGTCCAGGATCTTGCGGATGTTGGCGGCGCTCTCCGCGCCCTGGAACAGCGGCACCAGCTGGCCGGCCACCACGGCCATCACGGCCGGGATGCCCTGGATGCCGAACTGCTGGGAGAGCAGCGGGTTGGCGTCCACGTCGATCTTGGCGAGCACGAAGCGGCCGGCGTACTCCTCGACCAGGCCCTCCAGGACCGGGCTCAGCTGCTTGCAGGGCCCGCACCACTCGGCCCAGAAGTCGATGACGACCGGCACCTCGGTGGAACGCTGGACGACCTCGGTCTCGAAGGTGTCCTCGGTGACGTCGATGACGAGCTGATAGGCGGACGGGGCCGGGGCGGCTCCGCCCGACTCGGCGGCGGCGGCCTGGCGGGCCCGCTCGGCCCTGGCCTGCTCGGCCTTCTGGGCGGCTTCGCCGGCCGCCTTCACTGCGGCGAGGTCGACCGCGCCGCGCAGGGCGGAGCTGTTGAGACGCGAATTCCGTGGCTGCATGGCACCATCCTCCCCCGTCCGCGCTGCTCGCGGGCACCAACCTCCGGAAAGTCGCCCCGCGCGGGGCGCGCGGTGCCGGTTCCCTGGCGTCGTGCCCGTCCCCCGGCAGCCTGGACCGTTCGGCGCGGATCCCCACCCGCGCCCGCGCCGCTCCCGTCCCACGGGACGCGGCGCCTGGTTGTCACTGCTTTCGCTACGAGTCGTAGCGTAACTGGAGGCGGTGCCCCGCCCGCAAGCCCCACCGGCGCTTCGGGGACGTGACCTGCCCCACTTTCCCGGGCCGCCCCGCTGCCCGAACGGGCGAACAGTCGCTACCGTTACCAGCCCCACCCAAGTTACTTACCAGTAAAGCGCAAGGAGGCCCGGTGCCGGCCGCCCAGCCCCCAGCGACCCCGGACCGCACGGAGAGCACGGAGAACACGGGCCGGGTGCGGCCCGCCCCGACCGGCCGGGCCCCCGAAACGGCGGGCACCGCCCGGGCCAAGGGCCGCCCGCGCAGCGCCGCCGCCGACCGCGCCATCCTCGACGCCACCCGCGAGGCACTGGCCGAACTCGGCTGGGGCGGACTGACCATGGGCCACGTCGCGAGCCGCGCCGGGGTCGCCAAGACCACCCTCTACCGCCGCTGGCCGTCCAAGAACGAGCTCGTGGTGGACGCCGTCGCCAGCCTCTTCGACGAACTGGTGATGCCCGACCTCGGCAGCCTGCGGGCCGACATCGAGGCCGTGGTCGCCCAGTTCGCCGACCTGCTGGCCCGCCCGGAGACCCAGGCCGCGCTGCTCGCGCTGTTCGCCGAGGGCACCCGCGACCGGCAACTGCGGTGCCGGATCCGCGAGTCCATCGTGGACCCGCAGAAGCGGCTGGTCCGCCAGGGCCGGGCGGCCGCCCAGGCGCGCGGCGAGCTGGACGCGGACACCGACAGCGCGACGGCCCACGAGGAGGTCGACATCATCTTCGACACCATCGCGGGCACCGTCGAGCACCGCGTCCTGGTCAGCGGCGAACCGATCACCCCGGAGTGGACCCGCCGCTTCACCGACCTGCTGCTCGGGCCGCTCACCACCTGCTGAGGACGCCCGGGCACGGCGCAGCCGCCCGTACGGGTTCCGTACGGGCGGCTGCTCGTCGGCCGCGGCCTCGGACGGCCACGGCCTGGGGCCTCAGAAGGCCGCGTTCTCCTGGTACGTCCCCCACTCCTGGCGCAGCGCGTTGCAGATCTCGCCCAGCGTCGCCTCGGCGCGCACCGCGTCCAGCATCGGCGGGATCATCGACTCGCCCGAGCGCGCCGCCGCCAGCATGGCGTCCAGCCCGGCCCGCACGGCCGCCTCGTCCCGGGCCGCCTTGCGCTCCCGCAGCACCCGGACCTGCTCGCGCTCCACCTCGTGGCTGACCCGCAGGATCTCCAGCTCCGGGGTGACGCTGCGCGGGTGGCAGTTGACGCCGACCACGCGCTTGTCGCCCTTCTCCACCGACTGCTGGTACTGGAAGGCCGCCTCGGCGATCTCCCCGGTGAACCAGCCCTCCTCGATGCCGCGCAGGATGCCGGAGGTGATCGGGCCGATCTCGTGGTCCTCGCGGCCCTTGTCCAGGATCCGCCGGAAGATCGCCTCGGCCTGCTCCTCGATCCGGTCGGTCAGCGCCTCGACGTACCAGGAACCGCCCAGCGGGTCGGCCACGTTCGCGACGCCGGTCTCCTCCATCAGCACCTGCTGGGTGCGCAGGGCGATCTCGGCGGCCTGCTCGGAGGGCAGCGCCAGGGTCTCGTCCAGGGCGTTGGTGTGCAGCGAGTTGGTGCCGCCAAGCACCGCGGCCAGCGCCTCGACGGCGGTGCGGACCACGTTGTTGTACGGCTGCTGCGCGGTGAGCGAGACGCCGGCGGTCTGGGTGTGGAAGCGCAGCCACTGCGCCTTGTCGGTCTTGGCGCCGAAGCGCTCGCGCATCCAGCGGGCCCAGATCCGGCGCGCGGCGCGGAACTTGGCGATCTCCTCGAAGAAGTCCACGTGCGCGTCGAAGAAGAAGGACAGGCCGGGCGCGAAGACGTCCACGTCCAGGCCGCGGGACAGGCCCAGCTCGACGTAGCCGAAGCCGTCCGCCAGGGTGTACGCCAGCTCCTGCGCGGCCGTCGCCCCGGCCTCGCGGATGTGGTAGCCGGAGACCGACAGCGGCTTGTACGCGGGGATGCCCTCGGCGCAGTAGGCCATCAGGTCGCCGATCAGGCGCAGGTGCGGCTCAGGGGCGAAGAGCCACTCCTTCTGCGCGATGTACTCCTTGAAGATGTCCGTCTGGAGGGTGCCGTTGAGCACCGCCGGGTCCACGCCCTGGCGCTCGGCGGCGACCAGGTACATGCAGAAGATCGGCACGGCCGGGCCGCTGATCGTCATCGAGGTGGTGACCTCGCCGAGCGGGATGCCGTTGAACAGCACCTCCATGTCGGCGGCCGAGTCGATGGCCACGCCGCAGTGGCCGACCTCGCCGAGCGACTTCGGGTCGTCCGAGTCGTAGCCCATCAGGGTGGGCATGTCGAAGGCGACCGAGAGGCCGCCGCCGCCCGCGTCCAGGATCATCCGGTAGCGCTCGTTGGTCTGCCGCGCGTTGCCGAAACCGGCGAACTGGCGGATGGTCCAGGTGCGGCCCCGGTAACCGGTCGGGTGCAGACCGCGGGTGTACGGGTACTCGCCCGGCCACCCGATCCGCTCGAAACCCTCGTAGGCCTGCCCGGCGGGCGGGCCGTAGACCGGCTCGACCTCGTCGCCGGAGAGGGTGGTGAAGTCCGCGTCGCGCTTGCGGGCCCTGCCGTAGCGCTGCTGCCAGCGCTGCCGGCCGCGCTCGATCTCCTCGGCGTCCATGACCCCGAACTCCGCTCCGTACGGCCGCCACTGCGACGGGCGGCACAGCTAGTAGGACGTCCTAACAATTTACTCGGACGTCCTAGTACTTGTCGATGGATGATCGCCCGCGCGGCCCGAAAAGCACCGGAAAGCACCCGGAAGGCGCCCGGAAACCGCTCGGACGGCCGGGAAGCCTTCGAGACCCCGGGGCCCGGGAACGCCCGGGAACGCCCGGGAACGCCCGGGAACGCCGGAGCGCCCCTCCCCCGTGGCCGGGGAAGGGGCGCTCTCGGAACGCGCGGACGGTCGGGATCAGACCCCGGCCGGCTGGCGGGCGCCGTCGCCCGCCGGGAGCTTCCCGGCGGCCTCGCGGGCCACCTTGCGCTCGAAGACGAAGGAGAGGAAGGGGATGCAGCCCGCGGCCAGGGTGAGCACCAGCCGGCCCATCGGCCACTTCAGCTTCTGCCCGAGCATGAAGGTCACCACGAAGTACCCGATGTAGAGGTAGCCGTGCAGCATCGCGACGTACGTGGTCACGTCCTGGGCGGCGTCGAAGCCGTACTTCGCGACCATGAAGCCGCAGAACACCAGCAGTGCCACACCGGTCGCGACGGCCAGGGCCCGGTACCAGCCCAGCAGGGGGGTCGCCTTCATGATCTTCCTCGCCTCGCTCGGCAGTATCGGCCGGTACGCCCGGATCCGCGCACCGCTCACACGAGGGTAGCCGCCTTCACGCCCTCCCCTTCGCAGGCCCCTCGTCGGACTCGGTGAAGTCGCCGGCGGCCACCCTCAGCGGCCGGAGCAGTTCGAAGACCTCCCGGCACTGCTCGGCGCCGTACTCCTCCAGCCCGAACTCCATCGCCATCAGCTCCCGGGTCGCCTCCTCGACCACCTCGCGCCCGCGCCCGGTGATCGTGGCCAGCACCCCGCGGCCGTCCAGCGGGTTGGGGCGGCGGGCGACCAGGCCGGCCCGCTCCAGGCGGTCGACGGTGTTGGTGACGCTGGTCGGGTGGACCATGAGCCGCTCGCCGATCTTGGAGAGCGAGAGCTCGCCGGTCCGGCTGAAGGTCAGCAGCACCAGCGCCTCGTAGCGGGCGAAGGTCAGCCCGTACGGCTTGAGCACCGCGTCCACCCGGGAGAGCAGGATCTGGTGGGCGCGCATGATCGAGGTGATCGCCGCCATCGAGGGGACTCCGCCCCAGCGGCGGGTCCACAACTCGTCGGCGCGGGCGATCGGGTCGAAGTCGAGAGCGAGGGGCTTGGCCACCTCCTTACCGTACCGGCGGAAGGGGCGCGCGTTACCAGGCGTCCCTGATGGTGGACAAGCGCGGCACGTGGCGGGAACCCGCCAATGGGACGGCCAGGTCCATACCAGGACATTGCGCCGGCGTGAACGCGCGGCAACCGTCCCCCGGCGCACCGGGGTTGGCCTCTGATCACTCCGCCGCCCCCGCCAGCAGGCGTCGGTTCGGACGGTAACCCATTGCGGGAACGGGCGATCCGCCCCCTTTGTCCGTCCGTTCACAATCCTTCGCCCTGGCGGGACTTGGCCAATTCATGAGCAAGACCTGTCATTTGAATTGCTTGATTGTCATGCTTTCGGCCAACCCCGTTCGGTAGCCACCACCCCCACCCACCGGTGGCGCAGCCGCTCCGACCGCACGGGACCCGCACGTCAGCGCCCGTTCCGCCCCGCAGGTGCCGATCCCGGCTCCCCGGAGCGCGGCGCGACCGCGTCCGCTCGCGGTTTCCCGGAAGGACTCGTTCGTGAAGCGAAAGCTCGCCGCAGTCGCCGTACTCTCCGCCACCGCCCTGCTCACCGGTGTCGTCCAGGTGAGCACCGTGGCCGTCGCGGACCCCGCCCCGCACTCCTCCGCCGCGCAGCGCGCCGACCTGCTGGCCCTCGCCAACGGGCAGGTCGGCAAGGTCGCGCACGCCCTGGCCCTGGGCGGCCAGGAGCAACTGGTGGTCAAGGACGCGCAGGTGGACGCCGACGGCACCCGCCACCTCCGCTACGAGCGCACCTTCGCCGGCCTCCCCGTCCTGGGCGGCGACCTGGTCGTGCACCAGAAGGCAGACGGCACGACCACCTCCGTGGACAAGGCCACCGGCGCGACCATCGCCCTGCCGAGCCTCGCCCCGCAGATCCCGGCCGACCAGGCCGCCGCCCAGGCGACCGGCGCCGTGCAGTCCACCGTGGGCATCGCCGCCGACGAGGACGAGTCCCCGCTGACCGCCGTCCACCAGACCGGCAAGGCCGAGCTGGTCGTGTGGGCCACCGACGGCAACCCGCGCCTGGCGTACCGCACCACCGTCGAGGGCGAGCGCGCCGACGGCACCCCGAGCCGCCAGCCGCTGGTCACCGACGCGGCGAGCGGCGAGGTGCTCTCCAGCCACGAGCAGGTGCGGACCGCCGCCGGCACCGGCAAGGGCGTCTTCGTCGGCACCGTCCCGCTGACCACCACCCAGAGCGGCAGCTCCTACCAGCTGAAGGACGCCACCCGCGGCGGGCAGGCGACCTACACCCTGAAGGGCAAGACCTCCGGCTCCGGCACGCTGGTCGCCAACACCACCAACAGCTTCGGCAACGGCCTGGCCTCCAACGCGGAGTCCGCCGCGGTGGACGCCCAGTTCGGCGCAGCGGCGACCTGGGACTTCTACAAGAACACCTACGGCCGCAACGGCATCAAGAACAACGGCGTCGGCGCCGCGAGCCGGGTCCACTACGGCTCCAACTACGTGAACGCGTTCTGGGACGACTCCTGCTTCTGCATGACGTACGGCGACGGCGCGAGCAACACCCACCCGCTGACCGCGCTGGACGTGGCCGGCCACGAGATGAGCCACGGCGTCACCTCGGCCACCGCCAACCTCAACTACTCCGGTGAGTCCGGCGGCCTCAACGAGGCCACCTCGGACATCTTCGGCACCATGGTCGAGTGGTACGCCAACCTGCCCGCCGACAAGCCGGACTACCTCATCGGCGAGCAGATCAACATCAACGGCAACGGCACCCCGCTGCGCTACATGGACAAGCCCTCCAAGGACGGCGCCTCGGCCGACTACTGGTCCTCCACCGTCGGCAACAAGGACGTCCACTACTCCTCGGGCGTCGCCAACCACTTCTTCTACCTGCTCGCCGAGGGCAGCGGCGCCAAGACCGTCAACGGCGTCAGCTACAACAGCCCGACCTCCAACGGCTCGACCCTCGCCGGCATCGGCCGGGACAAGGCCGCGGCCATCTGGTACCGCGCGCTGACCACCTACTTCACCTCCACCACCAACTACGCGGGCGCCCGCACCGGCACCCTGAAGGCCGCCGCCGACCTGTACGGCGCGACCAGCGCCGAGTACAACGCCGTCGCCGCGACCTGGAGCGGCGTCAACGTCAACTGACGCACCGCGCAGGCGCACCGGGCGCCTGGGTCCTCCTGCCGGAGGGCCCGGGCGCCCGCCCGTTCCGGACGGCCGTTCCGGACGGCTGAGGCGGACGGGCAGGGGCCGGCGGGCGGGGCGAACGGGCGGGGGCGGACCGCTGTCAAGGCCGTCCGGCTGGCGGAGTCCCGCCAGGGGGACGAACCGCCCGAACCGGGCAGCGGGCGGCAACCGAACCATCCGTACCGGGACTGGCGGTTCCTGGCCAATCCCCGGAGACGCCTGTCCATCCCTGCCAACAATTGTCATGCTTCTGACCAAGTCCCGTCCGACGCGTCGCCGCCCCACCCACTTCCGGCGGAGCGTCAGGAACCGCGCGGGACCGGCACGTCCGCGCCCTACCGCCCCCAAGGTGCCAACCCCGGCGCCCCGGTACGCGGCGCACCCGCACGCACCCGCGGGTCTCGTGGAAGGAACCCCGCACGTGAAGCGAAAGCTGACTGTCGGAGCCGTACTCTCCGCCACCGCCCTGCTGGCCGGCGTCATCCAGATCGCCGCCGCCCCCGCCCAGGCCGCCGCCCCCTCGCCGGCGCAGCAGCAGTCCGCGCTGCTCGCGCTGGCCTCCGGGCAGAGCACCCCGGTCGCCCGGGCCCTCGCCCTCGGCGGCCAGGAGCAGCTGGTGCCCAAGGACGTGGTGGTCGACAAGGACGGCACCCGGCACCTGCGGTACGACCGGACCTTCGCGGGCCTGCCGGTGATCGGCGGCGACCTGGTCGTCCACCAGAAGGCCGACGGCTCGGTGAAGTCCGTCGACCGGGCCTTCGCCGGGCAGCTGTCGGTGCCCAGCCTGACCCCGGGCCTCGCCGCACCCCAGGCCGCCGAGGCGGCCACCGCCGCGGTGCGGGCGACCGTCGGCATCGCCGCCGACGCGGACGGGGCGGCGCTCAGCCGGGTCGACGGCGCCGGCGCGCCCGAGCTGGTCGTCTGGGCCGCCGACGGCAGCCCGCGGCTGGCCCACCGCACGGTGGTCCAGGGCCAGCGCGCGGACGGCACCCCGAGCCGCCAGGAGGTGATCACCGACGCCGCCACCGGCCGGGTGCTCGCCACCGACGAGAAGGTGCAGACCGCCACCGGCACCGGCAAGGGCGTCAACGTCGGCACCGTCACGCTGACCACCACCCAGAGCGGCACGAGCTACCAGCTCAAGGACGCCTCCCGGGGCAACCAATCCACCACCGACCTCAAGGGCGGCACCTCGGGCAGCGGAACGCTCTTCGCCAACACCACCAACAGCTTCGGCAACGGCCTGCCGTCCAAC
Source organism: Kitasatospora sp. NPDC048298 (assembly GCF_043201465.1). Lineage (NCBI taxonomy): Bacteria > Bacillati > Actinomycetota > Actinomycetes > Kitasatosporales > Streptomycetaceae > Kitasatospora > Kitasatospora sp. NPDC048298. The sequence continues at coordinate 102,149 of NZ_JBICYZ010000002.1, forward strand.
CGCGAGTCCGCCGGCGTGGACGCCCAGTTCGGCGCGGCGGCCACCTGGGACTACTACAAGAACACCTTCGGCCGCAACGGCATCAAGAACAACGGCGTCGGCGCCGCGAGCCGGGTCCACTACAGCACCAACTACGTCAACGCGTTCTGGGACGACTCCTGCTTCTGCATGACGTACGGCGACGGCTCCGGCAACACCCACCCGCTGACCGCGATCGACGTCTCCGGCCACGAGATGAGCCACGGCGTCACCTCCGCCACCGCCGGCCTGATCTACTCCGGCGAGTCCGGCGGTCTCAACGAGGCCACCTCGGACATCTTCGGCACCATGGTCGAGTGGTCCGCCAACCTGTCCGTCGACCCGGGTGACTACCTGATCGGCGAGAAGCTCAACATCAACGGCAACGGCACCCCGCTGCGGTACATGGACAAGCCGTCCAAGGACGGCGCCTCGGCCGACTACTGGTCCTCCACCGTCGGCAACAAGGACGTCCACTACTCGTCCGGCGTCGCCAACCACTTCTTCTACCTGCTGTCCGAGGGCAGCGGCGCGAAGGTCATCAACGGGGTCAGCTACAACAGCCCGACCTCCAACGGCTCGACGGTGACCGGCATCGGCCGCACCAAGGCGGCCGCGATCTGGTACCGCGCGCTGACCGTCTACATGACCTCCACCACCAACTACAAGGCGGCCCGCACCGCGACCCTGAAGGCGGCCTCCGACCTGTACGGCGCGACCAGCACCGAGTACAACACGGTCGCGGCGGCCTGGAGCGCGGTGAGCGTCAACTAGCCATCCCCGGTAAGAAACGGCGACAGGCTGCCGCGGCCCTTTGGGAGAGGAGGCCGTGGCAGCCTGTCGACCGTCCACGATGCTGCCGGGGTCAGGCAGTGGCGGGATCAGACGGTGGCGGGATCAGACGGTGGCGGGCTTCGGCTCGCCCCGCTCCTCCTTGGCCAGCATCCGCTCGGCGAAGAAACCGCCGGTGGGCAGCACCGCGAGCACGAACAGCAGGACGCCGCGCTTGGCGTCCCACTTCTGCGTCTGCCAGGCCTGGATCCAGAAGACCACGTACAGGATGAACAGGACGCCGTGGACCATGCCCATCACCGGGACGGCGTCGAACGAGGTGGTCCGCTTCAGCACCGAGCAGATCAGCAGCAGGATGAAGGAGACCCCTTCGGGGCCGGAGACCAGGCGCAGGCGGTGGACGGCGCTGCTGTTCACGATGGATACCTCGATACAGGGGGGTGGGCGGCGCGGGCACGCTTGTGAAGCGACTCACAAGCATTCGGGCCATTATCGCCGAGCGGACGTGCGGCCCCCCGGCCGGGGGTGGCCACCGTGCCCGATCTCACAGCGCTCCGGCCGCCCTGTCACAGCTCTGTGCCGGAACGCCACCGGGCGCGACCGCCCGTCCCCGCAAACCCCTATCCTGCTGCCCGCGCGCCCACCGATCCGGACGCGCGACGCAACGCACACGGGGGTGCCACCACATGTTCAAGCGCGACTGGGACCGCAGGACCTGCGCCAAGCGCGGGCACATCACCTACGCGCCGACGGAGCCCGAACTCGCCTCGCGGCTGCACGCCTCGACCGCCCTCGGCGACGCCTGGCGCTGCCTGCGCTGCGGCGACTTCGCGCTGGGCGCCCCGCACGGCTCCGGCCCGGCCGAGGACGCGCCGCTGGTGCCGCGCGGCAAGGCTCTGCGAGACCTGTTCATCCTGCGCTTCCTGGCTGTCGAGCGGGTGCTGCGCGGACTGCTGATCATCGTGATCGCCTGGGCCGTGTGGAAGTTCTCCAACAGCCAGGACGCGGTGCACCGGGTGTTCGACGAGAACCTGACGGTCTTCCGGCCGGTCACCGACCACTTCCACTGGGACCTCGAACACGCCCCGATCGTGGAGACGATCCGCAAGACCTTCGACTTCAAGAAGAGCACCCTGCTGATCGTCGCGGGCGCACTCATTGCCTACGCGGTGGTCGAGATCGTCGAGGCGGTCGGCCTCTGGCTGAACAAGCGCTGGGCCGAGTACCTGACGGTGGTCGCCACCGCGGCCTTCCTCCCGCTGGAGGGCTACGAGCTGAGCCACCACGTCAGCGCGCTGAAGATCTGCACCCTGGTGCTGAACATCGCGGCGGTGCTCTGGATCATGCTCTCCAAGCGGCTGTTCGGGCTGCGCGGCGGTGTGGTCGCCTTCGAGGCGGAGCGCCACTCGGCCTCGCTGCTGGAGGTCGAGCAGGCGGCCGGCACCGCTGCGCGCCCCGGGCACGGGGCGCACGCCCGGGCCTGACTGGGGGCGCGCGCGCCGGTCCGACCGGCGCGTTTGTCGCAGGCTGGTACCAGTTGGCCCACGCGCTCTCCCCCAGCCACGGCCGCAGCGGCTAGATTGCGGCCGTGGCACAGTTCAGACTCCAGGGATCACGCGTGCTCGCCGTCGAGTTGGGCGGGGACGCCGTCAAGGCGCGACACGGTTCGATGGTCGCCTACACCGGGCAGATGGCCTTCAAGAAGCTGACCGGCGGCGGGGACGGCCTGCGCGGCATGGTCACCCGCCGATTGACCGGCGAGAAGATGACGGTCATGGAGGTGAAGGGGCAGGGCACCTGCTACTTCGCCGACAAGGCCAGCGAGATCAATCTGGTCCGGCTGAACGGCGAGACGCTGTACGTCGAGTCGGACAACCTGCTCTGCACCGAGGCCGCCCTGCACACCGGCACCAGCTTCACCGGGCTGAACGGCATGTCCTCCGGCAACGGCCTGTTCACCACCAAGGTGGAGGGCCACGGCTGGGCGGCCGTCACCTCCAACGGCCCGGCCGTCATCCTGCGGGTCGACAAGAGCATGCCGCTGCGGGTGGACCCGGGCGCGTACGTGGCGCACACCGGCACCCTCCAGCGCAGCCTGAAGTCGGGCGCGGGCTGGACCACGTTCATCGGCGAGGGCGGCGGCGAGGCCGTCCAGATCGAGTTCACCGGCGAGGGCCTGGTGTACGTCCAGCCGTCCGAGAAGATCACCATCGGGGGCGACGTCTGATGGGCTTCACGAAGATCAACGGCAAGATGGTCGAGGCCCAGGTGGTGCCCGGCCAGCGGCTGTTCAGCCAGCGCGGCGCGATGCTCGCGTACAGCGGCGACGTCCGCTTCACCCCGAACATCACCGGCGGGCAGGGCGGGGTGATGTCGATGATCGGCCGCCGGGTGGCCAACGAGGACACCCCGCTGATGACCGTCGAGGGTCAGGGCCGGGTGATGTTCGGCCACGGCGGCCACCACGTCCACGTGATCGACCTCTTCGGCGACACCCTGTACGTCGAGGCGGACCGGCTGCTCGCCTTCGAGGGCACGCTGCGGCAGTCCACCATGTTCATGGGCTCGCAGGGCGGGGTGATGGGCATGGTCCGCGGCCAGGTCACCGGGCAGGGCCTGTTCACCACCAAGCTGGAGGGCCAGGGCTCGGTCGCGGTGATGGCCCACGGCGGCGTCTTCGAGCTGCCGATCGGCCCCGGCCAGTCGGTGCACGTCGACCCGCAGGCGTACGTGGCGCACCGCGGCGACGTGCGCAACAAGCTGTCCACGGCGCTGGGTTGGCGCGACATGATCGGCCGCGGCTCGGGCGAGGCGTTCCAGCTGGAACTGTCCGGGCAGGGCGCGGTGTACGTCCAGGCGAGCGAGGAGAAGCTCTGATGTCCTACCCGCCGCAGCCCCCGTACGGCTCGCCGCACGACCAGCCGACCCAGCCCGGCTTCGCCGTCCCGCCGCCCCCGCCGAGCTACGGCCCGCAGCCGGGGCAGGGCTACCCGCCGCCCCCGCCCGGGGGCTACCCGCCCCCGCCGCCCACCCACCAGCCCCCGCCGCCCCATCAGCAGCCGTATGCGCAGCAACAGCCGTACGCCCAGGAGCAGTTCGGCGGCCCGGTGGCCCCGCTGCCGACCGGCCACGGCGGCACCGGGCCGGTGGTGTGGGACGCCCACAGCCTGCCGGCCGGCGACAACGTCAACCCGTACGCCTTCTCGGTCGAGCTGAACGGCTCGTACTTCCTGCAGAAGGGCAAGATGGTCGCCTACTACGGCGACATCACCTTCAAGGGCGTCGGCGCCGGGGCGGTCGACCGGCTGCTCGGGCAGCACTTCAACTCGCCGATGCACGCGGCGGACTGGGTGGTCGCCGAGGGCCGCGGCAAGCTGGTGCTGGCCGACCGGGCGTTCGACCTCAACTCCTACGACCTGGACGACGGCAACCTGACCGTCCGCTCCGGCAACCTGCTGGCCTTCGACCCGACGCTGCGGCTCAAGCAGTCGATCATCCCGGGCTTCCTGACACTGATCGGCACCGGCCGCTTCGTCGCCGCCTCCAACGGCCCGGTGCACTTCGTCGAGCCGCCGATCCGGGTGGACCCGCAGGCGCTGGTCGGCTGGGCGGACTGCCCGGCGCCGTGCCACCACTACGACCACGACTACATGCACGGACTGATCGGCGGCCTGCGCCGGCTGACCGGCATCGGCGGCGCCTCCGGCGAGGAGCACCAGTTCGAGTTCATCGGCGCCGGGCAGGTGCTGCTGCAGTCGAGCGAGAAGCTGATGGCGGAGCGGTCGGTCGGGCAGGTCGGGGCCGAGGCGGGAGTGCCGGTCGGCGGCGTGCCGACCCAGCCGGCCGCGCACGGCGGCGGGAATCCGAACCTGCCGGGCCTCGGTAACCTGGGCGACCTCGGCCGACGTTTCGGCCTGTAAACTTGTACAAGATTGAACTAAATCGGCTATGCTGGTGGGCATGGAATCGCACACGATCGACACTGCGGACACCCCTCCGTCGCAGCCCGAGGAGGAGACTCCCTGGCTGACCGCCAGGGAGCAGCGGATGTGGCGCGCCCATCTGGAGGTCGCCAAGCTCCTGGAGTACCAGCTCAGCCGCGAACTCCAGCCGCACAACCTCGCGATCAACGACTACGAGATCCTGGTCGTGCTCTCCGAGGCCCCGGAGCACCGGATGCGGATGACCGACCTCGCGACCGCCACCCTCCAGTCGAAGAGCCGCCTCTCCCACCAGATCACCCGGATGGAGAACGCCGACCTGGTCCTGCGCCAGGACTGCCCGGGCGACCGCCGCGGCCTCTACGCCCACCTCACCGAGCAGGGCTGGGAGACCATGCAGCGGGTCGCCCCGGACCACGTGCGCAGCGTCCGGGCCCACTTCATCGACCGCTTCAGCCAGGAGCAGCTCGACGACATGTACCAGGCCCTCGCCCCCATCGCCGAACACCTCCGCGGCCTGCGCGGCAAGCCGTAGCACCCGCGCGGACGACGACCGCCCCGCCGCGACGGATCGCGGCGGGGCGGAACGCGTCACCGGGCCCGCCGTTCGCGCGCTCAGTTCGCGGTGAGGCCCGCGACCAGCTCGTCGGCCGCGCCGTACGGGTCCAGGGCACCCTCGGCCACGCGGTCGGCCAGGGCGGCCAGGTGGCGGTCACCGCGCAGGTCGCCGATCCGGGCGCGCAGCTCGGCCAGCGCGATCGCCTCGATCTCCTCGGCGGCCCGGCGGCGGCGGCGCGCGGCCAGTTCGCCGTGCTCCTCCAGCCAGGCGCGGTGCTTCTCCAGCGCCTCGACCACCTCGTCCACGCCCTCGCCGCGGGCCGCGACGGTCTTGACGATCGGCGGCCGCCAGTCCCCCGGCTCCCGGGCCTCGCCGAGGCCCAGCATGTGGTTGAGCTCCCGCGCGGTGGCGTCGGCGCCGTCCCGGTCGGCCTTGTTGACCACGAAGACGTCGCCGATCTCCAGGATCCCGGCCTTGGCGGCCTGGATGCCGTCGCCCATCCCGGGGGCCAGCAGCACCACGGTGGTGTCGGCCTGGGCGGCGACCTCGACCTCGGACTGACCCACCCCGACCGTCTCGACCAGGATCACGTCGCAGCCGGCCGCGTCCAGCACCCGCAGGGCCTGCGGCGCCGCCCAGGAGAGCCCGCCGAGGTGGCCGCGGGTGGCCATCGAGCGGATGAACACCTCGGGGTCGGTGGCGTGGTCCTGCATCCGGACCCGGTCGCCCAGCAGCGCGCCACCGGAGAACGGCGAGGACGGGTCGACGGCCAGCACCCCGACCCGCTTGCCGAGCCGCCGGTAGGCGGAGACCAGCGCCGAGGTGGAGGTGGACTTGCCGACCCCGGGCGAGCCGGTCAGGCCCACCGTGTACGCCCGCCCGGTGTACGGCGCGAGCGCGGCCATCGCCTCCCGCAGCTGCGGCGCGGCGTTCTCGACCAGCGTGATCAGCCGGGCGACCGCCCGCGGCCGGCCCTCCCGGGCCTGCTCGACCAGCGTGGCGACATCGATCATCAGGAGCTCCTAGCGCAATGCCGTCGAATGCCGAAAGGGGCTACGGACCGCAGTGACGCGGTCCGCAGCCCTGGGGATCGGATCCCGCCGGTCAGGCCTTCGGGACGCGAACGATCAGCGCGTCGCCCTGGCCGCCGCCACCGCACAGCGCGGCCGCGCCGACCCCGCCGCCGCGGCGCTGCAGCTCCAGCGCCAGGGTCAGCACCACACGGGCGCCGGACATCCCGATCGGGTGGCCGAGCGCGATGGCGCCGCCGTTGACGTTGACGATGTCGGAGGAGACGCCCAGGTCCTTCATCGACTGGTGGGCGACGGCCGCGAACGCCTCGTTGATCTCGATCAGGTCGAGGTCGGCGACCTCCAGGCCCTCCTTGGCCAGCGCGTGCTTGATCGCGTTGGACGGCTGCGACTGGAGCGAGTTGTCCGGGCCGGCCACGTTGCCGTGGGCACCGATCTCGGCGATCCAGCTCAGGCCCAGCTCCTCGGCCTTGGCCTTGCTCATCACGACCACGGCGGCGGCGCCGTCGGAGATCTGCGAGGAGGTGCCGGCGGTGATCGTGCCGTCCTTGGCGAAGGCCGGGCGCAGCTTGGCCAGGCCCTCGACGGTGGTGTCCGCGCGGATGCCCTCGTCCTGGCTGAACAGGACCGGCTCGCCCTTGCGCTGCGGGATGGCGACCGGGACGATCTCGGCGTCGAAGACCCCGTCGGCCTGCGCCTTGGCGGCCCGCTGGTGGGAGGCGGCGGCGATCTCGTCCTGCGCCTCGCGCGGGATGCCCAGGCGGGTGTTGTGCTTCTCGGTGGACTCGCCCATCGGGATGTTCTCGTAGGCGTCGGTGAGGCCGTCGTGGGCCATCGCGTCGAGCATCGCGATCGCGCCGTACTTGAAGCCCTCGCGGGACTTCGGCAGCAGGTGCGGGGCGTTGGTCATCGACTCCTGGCCGCCGGCCACCACGATGTCGAACTCGCCGGCCCGGATCAGCTGGTCGGCCAGCGCGATGGCGTCGAGGCCGGAGAGGCAGACCTTGTTGATGGTCAGCGCCGGGACGTTCATCGGGATGCCGGCCTTGACGGCGGCCTGGCGGGCCGGGATCTGGCCGGCGCCGGCCTGGAGCACCTGCCCCATGATCACGTACTGGACCTGCTCGCCGGTGATCCCGGCCCGCTCCAGGGCCGCCTTGATCGCGACGCCGCCGAGGTCGGCACCGGAGAAGCCCTTGAGGGAACCCAGCAGGCGGCCCATCGGGGTCCGCGCACCGGCAACGATCACAGAGGTGGTGTTGGTCATGGGACGGGCCCCTTCGCACGTCGTGGCCAGGTGAGGATGCGCTCAATGTACTGACCTGTTACCCGCCCGTCACCGGAGCGACGGTGTGATCGAGCGCACTGGCACCATCCAGTCAACACCGTGCCGACCCGCCCCGGGTGAACCACCGCCCGTGTGAGCAGGCTCGCACGCCCGGCACTGGCGCCCGTCGCGGGCCATGCGCTGCACTTGGTGCACCTTCCCGCCACCACCTTCTCCCACCACCGGAGGCCGTCGTGCTGACCCGCATCGACCACATCGGCATCGCCTGCCGAGACCTCGACAAGACGGTCGAGTTCTACCGCGCCACCTACGGCTTCGAGGTCTTCCACTCCGAGGTCAACGAGGAGCAGGGCGTCCGCGAGGCGATGCTCCGGATCAACGGCACCGACGACGGCGGCGCCTCCTACCTCCAGCTGCTGGAGCCCACCCGGCCCGACTCCACCGTGGCCAAGTGGCTGGAGAAGAACGGCGAGGGCGTGCACCACATCGCCTTCGGCACCGCCGACGTGGACGGCGACTCCGAGGCCATCCGGGACAAGGGCATCCGGGTCCTCTACGACCAGCCGCGGATCGGCTCGATGGGTTCGCGGATCACCTTCCTGCACCCCAAGGACTGCGGCGGCGTGCTGACCGAGCTGGTGACCTCCGCGCAGCAGGGCCACGACGAGCACTGATCCCCTCCCGGGCCGCCCCGGGGCGCCCGGCGCCCCGGGGGCAGCCGACGTCTCATCGGTCATGACCCGTCAGTAACCTGGCGGAAGAGCCGGAAAACACCCCTGCGGCCATTCCCCCGCAGTGCGCTCCCACTACAATGCCCAGGTGCGCGAAGGCTCCGGGGGACGGAGGCGACGGGCACGGCCGAAGACAGGCCAGTCCGCCCGCCGGTGGGAGGCCCGTCGCAAGGGGAGTCCATTACGCGGGCACGGCTGAACAGTCGCAAGACGGATCTGTCACCATTCTCCACAAGGCAAGAGTTCGCCCAGGAGTCCACCCGGACGGAGGAACGCGGAACCCCGCGATCCCACGCCCCGGACTCCGACGACCGCGGCGGGCGGCCCCGGCATGACGGGGGACCGTCCACCGGCCGCGGATGCAAGGAGCCAGTCGGACCGGCACCCGGGATACGGGAGCCCGGCACCGGCCGGGTCGAGGACGCGACCAGGAGATGGATGGGACCGCGGAGTGCGGGGCAACGACCGCTACGAGGCTGACGATCACCTCTCCCAGTTCGAGGCCGAGATGGGTCGGACTCGGAAGGAGCGGGACAAGGCAGTCGAGCATGCCGAAGACCTCGCCTACCAGGTTGAGGTGCTGCGGGCGAAGCTGCACGAGTCCCGCCGCATGCTCGCCCAGCCGCGCGCCTTCGACGCCGTCTCCGGCCAGGCCGAGCAGATGCTCCGCACCGCCGAGATGCAGGCCCAGCAGCTGCGCGCCGACGCCGAGCGCCAGCTGCGCGACTCCCAGGCCGCCACCCAGCGGATCATGGCCGAGGCCGCCGAGCGCACCGCCCGGCTGGAGGCCGACCTCGCCGCCCGCCGCCGCCAGCTGGAGGACGAGCTCACCGAGCTGCGCCGCTCCGCCGAGCAGCACGTCAACGGCTGGGCCGAGCAGACCAGGGCCGGCTCCGAGCAGGAGGCGCAGCGGCTGCTCCAGGACGCCCGCACCGAGGCCGAGCGGATGGTCGCCGCCGCCCGCGCGGAGGCCGTCGCCCTCTCCGACCAGGCCCGCGCCCAGACCGCCGCCGACGTGGACGCCGCCCGCGGTGAGGCCCACGCCGCCGCCGAGGCCGCCCTGCAGCGGGCCCAGAACGACGCCGAGCGCCTGCTGCGCGCCGCCTCCGAGCAGGCCCAGCAGGCCGGCGCCCAGGCCGCCGCCGACGTGGACGCCGCCCGGGGCGAGGCCCAGCAGCAGCTGGCCGCCGCGCACGCCGCCGCCGAGGGCCAGCTGGCCGCCGCCCAGGCCGAGATCGGCCGGCTCAAGGCGCAGGCCACCGCCGAACAGGAGCGGGCCGAGCAGCAGCTCGCCGCGGCCAAGGCCGAGATAGACCGGCTGCGCGCCTCGGCGATCGCCGAGGCGGAGCGCACCCGCCACGAGGCCACCGAACTGCGCGCCCAGGCCGAGCAGGCCGCCGAGCGGCTCCAGGCCGACGCCGAGGCCGCCGCCGAGCGCAGGGTCGCCGACGGCGAGGCCGCCAACGAGCAGCGCTCGCAGACCGCCCGGGCCGAGGTGGCCCGGATGGTCGCCCAGGCCACCCAGGAGGCCTCGGCGATCCGCGCCGAGGCCGAGGCCGTCCGCACCGAAGCCACCACCAAGCAGGCCGAGGCCGACGCCGCCAAGGCCGCCGCGGCCGAGGAGGGCGAACGGCTCCGGGCCACCGCCGAGTCGGTGGCCACCCAGCTGAAGACCGAGGCCGAGGCGGCGATCGCCGAGCTGCGCGCCCTGGCCGAGCGGGACGTCGCCGAGCTGCGCGCGCAGGCCGAGGCCGACGCCCGGCGACTGCGCGGCGAGGCCGAGGAGGAGGGCCGGGCAGCCGGCGCCAAGGACGCCACCGTCCACCTCGCCAAGGCCGCCAAGACCGCCGAGGAGATCCTCGGCCGGGCCAACCAGGACGCCGAGACGGCGCGCGGCGAGGCCGCCGCCGAGGCCGAGCGGATCCGCGCCGAGGCCGCCGCCGAGGCGCAGCGGCTGCGCGAGCAGGCCCAGGCCGCCGTCGAGCAGGCCCAGAACGCCGCCCTGGACGACGCCGCCGCGATCCGCGAGCGGATCGAGCAGATGCAGGACGAGGCGGCCCGACTGCGGGCCGAGGCCGAGGAGCTGCGCGCCCAGGCCGCCGCCGAGGCCGACCGGGTGCGCGGCGAGGCCCGCCGGCAGGCCGTCGTCCAGATCGAGGAGTCGGCGAAGAACGCCGAGGAGCTCCTCACCAAGGCCAAGGCCGACGCGGACGAGCTGCGCGCGGGCGCCGCCGGGGAGATCGAGCGGCTGCGCGAGCAGGCCCAGGAGCAGGCCGCCGAGACCCAGGGACGGGCCGAGCAGACCCTCACCCGGGCCCGCGCCGAGGCCGAGAAGATCACCGGGGCCGCCGAGCAGCAGGGCCAGGACGCGCTCGCCGCCGCCAAGGCCGCGGCCGCCGAGAACCGCGCCGCCGCCGAGCGCGAGACCGCCGAACTCCGGCGCGACGCAACCGAGTTCGACCAGCGGGTGCGCGCCGAGGCGACCGCCGCGGCGGACGCCCTGACCACCGAGGCGCAGGCCGAGGCCAACGCCGTCCGGGACGCCGCGGTGGCCGACGCCGAGCGGGTGCGCACCGAGGCCGACACCGAGGCCGCCCGCGCCCGGGCCGAGGCCGAGGCGGCCGCGAACGCGCTGCGCGAGGAGAGCCTGCGCGAGCGCGAGGAGGCAGCCGACGGGCTGCGGCGGGAGCGCGAGGAGACCTCCGAGCACCTGGACGCCGCCGAGACCACCCGTGAGGAGGCCGAGCAGGCCGCCGGGGAGCTGCGGGCCCTCGCCCAGCGCGAGACCACCCAGCAGCGCGAAGCCGCCGAGGCCCACGCCGACCGCGTCCGCACCGAGGCCGAACAGCACGCCACCGACCTCACCGAACGCACCGCCACCGAGACCGCCGAGGTCCGCGAGGCGGCCGACCAGCACGCCACCGAGGTCCGCGCCGCCGGCGACGCCTACGCCACCGAGGTCCGCGAGGCCGCCGACACCTACGCCGGCGAACAGCGCACCGCCGCCGACACGTACACCGCCGAAACCCGCGAGCAGGCCGACACCTACGCCGCCGAGCAGCACACCGCCGCCGACACGTACACCGCCGAAACCCGCGAGCAGGCCGACACCTACGCGACCGAGCAGCACGCCACCGCCGACGCCTACGCGGCGCAGACCCGGGCGGAGGCCGAGCAGGCCGCCGGGGAGCTGCGGGCCCTCGCCCAGCGCGAGACCACCCAGCAGCGCGAAGCCGCCGAGGCCCACGCCGACCGCGTCCGCACCGAGGCCGAACAGCACGCCACCGACCTCACCAAGCGCACCGCCACCGAGACCGCCGAGGTCCGCGAGGCGGCCAACCAGCACGCCACCGAGGTCCGCGCCGCCGGCGACGCCTACGCCACCGAGCAGCACACCGCCGCCGACGCGTACGCCGCCGAGACCCGCGAGCAGGCCGACACCTACGCGACCGAGCAGCACACCGCCGCCGACGAGGTGCTGGAGCGCGCCGGGGCCACCGCCGAGCAGCGCCGCGCCGAAGCCGTCAAGGACGCCAAGGCCACCCGCGAGAAGGCCACCGCCGAACTGGCCCTGGCCAACGAGCAGGCCTCGACCGTCCGGGCCGAGGCCGGCCGCGAGCTGTCCGAGGCCCGCGCCACCGCCGACGGCATCCGGGCCGAGGCGACCGCCGAGCTGGAGCAGGCCAAGGCCGACCGCGCCGAGCTGATCGCCGCCGCCAAGGCCGAGGGCGCCGAGCTGGTGGCCGTCGCCGAGGAGGAGGCCGCCGAGGTCCGCCAGTCGGTGGCCGGCATGCACGAGGCCGCCGCCGAGCAGATCGCCGCGCTCAAGGCCGCCGCCGAGGAGGCGGCCGCCGAGGTCCGCGAGACCGCCGAGCAGGACGCCACCGAGCTGCGCACCCTCGCCGAGCACGAGACCACCGAGCAGCGCGAGCTGGCCGAGCAGGAGACCACCGAGCAGCGCGAGGCCGCCGACGCGTACGCCGCCGAGCTGCGCGCCCTGGTCGAGCGCGAGGCCGCCGAGCAGCGCGAGCTCGTCGACCGCGAGACCGCCGACCTGCGGGCCCGTACCGAGGCCGAGACCACCGCGCTGCGCGAGCAGACCGAGCTGGAGCTGGCCGCCGAGCAGGAGGCCGTCGAGAACGAGCTCGGCCGGCAGCGCGCCGAGGCCCTGGCCTACGACGGGCAGCTGCGCGCGGACGCCGAGGCCGAGCTGCACGCCGCCCAGGAGGCCGCCGAGCAGCTGCGCGCCGAGGCCGAGGCACAGGCCGCCCGTACGGTGGCCGAGGCCGAGGCCCAGGGCGCCCGCGGCATCGCCGACGCCGAGGAGCTGTCCGCCGGCCTGCGCGCCGAGGCCGACGAGTACGCCCTCGCCACCCGCACCCTGGCCGACGAGTACGACTCCGCCGCGCACTCCCGCGCCGACGCCTACGACGCGCAGACCCGGGAGGCCGCCGAGCAGTTCGACAAGGCCACCCGCGACCACGCCAAGTCCGTCCTGGAGAAGGCCTTCGCGGACGCCGAGGCACTCGGCGAGGACGCCCAGACCACGGCGCTGGCGACCACCGCCGCCGCCGAGGAGCAGGCGGACGCGATGGTGGCCGCCGCCCGCAAGGAGGCCGACCGGCTGGTCGCCGCGGGCGAGGCGGCCGGTCAGGCCGAGGTCGAGAAGGGCCGTTCCGACGCGGACGCCCTGCTCGCCGAGGCCCGCCGGGACGCGACGGCGATCCGCGAGCGCGCCGAGGAGCTGCGCGAGCGCACCGACGCCGAGGTCGAGGCCCTGCACGAGCGCGCCCGCAAGGAGAACGCGGCGGCCATGAAGTCGGCCGGCGAGCGGGTGGACGCGCTGGTGACGGCCGCCCAGGAGCAGCTGACCGAGGCCGAGGATCAGGCGGTGTCCACCGTCGCCGAGGCCGAGGACCGCGCGGCGGCCCTGGTCGCCGCGGCCGAGGACCGCGCGGCCGAGCTGACCTCGGAGGCCTCCGCGGAGGCCAGCAAGGTCCGGCTGTCCGCCGTCCGCAAGGCCGAGGGCCTGCTGAAGGAGGCGGAGACCAAGCTCGCGACCTCCACCGACCGGGCCGAGTCGCTCATCGAGAAGGCCGAGACCAAGCTGCGGTCCTCGGAGACGGAGGCCGAGGAGCGGCTGGACCGGGCCGCCGCCGAGGCGGAGAAGCGGCTGCGGGAGGCCGACGAGGCCGCGGACGAGCAGGTCGAGCTGGCGAAGGCGGAGGCCGAGCGGCTGCTCGCCGAGGCGAAGGCCGAGGCGAAGCGGGTCACCGACGAGGGCCGCCGCGAGCTGGACGAACTGGTGCGCCGCCGCAAGGACATCAACACCGAGATCTCCAGGGTCCAGGACGTGCTGTCCGCCCTGGAGGCGTTCGAGGCGCCGTCACCGGTCGCCCAGGCCAACGGGGGTAGCAACAAGAAGGACGGGGGCGCCAAGGCCGGTGCCGGAGTTGGCTCCCCCCGGTCGGGTGGCAATCGCTCCAAGAGCTCACCACCCGATTGAGCGGACATTGGCGGTCATTGTCCGTGAGAGAACGGCGTATCGCCGTCGACACTCCGGTACCGTGTCAGGATTCCCTCAACCACCTCAGCGGTTTGACGACAGGAAGCCCAGAACCCCATGAGCGACAGTCACTCCCCTCACGGCTTCGACCTGGTGCGCCGTGGGTACGAGCGCGCCCAGGTCGACGAGCGGATCACCAAGCTGGTGGCCGACCGTGACAGTGCCTTGACCCGGATCAGTGCGCTGGAGAAGCGCATCGAGGAGCTCCACCTGGAGACCCAGTCCGCCCAGGCGGCGGTCGTGGAGCAGGAGCCCTCCTACGCCGGTCTCGGCGCCCGGGTCGAGAAGATCCTGCGACTCGCCGAGGAGGAGGCCAAGGACCTGCGCGACGAGGCGCACCGCGCCGCCGAGCAGCACCGCGAGCTCGCCGAGGCCGCCGCCCAGCAGGTCCGCACCGAGGCCGAGAACTACGCCAAGGACCGCAAGGCCAAGGCGGAGGACGAGGGGCTGCGGATCGTCGACAAGTCCAAGAGCGACGCCGCCCAGCTGCGCGCCGAGGCCAACAAGGACGCCCAGAACAAGCGCGAGGAGGCGGACGTCCTCTTCGAGGACACCCGTACCAAGGCCGCCCAGGCCGCGCTGGAGTTCGAGACCAACCTGGCCAAGCGCCGCGAGCAGTCCGAGCGCGACCTGGCCGCCCGTCAGGCCAAGGCCGAGAAGCGCCTGGCCGAGATCGAGCACCGGGCCGAGCAGCTGCGCCTGGAGGCCGAGAAGCTGCGCACCGACGCCGAGCGCCGCGCCCGCCAGACCGTCGAGACGGCCCAGCGCCAGTCCGAGGACATCGTGGCCGACGCCAACGCCAAGGCCGACCGGATCCGCAGCGAATCGGAGCGCGAGCTGGCGGCGCTCACCAACCGCCGCGACAGCATCAACGCCCAGCTGACCAACGTCCGCGAGATGCTGGCCACGCTGACCGGCGCGGCCGTGGCCGCCGCCTCGCTGCCGACCGACGACACCATGGGCGTGCCCGCCCAGCAGTCGCGCTGACGCACACCGGCCGAACGGCACGACGGGCCCTCACCCCCTCGGGTGAGGGCCCGTCGGCTTTCGCGCCGTCATCGCCCCCGGCACCGCCCGGCCCGTCGGGCCGCGGCCCTCACCTGGGGTAGGCGCCGTCCGGCCGCTGGTACCCGCTGCTGAGCTGGTTGCCGTCGTCGTCGGAGACGGTGCCGAACCAGGAGGTGCACCAGACCGACACCGAGTCCGGCCAGTACTGCACCTCGAAGGGGTGCCCGGGCCCGTAGTCGCCGTACGAGGTGACGATGAAGGTCTCCCCCGGGCGCATCCAGTAGTCCTCGCCGAGCGGTTCCAGCGTCAGCTCCACCAGCCCCTCGCCCCGGTTGGTCACGGGCATCCGGCCGGTCACCTCCAGCGCCGAGAAGTCCCAGGCCGCCGAGTCCTGGCTCTCCTGGCTCATCCGACGGCCACCCGGGCGAGCAGGGCGCGCACGACGTCGTCGAAGGCCCCGGGTGCCTCCAGGGCGCTCAGGTGGCCCACCCCCGGCAGGACGGTCAGCTCGGCGTCCGGCCTGGCCCGCAGCATCGCCTCGGCCTCCTCCGCCGCCACCAGGGCGTCCTGGGCGCCCGCCACGATCGAGACCGGCACCCGCAGGCCGGCCAGCACGTCCAGGGCGTCCGGGCGGGCCGCCATGGCCCGCTGGGCCCAGGCGACGGCGGCCGGCGGCGCGGCGGCGACCAGCTCCTGCACCCGCTCCACCAGGTGCTGCGAGTCCGGGCCGAGCTGCCCGGCCGCGACCTGCTCGTCCAGCAGCAGCCGCACGCTGTCCCGCGCGGTGACGGCGGCGGCGATCCGCTCCCGGTTGGCCCGTACGGCGTCGGTGTCGGCGGTGGCCCGGGTGTTGGCCAGCAGCAGGCCGGACAGCCGGCCGGGGTGGCGGCGGGCGAAGGCCAGCGCCACGTAGCCGCCCATGGAGAGCCCGCCGACCACCGCGCGCTCGATCCCGGCCGCGTCCAGCAGCAGGGCGAGATCGTCCGCGACCAGGTCCAGCGAGGGCTCGTCGCTCCCCAGCGCGGTGCCGCCGAACCCCCGCTGGTCGGGGGCGAGCACGCGCACTTCGTCCCCGGTCAGCCCGGGCAGCTCGTCCAGTTGGGAGGACCACATCGAGGCGTTCAACGGAAAGGCGTGCAGCAGCACGAGTGGTGTTCCGGTACCGCTCTCGCGGACCGACACTGCGGAGGGACTCTGGGTCATGCGCCCAACCTATTCCGGCACGCCCGGCGGGCCCACTCAGCGGGCCGCGATACCCCCTTTGTCCTAGCCTGGCAAGGAACTGAGGGAGCACGAATGATCGAGCTGCACGAGCTGACAAAACGTTACGGCACGACCCTTGCGGTGGACCGCCTCAGCTTCCGGGTCCCCCAGGGCGTGGTGACCGGCTTCCTCGGCCCCAACGGTGCCGGCAAGTCCACCACGATGCGCATGATCCTCGACCTCGACCGCCCGACCGCCGGGCGGGTCACCATCGACGGCAGGCACTACGGCCAGCTCAGCGAGCCGCTCAAGTACATCGGCGCGCTGCTGGAGGCCAAGGCCGTCCACCCCGGCCGCACCGCCCGCGACCACCTGCTCTGGCTCGCCCAGAGCAACCGCATCCCCGAGCGCCGGGTGGACGAGGTGCTCGCCCTGGTCGGCCTCACCCCGGTCGCCCGCAAACGGGCCCGCGGCTTCTCGCTCGGCATGGGCCAGCGCCTGGGCATCGCCTCCGCCCTGCTCGGCGACCCGGAGATCATCATGTTCGACGAGCCGGTCAACGGCCTGGACCCGGAGGGCATCCTCTGGGTCCGCAACCTGATGAAGCGCCTCGCCGCCGAGGGCCGCACGGTCTTCGTCTCCTCGCACCTGATGAGCGAGATGGCCGTCACCGCCGACCACCTGGTGGTCATCGGCCGGGGCCGCCTGCTCGCCGACCTGCCGATGCCGGAGTTCATCCGGCGCAACTCCCGCTCCGCCGTACGGCTGCGCAGCCCGGAGCCCCAACGGCTGCTCGACGTCCTGACCGAGACCGGCCTGCGGCACGAACCTGGCCCGGACGGCTCCTACGAGGTGGTCGACGGGGACATCGCGCACCTCGGCGAGCTGTTCGCCGGGCACAGCGTGGTGCTGCACGAGCTCAGCCCGCAGCAGGCCTCGCTGGAGGACGCCTTCATGCAGATGACGGCCGACGCGGTGGAGTACCACGCGGGCGAGGGGCCGGGTCAGGACGCGGCCGGCGCGCCCGCCGAGTGGGGCGCCGGCTGGAAGGCGGACGGCGCCCGGCAGACCACCACGGCACGGCAGGAGGAGATCTGAGATGGCGTCCTTCCCCGCGGTCCTGCGCTCCGAGTGGACGAAGATCCGCACCGTCCGCTCGACGCTCTGGACGCTCGCGCTGACCTTCGTCGTCACGGTCGGCATCGGCGCGCTGCTGTCACTGCTCACCAACGACAACTTCACCGAGTTCCGACGGCACGACCCCAACCCGTTCGACCCCACCAGCACCGCCTTCTCCGGCATCGTGCTCGGCGAACTGGTGATCATCGTGTTCGGCGTGCTGGCGATCGGCAACGAGTACAGCAGCGGCATGATCCGGCTCACCCTGGCCGCCGTCCCACAGCGCGCCACCCTGCTCGCCGGCAAGCTGGCGGTGCTCGGCGCGCTCGCGCTGGCGGTCTCGGTGCTGACGGCCTTCGTCACCTTCTTCGCCGGCCAGGCGCTGCTCGGCTCGCACTCCACCACGATCAGCGAGCCGAACGTGCTCCGCGCGGTGTTCGGCGCCGCGCTGTACCTGACGATGCTCTGCCTGTTCGCGGCGGGCGTCACCACGATGCTGCACAACCAGACGCTCGCGCTCGGCGTGCTGGTGCCGTTCTTCTTCCTGCTCTCGCCGATCCTCTCGGCGGTGCCGAAGGTCAGGACCCTGGCCCACTACTTCCCCGACTACGCGGGCTCCCGGATGACCCTGGTGTACGAGCAGCAGGGCCAGCCGTACGGACCGTGGGCCGGCTTCCTGATCTGCCTCGCCTGGACGGCGGCGGCCCTGGTCGGCGGCGTGCTGGTGCTCAAGAAGCGCGACGCGTAGCCGGGCCCGCGACGCGCGGCGGCCCCGCGGCGGGCCGTCAGTACCGCGGAGCGCCGCGGCCCCGCAGCAGGTTGGAGGCCCGGCGCTCCCGCGCCCCCCAACAGGCCCGGTGCCAGTGCCGCCGGTCGTCCACCCCCGCGCCGTGCGTCGGCCAGGCCACCACGTGGCCCATCCCCGGCGGGATCTCCTGGTCGCAGCCCGGGCAGCGGTAGAACCGCCCCGCCGTCCCGGCGACCGTCTGGACCACCCACTCGTCGTCCTGGTAGGTCTCGGTACGGCGCAGCGAACCGCCGAGCGGGGCGGTCGGCTCCGCACTCTCGTGGGGGGCGGCGCTCTTGATCCGGTTGCGGCGCGGCGACACGGCGGACTCCCTCTCCTCCTGGGCCTGGATCGTTCCAGCCTACGGCCGATCGGGCTACCCCATCGCTCCTACCACGACCCCGTCCGGTACTTCGGCGTTTTTGCCGAGATCCACCCGATCATCGGGGAAATCCAGGGTTCCGCGTGCCATTGGCACATGACATCGGATACCCACAAGGGGAGAAGGCGGGGCCCGCAGACCCTGCGCGCACCCGAGGAGGACCAACGATGAGCAAGACCAGCGCCCGCGCCGAGAGCGGTCGGCCCGCCCCCGGCCCGACGCTGACCTCCGTCCCCCCGGTGACGGCCGTCGCGGGCGAGCCGCTGCCGGCGACCCTGCGGGCGGGCGCGGTGCCGCCGTCCACCGGTCCGGTGCGGGTCGGCCTGTTCCTGCTGTCCGCGCAGTTCCCCGGACAGGGCCACGGCGAGGTGCTGGAGCGCACCGTCAGCGCGGCCGTCGAGGCCGAACGCTCGGGCCTGGACAGCGTCTGGCTGGCCGAGCATCACTTCGTGCCGTACGGGGTGTGCCCGGACGCCGCCACGCTGGCCGCGATGCTGCTCGGCCGCACCCGCCGGATCGGCGTCGGCACCGCGGTCAGCGTGCTCTCCACCCACCACCCGGTGGGGCTCGGCGAGCAGGCCGCGCTGCTGCACCTCACCTCCGGGGGACGGTTCACGCTCGGAGTGGGCCGCGGCGGGCCGTGGATCGACCTGGACGTGTTCGGTGGAGGCGTGGACGCCTTCGAGACCGGGTTCCCGGAGCGGCTGGACCTGCTGCTGCGCTGGCTGCGCTGCGCCCGGGTGGGCGCGGACGGCCCGCAGTTCGCCTTCCCCGAGGTCGCCGTGGTGCCCCGGGCCACCGAGCCGCTGCGGCGGCCGGGCCTGGTCAGCTGGCTCGGCCTGGGCGAGCGGTCCGGCCCGGTGCGCTTCCCGCGCCAGCGCCGGGACGACGAGGGCCTCGGCGAGGAGCTCACCGCCGACGGACGGCCGGTGGCCGGCCCGCCCGTGGTGGTCGCCTGCACCTCGCCGGGCGGGGTGCGGCTGGCCGCCGAGCGAGGCCTGCCGATGCTGCTCGGCATGCACTCCGGGGACGACGACAAGCTGCGGATGCTGGAGCTGTACCGGACCGCCTGGCTGGCCGCCGGGCGCGGTGAGGAGCAGCTGCGCCGGGTCGGCCGTCAGCACGTCGCGGCCGGGGTGGCCCAGGTCGACGACCGCGCCGCGGCGGCCCGCTCCACCCTGCTGAACGCGATGCCCGGCTGGTTCGAGTACGGGCTCGGCGCGCACCGCACCGTGGACGGCCGCGAGCGCAAGATGCGCGACCCGCGCCAGTACACCGAGCTGCTCTGCGACCTGCACGCGGTGGGCACCCCGCGGCAGTGCGCCGACCGGCTGCTGGCCACCGCCGAGCGCACCGGCATCCGGCGCTTCGCCCTGCTCGCCGAGGGCAGCGGCGACCAGGAGGCGACCCTGCACAACATCGCCCGGCTCGGCTCCGAGGTGCTGCCGCAGCTGGGCTAGGTCCTGCCCGGGCCCGGGCCGCCGCCCCTCCCCCGCACCCGGGGACGGGGCGGCCGGCGCCGCGGCGCGGTACGGCCGGGGCTCAGCAGTCCCGCAGTTCCTCGGACTGGTTGAGCAGCTGCTCCCGGACCGAGGTGAAGCGGTCGTACCGCGCCTCGTTGGCCTCCGACGGCAGGAACACCGCCACCCGGTGGCAGTTCTGGAACGCCAGCCGGACCCCGAAGTGGCGCTGGAGGGCGCCCCGGATGGCGTCGCTGGCGAGGGCGCGCAGCAGCTGGCCCCGGGCCTTCTCGCTGGGGGGCGGTACCTGGTTGTCGGCGAAGTCGGTGCCGTCGACCTTCGCCTGGGCGACCAGCGAGCTGATCAGGTCCCAGGCGTACGGCAGCGAGACGCGGACGCAGTCGACGAATTCCCGCTCGTCGACCTCGCCCCGCTCGGCCTTCTCGAGCAGGGCCGGTGAGACGTCGAGCGACATGGATTCTCCTCTCGCGGTCCACCCGCGCGGCGCCCGGGTGGTCGTGCGTAGGTCAAGCTCACAGTGAGGGTGGCTGATTCGCGCGGGACGTCCGGAACACCGAGGGACAGGGGTTTCCGGCACCTTCGCGACAGCGGCGGCACCACGGGACGTGACGTCCTGGACACCGAACGCGCTCAGAACAGCGTGGCAGTCAACGGCGCGACAGGCCGGTCATTCCTGCGGATTGCTTCGGAAATATGTTGCGCTGCACGGGATTGGCCGGATCCCGTCGGATCGTTCATCTGAAGTCTCCATCCCCGTTGACAGCGATCCCGCGAGCGTGCCGTCACACACCGTAGCGACCCGAAGGGGGCGGCGCCAGACCTCGACGGGCGGGGAGCGGGACCACAGGCCCTCCATGGTGGACGGGTTCGCGCTTTCTTCACCCTGCCGTCGCGGAATCGCATCAACTGGCCCCGGTGGGCTAGCGTGGTCGACCGTGCGTCTCGTAATTGCCCGCTGCTCAGTCGACTATGCCGGTCGGCTCTCCGCCCATCTGCCCTCCGCCACCAGGCTGATCCTGGTCAAGGCCGACGGTAGCGTCAGCATCCACGCCGACGACCGCGCCTACAAGCCGCTCAACTGGATGTCCCCGCCGTGCGCCCTCAAGGAGGCCGACGGGGTCTGGACGGTGGAGAACAAGGCCGGCGAGAAGCTCATCATCACGCTGGAGGAGGTGCTGCACGACTCGTCCCACGAGCTCGGGGTCGACCCGGGCCTGATCAAGGACGGCGTGGAGGCACACCTCCAGGAGCTGCTCGCGGACCGGATGGAGGTGCTCGGTGCCGGCTGGTCGCTGATCCGCCGCGAGTACCCCACCGCGATCGGCCCGGTCGACATCCTCTGCCGCGACGCCGACGGCGCCACGGTGGCCATCGAGATCAAGCGCCGCGGCGAGATCGACGGCGTCGAGCAGCTCACCCGCTACCTCGAACTCCTCAACCGGGACCCGCTGCTGGCCCCGGTCAAGGGCGTCTTCGCCGCGCAGGAGATCAAGCCGCAGGCCCGCGTCCTGGCCACCGACCGCGGCATCGGCTGCGTGGTGCTGGACTACGACGAGCTGCGCGGCATCGACGACGACAAGCTCAAGCTGTTCTGACCGCTCAGGACGGTCCCGGGGCGGCCGGACTGGTCGTCCCGCCGGGAGTCGTCGGCGATCCCGACGTGGCAGGCGACGTCGGGGTGGATGGCGAGGAGGACGGGCTGCGGCTCGGCTCCGTCGGCTGCGACGGCCCTCCGGTCGACTGGGACTGACCCGGCTGCGGGGCCGGCGGCTGCGGCTGGCCCGGTGCGGGCGGCTGCGGCTGCTGCGCGGTCTGGGACTCGCCCGCGCTCGGCGAGGAGCTCGGCTTCCTCGTCGGCGAGGCGCTCGGCGAGTGCGAGGCGCTGCCGCTCGCGGACGGCTCCGGGCTGCCGACCTGCCCCGCCGGGCTGCCAGGCCCGGCACCGGTCGTCCCCGGCCCGGCGCTGCCGGAGGACTGCGGGAACGGCGGGTCCTCGGTGCCGCTGCCGCGGTCCGGCCGGCTGTTGTGCGGATCGTTCCCCTTGACCTCCTCCGGCCCGCTGAAGCTCATCGCCACCGCCGTGCCGAGCACCCCCAGGGTCAGCACCGCCGTGGAGAGCACCGCCGCCCGGCGCCGCCGACTGGACTTCAGGCCGGCCGGCACCCGGGCCGCGATCTTGCGGATCACCGGGGCGCGGCCGGGCGCCGCCGCCGCGGGCGCGGCGGCGGGCAGCTGCCGACCGTCGGCGCGCAGCAGGTCGAGCATCCGGCGCGCGGCGGCCACCCCGCGCTGCTCGCCCGCCGTGTTCCGCAGGGTGAGCGCGGTCTCCAGTTCGGCGACGGCCCGGGAGGGCTGCTGGACGCAGATCGCGTGCACGCCCGCCTCGTGGTGGAACCAGGCCTGGTCGACCGCCGAACCGGTGCGGCGGGCCGCCTCCAGACCGAGCTGGAGCACCCGCTCCCAGGCGCCCCAGCGCAGCGCCAGCGCCAGCGCGGGCGCCGCCGCGCGGGCGAGCCGGACCACCGCGTCGTGCCGCCCGGCGGTGCGGTCGGCGAGCAGCACGCCGATCATCACCTCCGCCTCGGCGGCGATCTGCTCCAGCGTCACCGAGCTGTGCCCGACCCACCAGGCGAAGTGCCGGGCGGCGCCGTCGACGCAGCCGCGGGGCGGCCAGTGCGGGGCGAGCAGGTCGAGCGCGCCGGCGGTCAGCCGGTGGTGCCCGCCGATGGACACCGCCAGTCCGGCGTCGGTGAGTTCGGCGAGGGCGGCCTCGCCCTGGCCGACGTCGATCAGCGCCGGCAGGTGCGGCGCGGTGGGGCACTCGCCGCCGAGTGCCACGGCCAGGCGCAGCACGGCCTGGGCGGACTCGCTCAACCCCTCGGCGAGCCGGACCGCGGGCGAGGCGGTCTGCGCCACCGAGGGCAGCGGGACGGTGCTGCGCAGCGCGTTCTCCCGGATCGCCGGGTCCGGGTCGTGGGCGGGCTCCTCGACGGCTCCGAAGACGTCCATCCGGTCGTCCTCGGCGGCGACCAGCGCGTCCACCGCGAGGTCCCGCTGGCGCAGCAGCGCGGCGGCCTGGACGAAGCGCAGCGGCAGGCCCTCGGACTCGAACCAGAGGTCCACCGCCCAGGCCTTCTCGTCGACGTCCAGCGGCCGCCCGGCCAGCCGGGCGGTGAGGGCGAGGCAGGCGGAGCGGGAGAGCCCGGCCACCAGGTGGTCCTGGAGCCGGGAGCCGGCGGGCAGCGGCGGGCCGTCCGGGGCGGCGGAGATCAGGAAGGCGCAGCCGGGGGCGGCGGCGAGCAGCTGCTCCAGCTCGGCGCCGGAGGGCTCGGCGGCGTCGATCACCACGATCGCGCCGACCTCGGCGAGGTGGGCGGCCAGCTGCCCGGGGTCGGGGCGGTAGCCGGGGGCGTGGTGGGTGGCCGTGAAGAGGTCCTGGAGCAGGTCGGGGACGGTCCGGCGGTGGCCGCAGAGCTGCACCACACCTCCGGGGGCGAGGTCGGCGGCGGCCTCGGCGACGGCCGACAGCAGTGCGCTGCGGCCCGAGCCGGCCTGGCCGACCAGGCGTATCGACCGGCCCTCGGCGAGCAGGCCGAGCAGTTCGGCGATGTCGGCCTCGCGGTCCAGCAGCGGCAGGTCGGCGGGCCCGGCGCCGAGCGCGAGCGGGCCGACCGCGCGGCCGACGCCGCCGACCGGACCGCGGGCGGGCTCGCTGCGTTCGATCCGGCGCGGGTGCGGCCGCCACTCCTCGGGACACGGCCCGGCCTCGGAGCCGTCCGGGGCACCGACGCCCACCAGCAGGCCGCCGGAGACCAGTTCGCCGCCACGGGTGCGGACGGCGTCCTGCCGGAAGTCCCCGGATGGCTGTGCCACGTTCTGCTCCGCATCGTGCTCGGCCGTCGGCGCCCCGCGCCGCCCGGCTGACGTCCCGGTAGCGGCCGCGGCCGGGCTGGAGGCAGCCCCGGCGGCCGTCTTCTGACGGGCAGACTCTTGCACATTCGGACCCGCCCGTGCAGGGCGGTCCGCGGCGTACGACCGGCCGGTAGCGCTGACCAGGGACGTTGCACGGGTGGGGCCCGGGGGTGCGGGGGCTCGCGGTCCGGCGCGCGGCGCCGGAGCGGATGCGGAGCGGCTAGAGCGCGACCCCGTGCGCCTCGGCGACGCCGGTCACGCCGTCGACGGTCAGGATGCGGTGCAGCTTGGTGGCCACCAGCAGCCGCTGGAGCTGGGCCGGGACGGAGCGCAGCACCAGCCGGCGGCCGATCCGGCCGGCCCGCCGGTGGGTGCCCATGATCACGCCGAGCCCGGTGGCGTCCCAGAACTCCAGCCGGGCGAGGTCGAGCACGAGGTCGCCGAGGCCGCCGTCCACCGCCTGGTGCAGCCGGGCCCGCGCGTCGGCGGCGGTGCGCACGTCGAGGCGGCCTTCGATGGCCAGCGCCGTGTGGTCGCCGGTGATGCGCATGCTCTCCTCCTTCGCCTGGACGGCCTGGTGCGGGGCGGGTCCGCCCCGGCCGTACCGGGTGCGGGAGCGGGGGGTGCATCCGGGCGGGCCGCAGCCCCACACCCGGACCCGGGCGGAATGCCGGGTTCCTTCATCTGACGGTGAACCGGCTCCACAGGTTGCTGGTTCCGGCCAGATCTGAAGCAACTTCACCCGTCCGAGGGAATATACGCAGGTCGGCCCCACACCTACGCTCGATTACCGCCCAAATCACCCGTCTGCGGCACCAGCGTGAGGAAACTCACCCGGCCCGGTGGAGCGGGCCGTACGACGCTCCGATCGCACGGCCCGGCGGCCGTTCAGCCCGGCAGGCTCACTTGCCCTCGTACGGGTAGAAGCCGCGGCCGCTCTTGCGGCCCAGGTCACCGGCGGTGACCATGCGGGCCATGATCTCCGGCGCGGCGAACTTCTCGTCCTTGGTCTCGGTGTAGATGTTGTCGGCGGCGTGCAGCAGGATGTCCACGCCCGTCAGGTCGGCGGTCTGGAGCGGGCCCATCGCGTGGCCGAAACCGAGCCGGCAGGCGGTGTCGATGTCCTCGGCGGTGGCCACGCCCGACTCGTACAGCTTCGCGGCCTCGACGACCAGCGCGGTGATCAGGCGGGTGGTCACGAAGCCGGCCACGTCGCGGTTGACCACCACGACGTCCTTGCCGACGCCCTCGGCGAAGGCGCGGGCGGCGGCCAGCGTCTCGTCGCTGGTCTTGTAGCCGCGGACCAGCTCGACCAGCTTCATCATCGGCACCGGCGAGAAGAAGTGGACGCCGACGACCGACTCCGGGCGCTCGGTGGCGGCGGCGATCCGGGTGATCGGGATGGCGGAGGTGTTGGTGGCCAGCACGGCGCCGTCCTTGGCGAGCTTGTCGAGCTCGCGGAAGACGCCCTCCTTGACCTCCAGCTTCTCGAACACGGCCTCGACCACGATGTCGGCCTCGGCGACGGCGCCCAGGTCGGTGGTGGTGGTGATCCGGCCCAGCGCGGCCTCGGCGTCCTCGGCGCTCAGCTTCCCCTTGGCGACGAACTTCCCGTAGGAGGCGCGGATGCCCGCCAGGCCCCGCTGGAGCGCCTCCTCGGTGACGTCCCGCAGCACCACCGGGTGGCCGGCCTGCGCCGACACCTGGGCGATGCCGGCGCCCATCAGGCCGGCACCGATGACGGCGATCTGCTTGCTGGACGCATTGCTCATGGCTGGGTCTCCCGATGCCGTCGCCGCCCCGCGGGCGGGCCCTGAAGGCGGCTCAGGGCAGGGGTCACCGCCGGCGAGCCGCGTCGCTCGTTTCCGGGACTCTAATGCCCAAATCCCCGGTGCAGTAGCAATCGAGAGTGTGATCTGCAACCGACCTGGTCAGGCGCTCGGACGGCCGGGCGGACGGACGGCCGTACGGTCAGACGGTCATCCCGAGGTCCTGGGCCAGGATCGCCGCCTGCACCCGGCTGCGCAGCCGCAGCTTCGCCAGGATGCGGCTGACGTGCGTCTTGGTGGTCGCCTCCGCCATCACCAGCCGGGCCGCGATCTCCCCGTTGGACATCCCGGCCCCGATGCAGGCCAGCACCTCCCGCTCACGGCCGGTCAGCGCCCCCACCGCGGCCCTGGCCTCCGGCCCGACCGGCCGCTCGGGGCGGGCGAAGGCCCCGATCAGCCGCCTGGTCACCGAGGGCGCCAGCATCCCGTCCCCGCGCGCCACCGTGCGGATGCCCTCGATCAGGGTGTCCGCCTCCAGGTCCTTGAGCAGGAACCCGGACGCGCCGGCCCGCAGCGCGCCGTAGACGTACTCGTCCAGGTCGAAGGTGGTCAGCACGAGCACCTGACCGGCCCCGGCGGCGACCACCTCCCGGGTCGCCGAGACGCCGTCCAGCCGGGGCATCTGCACGTCCATCAGCACCACGTCGGGCCGCAGCTCCAGCGCCAGCCGGACGGCCTCCTCACCGTCGGCGGCCTGCCCGACCACCTCGAACTCCGGCTCGGCGCGCAGGATCATCACCAGCGCCGCCCGTACCGCCGCCTGGTCCTCGGCCACCAGCACCCGGATCGTCATGCACGCCCCTCGTTCCCGTGGGCGCGCGGCAGCACCGCGCGCACACTCCAGTACCCGTCCTTCGGCCCGGCCTCGAAGCTGCCGCCGAGCAGCCCGGCCCGTTCCGCCATACCCACCAGCCCGGCCCGGGCGCCGGGCAGTTCGCGGCCCGGCCCGTCCCGGTAGGGACTGTCGACGGCGATCCGGAGTTCCTCGGACGCGAACTCCAGCCGCAGACTGACCAGTCCGGGCCCGGCGTGCTTGAGCGCGTTGGTCAGCGACTCCTGGACGATCCGGTACGCGGCCAGCCCGACCGGCACCGGGAGTTCGCCGCGCTCGCCGCGCTCGTCCAGCTCGAAGTCCAGCCCGACGTCCTGGCCCGCCGCCCGGGCCTTGGCCACCAGGGCGTCCACCGCGGCCAGGTCGGGCGCCGCGTACGACTCGTCCACCTCTCCACCGCCGCTGTCCCGGAGCAGTCCGATCATGCGACGCATTTCGGCCAATCCCTGGACGCTGTTCTCCCGGATCACCGCCAGCACCTCCACCAGTGGGTCGTCCTCGGCCAGCCGGCGCCGCCTGGCCACCGACTGCGCGCCGGTGGCGTGGATCGCGATCGCCGACAGGTGGTTGGCCACCACGTCGTGCAACTCCCGTGCCATCCGCGCCCGTTCGGCGACGATCGCCTCGCGCCGGTCCATCTCCGAGAGCAGCGCGGTCTGTTCCGCCCGCAGCCGCTCGGCCTCCGCCTCCTGCCGGTGCTTGCGCACCACGTCGCCGGTCCACACCGGCCCCAGGAAGACCAGCGCGCTGACCACCACCACCAGCAACGCGAGGGAGGTGCCGCCGTGGATCGCCGCCAGCGTGGAGAGCGCCAGCACGGTGGCCCCGCCGGTCAGGTGCAGTATCCGGGACATCCGCGGGCTGCCGTAGATCACCGCCGCGTACAGCAGATCGGTGTACATGATCAGCGTGGCCACCAGGTTGCCGGCGAACACGCTCCCCGCGAAGACCAGCCCGCCGAGCGACACCGCCAGCACCGGCCTGGTCCGCCGGACCAGCTCCAGCCCCGCCATCACCAGCAGCGGCGGCAACACCACCCAGGGCGGCACCCGGCCGGCCTGGTCGTACGCCCTGAAGACGATCAGCACCGAGCCGCCGAGCAGCCCGAACAGGGCGATCAGCTGGTCCTGCCGGCGCGGGGACAGGGCGGGGAAGGGGAGCGGCACGTTCCCATCTCACCACTCCCGCGCCCCGCCCGGCTCCGGTCCACGGAGGAGCCCGCTACATCGAAGGATGCAGGCCCCGACGGCACCACGCGACGACGACACCGGCACGCCCGCGCACGAGGCTGGGAGCACCACGCAACGTCCGGGAGCAGAACGTGATCGTCACCCTCATCGTCGCGGCCGAGATCTCCTTCTGGATCCTGCTCGGCCTCGGCCTCGCCACCCGCTACCTGTTCCGGTGGCGCCGCACCAGCACCGCGCTGCTGGTCGGCCTGCCGGTGGTGGACCTCACCCTGTACGCCCTCACCGTCCTCGACCTGCGCGGCGGCGCCACCGCGAGCTGGACGCACGCCCTGGCCGCGAGCTACGCGGGCTTCTCGATCGGCTACGGCCCCTCGCTGGTGCGCTGGGCCGACCGGCACTTCCAGCACCGCTTCGCCGGCGGCCCCAAGCCGCTGCCCTCACCGAAGTACGGGCCGGAGCGGACCAGGTACGAGTGGCAGATCGCCGGCCGGACCGTCGTGTCGGCCGCGATCACGCTCAGCCTGATCACCCTGCTCGTCCCGCTCTCCGCGGGCGCCGCCCACTTCGGCACCTTCCTCCAGTGGTACCTCAAGCTGGGCATCGCGGCCGTCGTCAACGTGATCGTGGCCGGCTGCTACTCGCTCTGGCCCAAGGAGCCGCCGGCCGGCGTCCTGGTCGAGAACGGCCGGGTGGTCAGGGAGAAGACCCCGGCCGACCGGCCCTGAGGCGGCTCCTAGCGGTTCTCGCCCGGCACCCAGAGCACGTCGCCGCGCTCCTTGTTGGCCACCCGGGCCAGGATGAACAGCAGGTCGGACAGCCGGTTGAGGTACTTCGCGGTCAGCGGGTTGACGCTGTCGCCGTGCTCCGCGATCGCCGCCCAGGTCGAGCGCTCGGCCCGCCGCACCACCGTGCAGGCCAGGTGGAGGTGGGCAGCCCCGGGCGTGCCGCCGGGCAGGATGAAGCTGCGCAGCTTCTCCACCCGCGCCAGGTACTCGTCGCAGTCCGCCTCCAGCCGGTCGACGTAGGACTGCAGCACCCGCAGCGGCGGGTACTTCGGGTCCTCCACCACCGGGGTGGACAGGTCGGCGCCGACGTCGAACAGGTCGTTCTGGACCCGGACGAGCACCGCCGTGATGTCCTCCGGCAGCTCGCCGACGGCCAGCGCCACCCCGATGGCGGCGTTGGCCTCGTTGGCGTCCGCGTACGCGATCAGCCTCGGGTCGGTCTTGGTGGTCCGGCTCATGTCGCCGAGCGCCGTGGTGCCGTCGTCGCCGGTACGGGTGTAGATGCGCGTCAGATTGACCATGCGGCCAGGGTAGCCGCCGGGTTAGGCGGCGTTAACCCTCCCCCAGCCTCCGGCCGGGAGGTGCCCCCACCGAGTCTCGTCGCTACGCGACATTGTCCCCCAGCCTCCGGCCGGGAGGTGCCCCCACCGAGTCTCGTCGCTACGCGACATTGACTCGCTGCCCCGGCGGGGCGGCCTCCAGCCAGGCCAGGAAGCCGGTCAGCGCGTCCTCGCTCATCGCCAGCTCGAGCGGCACCCCGTTGTGCAGGCAGCGCAGCACCACCGATCCGGAGAGCAGGGCCAGCTCCTCCTGGCCCTCCGGGTAGCGCCGGCCGAGCACCTCGATCTCCCGGCGCGGAAGCACCTTGCGCGGGCGCGGGGCGTACGAGAAGACCCGGAACCACTCGATCGAGTCACCGCTGTAGCGGCCGATACCAAAAACCCACCCCTTGCCGTCGGTCGGGGGGACCGGGGCCGAGGTGGGTTTGCCGTTCTCGTCGAGGTCGGGCTGCGTCGAGGCGTCGGCAGGCATTTTGAGTCGGTAGCTGCAGTCGAAGGTGCCGCCGACCCGCTGGATCAGGCGGCGCCGGACGGCGAAGGCCATCAGCCCGATCACTCCCAGGGCCACGACCGCCGCACACACCACAAGCGCGAGGACCATGCTCACCTACCTCCTCGCTACCCGCGTTCCCCGTAGCGGTCGTATCAAGCGACCGCGCTGACCTACCAACTACGACGACAGTCCCGGGGTCACGCTCACGCGTCCCCGGGACCGTCGGTCGACCCCGCTAAGCCGGGGTCCGGCGCACTCAGACGTGGGCCTTGAGGCCGCGCGCCGCGAACAGACGGACCTCGGCGCGCCGCTCGGCGTGCTCGTCCAGGTCCGACTTGGCCTTCTCCAGCGCGCGCTCGGCACGCGCGACGTCGATCTCGTCCGCCAGCTCGGCGATCTCCGCGAGCAGAGACAGCTTGTTGTCGGCGAAGGAGATGAAGCCGCCGTGCACCGCGGCGATCACGGTGCCGCCGTCCACCGTGCGGATGGTGACGGGACCGGTCTCCAGCACGCTCAGCACCGGGGTGTGGCCCGGCATGATGCCGGTGTCACCGGAGGCCGTACGGGCGACGACGATGGTGGCCGCACCGGACCACACCTTGCGGTCGGCTGCGACCAGCTCGACGTGCAGCTCAGCCAACGTGGGCTCCTAGGCTCATGCAACGCCCGATTACTCGGGAGTTTCGGTAAGAATAACGGCCCCGCGCCTCCGGCATGAAACCGGCGGCACGGATTTGACCGGAATCACAGCCGATGCGCCGTGAGGGGTGGTCCCCAGGCTCGGGGGCCACCCCTCACGGTCACGCACAGCTGCTACCGGCCGCGATTACTTCTTCGCCAGCTCGGCGGCGTTCTTCTCGAGGTCCTCGATGCCACCGCACATGAAGAAGGCCTGCTCCGGGACGGAGTCGTACTTGCCGTCGGCGATCGAGTTGAAGGCCTCGATGGTCTCCGACAGCGGCACGGTCGAACCCTCGACACCGGTGAACTGCTTCGCCACGTAGGTGTTCTGCGAGAGGAAGCGCTCGATGCGACGGGCACGGTGGACCGTGACCTTGTCCTCCTCGGACAGCTCGTCGATACCGAGGATCGCGATGATGTCCTGGAGGTCCTTGTACTTCTGCAGGATCCCCTTGATACGGATGGCCGTGTCGTAGTGGGTCTGCGCGATGTACCGCGGGTCGAGGATGCGGGACGTGGAGTCCAGCGGGTCGACGGCCGGGTAGATGCCCTTCTCCGAGATCGGACGCGACAGAACGGTCGTCGCGTCCAGGTGGGCGAAGGTGGTGGCCGGCGCCGGGTCGGTCAGGTCGTCCGCGGGGACGTAGATCGCCTGCATCGAGGTGATCGAGTGACCGCGGGTCGAGGTGATGCGCTCCTGCAGGAGGCCCATCTCGTCGGCCAGGTTCGGCTGGTAGCCCACCGCGGAGGGCATGCGGCCGAGCAGGGTCGACACCTCGGAACCGGCCTGGGTGAACCGGAAGATGTTGTCGATGAAGAGGAGCACGTCCTGCTTCTCGACGTCACGGAAGTACTCCGCCATGGTCAGCGCGGACAGCGCGACGCGCAGACGGGTGCCCGGCGGCTCGTCCATCTGGCCGAAGACCAGCGCGGTCTTGTCCAGAACGCCCGAGTCGACCATCTCGTCGATGAGGTCGTTGCCCTCACGGGTGCGCTCGCCGACACCGGCGAACACCGACACACCACCGAAGTTCTCGGCGACGCGGTAGATCATTTCCTGGATCAGAACGGTCTTGCCGACACCGGCACCACCGAACAGACCGATCTTGCCACCGGTGACGTACGGGGTGAGCAGGTCGATGACCTTGATGCCCGTCTCGAACATCTCGGTCTTGGACTCGAGGTCCTTGAACTCCGGGGCCTTGCGGTGGATCGGCCAGCGGACCTGGACCTGCGACTCGAACTCGTCCTTGTCGACGTTCAGCACGTCGCCGAGGGCGTTGAAGACCTTGCCCTTGGTGATCTGGCCGACCGGGACGGAGATCGCGGCACCGGTGTCGGTGAC
Source organism: Kitasatospora sp. NPDC048298 (assembly GCF_043201465.1). NCBI lineage: Bacteria > Bacillati > Actinomycetota > Actinomycetes > Kitasatosporales > Streptomycetaceae > Kitasatospora > Kitasatospora sp. NPDC048298. The sequence continues at coordinate 133,682 of NZ_JBICYZ010000002.1, forward strand.
CTGCGAACCGCGGACCAGGCCGTCGGTCGGCTGCATCGAGATGCCGCGGACCATGCCGTCGCCGAGGTGCTGGGCGACCTCGAGGGTCAGGATCTTCTTGCCGGTGCCGTCGGGGTTGTCCACCTCGACGTGCAGGGCGTTGTACATGTCCGGGATCGCGTCGACGGGGAACTCCACGTCGACGACCGGGCCGATGACCCGCGCGACGCGGCCCGTCGCCGTGGTCGGCTCAACAGTGGTGGTCATACTCATTCGCTCCCGCGGCTCGCGTCAGCGAGCGCGTTGGCGCCGCCGACGATCTCGCTGATTTCCTGGGTGATCTCGGCCTGACGGGCCGAGTTGGCAAGCCGCGTGAGCGACTTGATGAGCTCGCCGGCGTTGTCCGTCGCGCTCTTCATCGCACGGCGGCGGGCGGCGTGCTCGGAAGCGGCCGACTGCAGCAGCGCGTTGTAGATCCGGCTCTCGACGTACCGCGGCAGCAGCGCGTCCAGGACGCCCTCCGCCGACGGCTCGAAGTCGTACAGCGGGAAGATCTCCGCCTTGGCCGGCTTCTGGTCGCTGAGCTGGACCTCGTCCAGCTTCAGCGGCAGCAGCCGCGCCTCGACCGCGTTCTGCGTCAGCATCGACACGAACTCGGTGGAAACCAGGTGGAGCTCGTCCACGCCGCCCGTCTCGGCCGTGAAGGCCTCGATCAGGTCGGCCGCCACCGTCTTCGCGTCACCGTACGTCGGCTTGTCCGAGAATCCCGTCCACGAGCCCGCGATCGCCAGACCGCGGAACGTGTAGTACGAGACGCCCTTGCGGCCGATGATGTACGTCACCACGTCCTTGCCCTCGGCCCGCAGGCGCTCGGCGAGCACCTGCGAGGCCTTGATGGCGTTGGTCGAGTAGCCGCCGGCCAGGCCGCGGTCCGCCGTGATCAGCAGGACCGCCGCGCGCTTGGCGTTCGGGTTCTCGGTGGTGAGCGGGTGCTTGGCGTTGGACCGGGTGGCCACCGCCGTCACCGCCCGGGTGAGCTCGTCGGCGTACGGAGTGGAGGCGGCCACCGCGCGCTGCGCCTTGACGATGCGCGACGCGGAGATCATCTCCATCGCCTTGGTGATCTTCTTCGTCGCGGTGACAGAGCGGATCCGGCGCTTGTAGACCCGAAGCTGTGCTCCCATGGGTCGTTACGTCCTTTCCCTCGCTACCGGACTCAGGCCTGCTCGGAGAGCAGCTTGCCGTCAGCGGTCTGGTAACCCTGCTTGAAGGCCTCGATCGCGCTGGTCAGCGCGTCGACGGTGCCGTCGGCCAGCAGGCCGGTCTCGACGATGCCGGCGAGCAGGTCCTTGTGCTGCAGGCGGACGTGGTCCAGGAACTCGCGCTCGAAGCGGCGGATCTCGGCGACCGGGACGTCGTCCAGCTTGCCGTTGGTGCCGGCCCAGATGGAGACGACCTGCTCCTCGACCGGGAACGGCTGGTACTGGCCCTGCTTCAGCAGCTCGACCATGCGCGCACCGCGCTCCAGCTGGGCCTTGGAGGCCGCGTCCAGGTCGGAACCGAAGGCGGCGAAGGCCTCCAGCTCGCGGTACTGGGCGAGGTCCAGACGCAGGCGGCCGGCGACCGAGCGCATGGCCTTGATCTGGGCGGAGCCACCGACGCGGGAGACCGAGATACCGACGTTCACGGCCGGGCGGATGCCGGCGTTGAACAGGTCGGACTCCAGGAAGCACTGGCCGTCGGTGATGGAGATGACGTTGGTCGGGATGTACGCCGAGACGTCGTTGGCCTTGGTCTCGATGATCGGCAGACCGGTCATCGAGCCGCCGCCCAGGGCGTCGTTCAGCTTGGCGCAGCGCTCCAGCAGGCGGGAGTGCAGGTAGAAGACGTCACCCGGGTAGGCCTCGCGGCCCGGCGGGCGGCGCAGCAGCAGGGAGACGGAGCGGTAGGCCTCGGCCTGCTTCGACAGGTCGTCGAAGATGATCAGGACGTGCTTGCCGTCGTACATCCACTCCTGGCCGATGGCCGAGCCGGTGTACGGGGCGAGGTACTTGAAGCCGGCCGGGTCGGAGGCGGGAGCGGCCACGATGGTGGTGTACTCCAGCGCGCCGGCCTCCTCCAGGGCGCCGCGGACGGACGCGATGGTGGAGCCCTTCTGGCCCACGGCGACGTAGATGCAGCGGACCTGCTTCTCCGGGTCGCCCGAGCGCCAGTTGTCGCGCTGGTTGATGATCGTGTCGACGGCCACCGCGGTCTTGCCGGTCTGGCGGTCACCGATGATCAGCTGGCGCTGGCCGCGGCCGATCGGGGTCATCGCGTCGATGGCCTTGATGCCGGTCTGCAGCGGCTGCTTGACCGACTTTCGGGCCATGACGCCGGGGGCCTGCAGCTCAAGGGCGCGGCGACCGGTGGCGGCGATGTCGCCCAGGCCGTCGATCGGGTTGCCCAGCGGGTCCACGACGCGGCCGAGGTAGCCGTCGCCGACCGGAACCGAGAGGACCTCGCCGGTGCGGCGCACGGTCTGGCCCTCTTCGATGCCGCCGAACTCACCCAGGACGACGACACCGATCTCGCGGGTGTCGAGGTTCAGCGCGAGGCCGAGCGTGCCGTCCTCGAACTTCAGCAGCTCGTTCGCCATGACCGAGGGCAGGCCCTCGACATGCGCGATGCCGTCCGCCGCGTCAGTGACCGTGCCGACCTCTTCCACAGAAGCGGCGTCCGGCTGGTACGACTGGACAAAGTCGGCCAGCGCGTCCCGGATCTCCTCCGGACGGATCGTAAGCTCCGCCATCAGGCTTCCCTGCTCTCCTAGTTTGCGATCCTCGGCCCGCCATTGAGGGCCGCAAGTATTCGACTCTCGGCCGGGTCTTGCGAACCGGCCGTACGATTTGCCGGCTCCTTGGGGAGCCGGTTTCCCGACCGAGGGTCGGATGTGCTGCTTCGGTGCTCAGCCTTCGAGCGACTGGCGAGCGCCCTCGAGGCGGCTCGACACGGTGCCGTTGATGATCTCGTCGCCGATCTGCACCCGGACGCCGCCGACGACCTCGGGGTCGACGTCGATGTTCAGGTGGACCTGGCGGCCGTACATCCGGGCCAGAGCACCGGACAGGCGCTCCTTCTGGGTGTCCGACAGCGGCACCGCGGTGGTGACCAGGGCCACCACGCGGCCGCGACGCGCGGCGGCGAGCTTCGAGTAGGACTCGAGACCCTGCTCCAGGCTACGGCCACGCGGCACGTTGACGACGGCGGTGACCAGCCGGACGGTGCCGGCGTTGGCGCGGCCGCCGAGCAGCTTCTTGATCAGCTCGGCCTTCGCGACGGCACCGGCCTTCGGCTCGGTCAGCGCGGCACGCAGCTCGTGCGAGCCGCTCACCACCCGACCGAAACGGAAGAGCTCGTCCTCGACGTCGTCCAGGGCGCCGACCTTGTCCGCGGCGATGATCTCCGCGTAGGCGGCGAGCTCCTCGGTCGCGTCCACCAGGTCGCGCGAGCCCGACCAGCGGGAGCGGACCAGGCCGGAGACCAGGTCGACGGCCTCGCCGGAGACCTGGCCGGTCAGCAGCGAGGTGACCAGCTGGGCCTTGTCCTGGCCCGACCGGGACGGGTCGGTCAGGACGCGGCGCAGCGACACCTCACGGTCCAGCACGGCCGTGACGGCGGTGAGCTCCTCAGCGAGCTTGGCCGCGTCCACCGAGGTGGAGTCGGTCAGGCTCTCGAGGTTCTGCCGACCGGCGGCGAGGGCCTCGCGGCTGGCGCCGATCACTTGGCCGCACCCTGAGCAACGGCGGCCTTGGCCTCCAGCTCGTCCAGGAAGCGGTCGATGACGCCGCTCTGCCGGGTGTGGTCCTCGAGGGACTCACCCACGATGCGGGACGCCAGCTGGGTGGCCAGCGAGCCCACGTCCTGACGCAGGGCGGCAGTGGCCTGCTTCTTGTCCGCCTCGATCTGGGCGTGACCGGCGGCGACGATGGCCTCGCGCTGACGCTGGCCCTCCTCGCGCATCTCGGCGAGCTGGGCGGCACCCTGCTCGCGAGCCTGCTCGACGATGCGGGCAGCCTCGTGGCGCGCCTCGGCGAGCTCGGCGCGGTACTGCTCAAGCAGGGCCTGGGCCTCTGCCTGGGCGGCCTCGGCGCGCTCCATCCCGCCCTCGATCGCGTCCCGGCGCTCCGACAGCACCTTCTCGATGCTGGGGAGGAGCTTCTTGCCGAGCAGACCGAAGACGATGAAGAAGCAGAGCAGGCCGATGATGATCTCGGGCCACGCGGGGAGGAGAGGGTTCATCTTCTCCTCGGACGCGAGCTGGACGATCGCCATGCTCATATCTGGACCTTCCTCAGAAAGGGTCTACGGCGGGATTACTTGTTGCCGAAGACGAACGGCATGACGATGCCGATGAGGGCGAGCGCCTCGGTCAGCGCGAAGCCGATGAACATGTTGGAACGGATGAGACCGGCAGCCTCGGGCTGGCGGGCCATGGCCTGGACACCGTTACCGAAGATCAGACCGACGCCGATGCCGGGGCCGATGGCGGCGAGGCCGTAGCCCAGGGAGGCGACGGAACCGTAGACAGTGCCCTCAGCGAGGATGCTCATTGACGTTGTCCTTTGCAGGGTGGTGATCCGGTGGTGATTGGCCACCGGGCGATCCGGGAGGTGGTTCTCGGCGGGGCCGTGGCCCCGGGGCTCAGTGCGCCTCTTCCAGGGCACCGGCGATGTAGCTGCTGGCCAGCATCACGAAGATGTAGGCCTGCAGGAACTGGACCAGCAGCTCGAAGGCGGTCAGGCCGACGGCGACGATGAACGAGGCCGAGCCGTACAGCGCGCCCAGGGACGGGCTGAGCAGGTACCAGGAGGCGATGGAGAACATCACGATCAGCAGGTGGCCGGCGAACATGTTCGCGAAGGCTCGGACCGCGAGCGTGAAGGGGCGCACGAAGATGTTCGAGAAGAACTCGATCGGCACCAGGATGAACATGACCCAGCCGGGGATGCCCGACGGCCAGCAGAGGTTCTTCAGACCGCCGACGAAGCCGTGCTTCTTGAAGGTCAGCGTCATGTAGGTGATCCACACGACCGCCGCGAGGCCGGCCGGGAACGCGATCGCCGCCGTCACCGGGAACTGCGCGAACGGGATGATCGACATGATGTTCATCAACCAGATGAAGAAGAACATCGAGACGAGCATCGGGACGTACTTCTCGCCCTTCTTGCCGATCGTCTCCAGCACGATGGAGCGCTTGACGAAGTCGTACCCGATCTCGCCGACCAGCTGCAGCTTGCCGGGGACGAGGCGCGGCTTGGCAAAGGCGGCCCAGAAGAACACGACGACCAGGAGCGCGACGATGATCGACAGCAGCATCGGCTTGTTGAACTCGATGCTGCCGATCGTGAAGATCGGCTTGAACTGGAACTCGTTCAGACCCGGGGCCGGGAAGCCACAGCCAGCGTCCCCGAAGTGGCAACTGCCTGAGGCGAGGGACGTGAGTTCAGCACTCACCGCGGACTCCTTCGTCGTGACGCATGGTTACGGCAACCTCGGTGTGTCGGCGTGGCCTGCGACCACGGAGCGGCACTGGTACTTGATGGGTTTCTCGCCGACCCCGCGCGCCGGTGCACTGCACCACAGCGGGATCATCGAAGACTGCGCGGATCAGGGGGGCGATCCGTCCGCTCTCCGGACAGACCAGGCCTCTTCCCGTACTCCGTTGTTGCGACGGACGATAGCAGCCCGTCAGCGCGGCATAAACACCGCCCCCCTCGTTGGGGGGACAGTTGGGCCTCGTCACTGTTGACGCCCCTTGTCGGAGGGCTTGTCGCCCTTCTTTTCGGAGGCGTCGGGGTCGACGTAGAAGGTCTTGGCCTTGAGCGCGCCGCGCACCTGGAAGCCCGTCCAGATCAGGGCGCAGCCGAGCAGGGTGAAGGCGAACGCCTGCCGGTTGAAGAGTTCGGTGTCCTTGAAGACCGCGAGCACGATGCCGACCAGCAGGATCTGCGTGGTGTACACCAGCAGCGCCGCGGCCATCATGATCTGCGGGTTCGACCTGGTCAGCCGGTCGAGCGCGATCTGACCGAAGGTGAAGAAGGCCATCACGAGGAGCGCGCCGAACAGGGCGCCGAGCAGCCCCTTCCCACCGGCGACTGCGAAGGAGATCGCCATGGCGATGATCCCGGCGACCGCAGTGGGAATCGCGGCGCCTCGGAGGATCCGGGCGTCGGTGGACGGCATGTCGGCAGCTCCGGCGGCATGTCGATGTGGCGGGGGGACGGGCACAGCGGTGGCGGGTGACACCGACCGAGGCATCGCCGCGGGCCGCCAGGGAGAAGCGGACCCGGTGAGGGAGACCGACAGGGACGGAAGTCATCCACCTGTGAGGTCTTTCGGCGTGTTCTCGGTACTCGTGAACGGTATCACAAACTATTTGATGAGAGCTTTACCATGAATGTGTGGCACCTGTCACACCAACGGCGCAACGGCTCCGCCATTCGAGTGAACGACAGCTGACCGCACATCAACTCCCTTGTCAGCGGCGGCCGGTGGCCTCGCCCTGGTGGCCGACCGCGGTGGAGCCCACGGCCGGGTCCCGCCCGGCTTCACCGAGGAGTTGCTTGTCCTTCGCCGACAGTTCGGCCATCGGACCGCTCTGGTGCCGGCGGTAGCGCGGAGGGAGGAAGGACTGCACCGCCCGCGGGGCGCGCGGCCGGAACCACGGGGTGAGCAGCACGACCAGGCCGACCAGGCAGAGGCCGGCGAGCGTCAGGACGACGGTGCGGCCGGTGTTGGTCACCGAGAAGGCCACCGAACCGAAGGCGATCAGCGCGGCCCAGAAGTACATGATCAGTACGGCGCGGCTGTGCGAGTGGCCGACCTGGAGCAGCCGGTGGTGCAGGTGGCGCTTGTCCGCGGCGAACGGGGACTGGCCGGCCCACGTGCGGCGCACCACCGCGAGCAGCAGGTCGGCCAGCGGCAGCGCGATGACCGTCAGCGGCAGCAGCAGCGGGATGTAGATCGGCACCAGGGCGTGCACGGCGGCGGTCTGCGAACCGGCCTCGTTGCTGATCAGGTCCGGGTCGACCCGGCCGGTGATGGAGATCGCGGCGACGGCCAGCATCAGGCCCAGCATCATCGAGCCGGAGTCGCCCATGAAGATCCGCGCGGGGTGCATGTTGTGCGCCAGGAAGCCCAGGCACATGCCGATCAGCAGCACGCTGAACAGCACTGCGGGGGCCGCGTCGGAGATCGTGTAGCCGTACCAGAGCCGGTAGCTGTACAGGAAGAACGCCATCGCGGCGATGCAGACCATGCCGCCGGCCAGGCCGTCCAGGCCGTCGATGAAGTTCACCGCGTTGACCATGACGACGACCAGGGTGACCGAGATGATCATGCCCTGGGTCGGGGTCACCGCGACCGGGCCGAAACCGGGCACCGGGAGGGTGATCACCGTGACGCCCTGCCAGACCATCACACCGGCGGCGATCATCTGACCGCCGAGCTTCACCAGCGCGTCCACGCCCCACTTGTCGTCGAGCACCCCGAGCAGGAACATGATCCCGGCGCCGGACAGCAGCGCGCGGATGTCGGTGCCCTGCGAGAACACCTTGCTCAGGTTGTCGAGCTGGGAGGCGACCAGGATGCCCGCGCAGAGTCCGCCGAACATCGCGATGCCGCCGAGCCGCGGCGTGGGCTCGCGGTGCACGTCGCGGGCGCGCACCGGGGGCATGGCACCGGCGGCGATGGCGAACTTCCGGACCGGGCCGGTCAGCAGGTAGGTGACGGCGGCGGTGCAGAACAGCACCAGCAGATACTCACGCACCACTGGCCTCCTGCATCACTGTCGAACGGGGAAGTACCGAAGGTACTCCCCTGCCTTCCCGGGGTTCGAGGTGCGTCGCCACGGCACACACCTTATTGAGTCGGACGCCGGGACCGCGCATCGCGGTTCGCCCTCCCGGGTAGGAGTTTCGAATGCCCGCGCGAGCGCTCCGTCAGGCCCGGTCGGCGAAGGCCAGCGCCAGCTCCCGCACCCGTGCCGCGGCCGGGGCGACGGTGCCGCCGGCGAGCACCCGCGCGATGAGCCCGGCGATCTCGGCCAGTTCCGGCTCCCCCATCCCCTGGCTGGTCACCGTGCCCGTGCCCAGCCGGATGCCGGAGGCCTCGGCGGCCGGCGCCGGGTCGTACGGCAGCGCGCACTTGCCCAGCAACAGCCCGGCCGCCGCGCAGCGGCGCTCGGCCTCCGCGCCGCTGACGCCGAGCGGGCTGACGTCGGCGGTCACCAGGTGGGTGTCGGTCCCGCCCGTCAGAGGGCGCATACCGGCCTCTGCGAGCCCCGCGGCGAGCACCCGCGCCCCGGACACCGCCCGCTGCGCGTACGCCCGGTATTCGGGCCGGGAGGCCTCCGCGAGGGCCACCGCCTTGCCGGCCACCTCGTTCATCGCCGCGCCGCCCTGGCTGAACGGGAACACCGCCCGGTCGATCCGCTCGGCCAGCTCCGCGGTGCACAGCAGCAGCCCGCCGCGCGGACCGCGCAGCAGCTTGTGGGTGGCCGCGACGGTGACGTCCGCGTACGGCACCGGGGAGGGCGCCACCCCGGCCGCGATCAGCCCGGTGGTCTGCGCGACGGTGGCGACCAGGTAGGCGTCCACCTCGTCGGCGATCTCCCGGAACGCCGCCCAGTCCAGGTGCCGGGGGTGGGAGATCGAGCCCGCCACGACGGCCTTGGGGCGGTGCTGCCGGGCCAGGTCGCGGACCTGGTCCAGGTCGATCAGCCCGTCGTCCTCGCGCACGCCGTAGCCGGTGAAGTCGAACCAGCGGCCGGAGAAGTTGGCGCGCGAGCCGCAGCTGAGGTGGCCACCGTGCTCCAGCGACATCGCCAGCACCCCGTCACCGGGCCGCAGCAGCGCCGCGTACGCCGCCAACATCGCCGAAGTGGCCGACCGGGGCTGGACGTTGGCGTGCGGGGCGGCGAACAGCTCGCGGGCCCGGTCGATCGCCAGCAGCTCGGCGGCGTCCGCCAACGCGCAGCCGGTGTGGTGCCGGCGGCCCGGGTAACCCTCGGCGTACTTGTCGATCAGCGGGCCGGTGAGCGCCGCCAGGACGGCCGGGCTGGTCAGGTTCTCCCCCGCCAGCAGCTGGATCGTTTCGGCGCGCCGCTCGGCCTCCGCGGCCAGCAGGTCGGCCAGCTGCGGATCGGCGCGGTGCAGCGCCTCGGACACCCAGGGGCGCCCGGTCGTCGAGGTCGGGCCGGTCGCGGCATCGGTGACGGTCATGGCGGGGCTCCCGGACGCTGCGGGGACTGTGTCACCCAGCGTAGGACCGTCGTCGCCGCCCGGCCCGCCGAGCCGCGGCCGGACGACCCATTCGGCGCTGGGGCCCGCGTCCTGCGCCCGCGTCCTGCGCCCGTCGACGACGGGGCCCGGGGGCGTCAGCGCGGCGCGGGGACGCCGGTGAGCGCGGTGACCACCGGGTCGACCGCGTGGAATATCTCCTCGCCGCAGTTGCGGAACATGCCGATCGGCGCCCCGTACGGGTCGTCCAGCTCGTCCGACTCCGGGGTGGCGGCCAGCAGCCAGCCGCGCAGCGCGGCAGCCGCCCGGACCAGCGCGCGGGCCCGCTCGGTCACGTCGGCGCCGCGCCGGGGATCCGGCAGGGTGCCCGGGTCTATCGTCCGCACCAGGCGGGTGAACTCCTTCAGCGTGAAGGTGCGCAGGCCCGCCTCGTGGCCCATCGAGATCACCTGGGCCCGGTGGTCCAGCGTCGCGGTGAGCACCAGATCGGCCTCGACCACGTGCTCGTCCAGCAGCTCGCGGCCGGTGAAGCCACCACTGTCGGCGCCGTACTCGTCCAGCACGGTCGCGGCGTGGTCCTCCATCGGCGCGCCCACGTGGCCCCAGGTACCGGCGCTCTCGACCAGGATCCGCCCGGCCACCCGGGGGCTCAGCCGGGTGTCCAGCTCACGCCGGGTCAGCCGCTCCGCGATCGGCGAGCGGCAGATGTTCCCGGTGCAGACGAACAGGATCCGGAAGTGGTCCAGCGGCCTGGGGCCCACACTCAGGTACGGCGCCATGCCCGGCCCGGAGTGGAGCGAGGCGGTGGGCGTCAACTGCCGGCCTCCAGGTCGGGGACGACCTCCCTCAGCTGCTCGACGCTGATCGCACCGGCCCGCAGCAGGACCGGGACCTTTCCGGTGACGTCGACGATCGACGAGGTGGCGGAGTCCACGGCCGGCCCGCCGTCCAGGTAGACCGAGATCGCGTCGCCGAGCTGGGCCTGCGCCTCGTCACAGGTCAGCGGGGAGGCCCCGCCGATCCGGTTGGCGCTGGAGACGGCCATCGGGCCGGTGGCGTTCAGCAGCTCGATGGCGACCGGGTGCAACGGCATCCGGACCGCGACGGTGCCGCGGGTGTCGCCGAGGTCCCAGCGCAGCGAGGGCTGGTGCCGGGCGACCAGGGTGAGCCCGCCGGGCCAGAAGGCGTCGACCAGCTCCCAGGCCTGCTCGGAGAAGTCGGTGACCAGGCCGTGCAGGGTGGTCGGCGAGCCGACCAGCACCGGGGAGGGCGTGTTGCGGCCGCGACCGCGGGTGGCCATCAGCTCGCCGACGGCCTCCGGGGAGAAGGCGTCCGCACCGACCCCGTACAGGGTGTCGGTGGGCAGCACGACGAGTTCGCCGCGGCGGATGGCCGAGGCGGCCTCGCGCAGACCGGTGGCGCGGTCCCCGGCATCGGCACAGTCGTAACGGCGGCTCATCGGTGCGGTCCCCTTCCGGAGTGGCTCATGGCGTTACAGCACGGCCTTACGAGCAGTCGTACAGCGCTCGACGTTCACGACCCGACCGTTCGGGCGGTCGTACGGTGCTCGACTGTTCACGACCCGACCCTTCGGGCGGTCGTACGGTGCTCGACTGTTCACGACCCGACCCTTCGGGCGGTCGTGAAGCGCGGCCGGTTGTTCAGGTCCCGGTGGTCGGCGGTGTCCGTCCAGCCGTGTTCCTCGTTGAAGATCCACGGCACCTGGCCGCCCTGCTGGTCGGCGTGCTCGATCACCACCGCGCCGCCCGGGCGCAGCAGCCGGGCCGCGACGCGCTCGATGCCGCGGATGGTGTCCAGGCCGTCCTCGCCGGAGAACAGCGACATCTGCGGGTCGTGGTCGCGGGCCTCCGGCGCGACGTACTCCCACTCGGTGAGCGGGATGTACGGCGGGTTGGAGATGACCAGGTCGAAGCGGCCGTCCCAGGAGCGGTCGTCCTCGAAGGCCTTGGTGGCGTCGCCGGCGTGCAGGGTGACCCGGGCGCGGTCGGGGCTGGCCTCGATGTTGCGCCGGGTGTACTCCAGCGCGCCCTCGTCCAGTTCGAAGGCGTGCACGGTCGAGCGCGGGAGTTCCTGGGCCAGGGCGAGCGCGATCGCGCCGGAGCCGGAGCACAGGTCCACCACCAGCGGCTCGGCCACGTCCATGTCGCGCACCGCGTCTATCGCCCACTCGACGACCGTCTCGGTCTCCGGCCGGGGCACGAACACCCCGGGGCCGACCTCCAGTTCGAGGTAGCGGAAGAACGCCCGCCCGGTGATGTGCTGGAGCGGTTCGCGCGCCTCGCGACGGGAGACCGCCTCCCAGTAGCGGGCGTCGAAGTCGGCGTCCTTCACCGTGTGCAGCTGGCTGCGCTTGACGTTGTGGACGTAGGCGGCGAGCTCCTCCGCGTCGAAGCGCGGCGACGGCACGCCGGCCGCGGCCAACCGCTGGGTGGCCTGGGCCACCTCGGCGAGCAGCAGGTTCATCCGTACGACCTCTTGTCTCTCCGGCTCCGAGCGAAACGCGGGCTGGGGCGCGCCGGTCTCAGTTCTCTTGGGCCGCGGCGAGCTTGGCCGCCGCGTCCTTGTCGACGCAGGACTGGATCACCGCGTTCAGGTCGCCGTCCAGGACCTGGTCCAGGTTGTACGACTTGAATCCGGTGCGGTGGTCCGAGATGCGGTTCTCGGGGTAGTTGTACGTGCGGATCCGCTCGGAGCGGTCCACCGTGCGGACCTGGCTGCGGCGCGCGTCCGAGGCCTCCCGCTCGGCCTCCTCCTGCGCGGCGGCCAGCAGCCGCGAACGCAGGATGCGCATCGCCTGCTCCTTGTTCTGGAGCTGGCTCTTCTCGTTCTGGCAGGACGCCACGATACCGGTCGGCAGGTGGGTGATCCGGACCGCGGAGTCGGTGGTGTTGACCGACTGGCCGCCGGGGCCGGAGGACCGGTAGACGTCGATCCGCAGGTCGTTGGCGAGGATCTCGACCTCGACCTCCTCCGCCTCGGGGGTGACCAGCACGCCCGCCGCGGAGGTGTGGATGCGGCCCTGCGACTCGGTGGCGGGGACACGCTGCACGCGGTGCACGCCGCCCTCGTACTTCAGCCGGGCCCAGACGCCCTGGCCGGGCTCGGTGTTGCCCTTGGTCTTCACGGCCACCGAGACGTCCTTGTAGCCGCCGAGGTCGGACTCGTTGGAGTCGATGATCTCGGTCTTCCAGCCGATCCGCTCGGCGTAGCGCAGGTACATCCGGAGCAGGTCGCCGGCGAACAGCGCGGACTCCTCGCCGCCCTCGCCCGCCTTGATCTCCAGGATGACGTCCTTGTCGTCGCTCGGGTCGCGCGGGACGAGCAGCAGCCGCAGTTCCTCGGTCAGCTCGTCGCGGCGCGCCTCGGAGTCCTTCACCTCGGAGAGGAACTCCGGGTCCTCGGCCGCGAGTTCGCGCGCGGCCTCGATGTCCTCGCCGGCCTGCCGCCACTGCCGGTAGACCCGGGTGATCGGGGTCAGCTCGGCATAGCGCTTGGCCAGCTTGCGGGCGTTGTTCTGGTCCGCGTGGACGGACGGGTCGGCCAGCCTCGTCTCGAGGTCGGCGTGCTCGACGAGGAGCTCTTCGACTGCCTCGAACATGGGGTGGCCTTCTTCCCGGGGACTCGGAAACGTGTGGGGGGTGGGGACTCGCGGGGTCGCGGGGGCGCGGACTCGCGGGGGACGCGAACGGCGCCGGCCCCCAAGCGCCCCCGACAACGAGTACGGGGACGCCGGGAACCGGCGCCGAGGGAGCGCTAGGCCTTCGCGCTGTGCTGCTTGCCGAAGCGGGCCTCGAAGCGGGCCACGCGGCCACCGGTGTCGAGGATCTTCTGCTTGCCGGTGTAGAACGGGTGGCACTGCGAGCAGACCTCGGCGCGGATCTCGCCACTGGTCTCGGTCGAGCGGGTGGTGAACTCGGCGCCACAGGTGCAGGTCACGCGCGTGACCACGTACTCGGGGTGAACGTTGGGCTTCAAGGGGTTCTCCTAGGTTTCGGGAGGGCACCGGGTCGGCGGCTGGAGCGCCGCACGTGAACCGGGACCGACGGACCAGTCTGCCAGGACCGGCCGCATCTTCCCAAACCGGGTCGCGTTCCGGGATATTCCGGGCCCCCCGCGCGCCCGGCGGCGGCGTCCGTCAGGGCGTGGCGGTGGCCTTCGCGCCCGGCTTCCCCGTGGTCCGCGCCGGGGCCGACGGCGTGGCCGTGGGGGCCGCCTGGGCGGGGTTCTCCGGCTGCGCGGCGACGACCGCCGGCGGGAACGGCTGGTCGGCCCTGAGCGCCGTCCAGACCTGCCCGGCCGCCGGCTGCCGCGGGACCACCCGGTTCGGGTCGCCGGGGGCGGTCTCCACCGGCAGGGTGACCATGCTCAGCTGGTCCGGGCCTATCCCCTTGAGCTCCTGGGCGAGCCCCACCAGCGAGTTCACCGAGCCGAGCGCGGAGTCGGTGGTGATGCTCTTGGTCACGGTGTCGCCGACGGACCACAGCTTGACCGGGTTGGTGAGCATCCCGCTCCCCCCGACCTGCTGCAGCAGCGACTTCACCATCTGCTTCTGGAGCTCGATCCGGCCGAGGTCGCTGCCATCGCCGACGCCGTGCCGGGTGCGCACGAAGGCCAGCGCCTGCTGTCCGTTCAGGCGGTGCTCGCCGGGCGGCAGGTCGAGCCCGCTGTCCTTGTCGTGGATGGCCACCGTGGTGGTCACGGTGGCCCCGCCTATCGCGTCCACGACCCGGGCGAAGCCGGCGAAGTCGACCTGCAGGTAGTGGTCCATCCGCAGCCCGGTGAGCTGCTCGGTGGTCTTGACCGCGCAGACCGCGCCGCCGGTCTCGAAGGCGCTGTTGTACATCGCGCGCTTGGCGCCGGGCGCCGTCCGGCCGCTCGGGTCGGCGCAGTCGGGGCGGGTGACCAGGGTGTCGCGCGGGATCGAGACGATCTGGGCGCGGGAGTGGTCCTGGTTGATGTGCACCACCATGGCGGTGTCCGAGCGGGCGGTGTCGCCGGTGTCCCCGCCGGCCATCGAGCCGTTGTCGCCGCCGCGCGAATCGGAGCCGAGCACCAGGATGTTGAAGGAGCCGTCGGTGGCGGCCGGCGGCCGGGCGTCGCCGAGCCCGCCGTCGATGTCGACGCTCCTGATGTTGCCGTCGAGTCTGAAGTAGCCGAGGAGGGCGCCGCCGACGACGAACGCGGCGAACGCGCAGGCGGCCGTCCGCAGGAGCCTGCGGCGACGACTCGTAACCCTCTTGTGTTCGGCCATACGGCCCAGAGTAAATCGGACAACATGATCCAAACGGTCTCAAGTTGTCCCGAGTCTGGAACAAAGCGGCCCGGACGCGCGGAACCCCGGACCGCTCGCGCGATCCGGGGTTCCGTGCTTCGACAGCCGTCCGGCTACGGTCAGTCGCCGGAGCCGGGGGTGGTCTTGGCGATCTGCATCAGGAACTCGGCGTTGCTCTTGGTCTGCTTCATCTTGTCCAGGAGCAGCTCGATCGCCTGCTGCGAGTCGAGCGCGTGCAGCACCCGGCGCAGCTTCCAGACGATGGCCAACTCCTCGCTGCCGAGCAGGATCTCCTCCTTGCGGGTGCTGGAGGCGTCCACGTCGACGGCCGGGAAGATGCGCTTGTCCGAGAGCTTCCGGTCGAGCTTGAGCTCCATGTTGCCGGTGCCCTTGAACTCCTCGAAGATCACCTCGTCCATGCGCGAGCCGGTCTCGACCAGCGCGGTGGCCAGGATGGTCAGCGAGCCGCCGTTCTCGATGTTGCGCGCGGCACCGAAGAACTTCTTCGGCGGGTACAGCGCGGTCGAGTCGACACCACCGGACAGGATGCGGCCGGAGGCCGGCGCCGCCAGGTTGTAGGCGCGGCCGAGGCGGGTGATCGAGTCCAGCAGGATGACCACGTCGTGGCCCAGCTCGACCAGGCGCTTGGCGCGCTCGATGGCCAGCTCGGCGACGGTGGTGTGGTCCTCGGCCGGGCGGTCGAAGGTCGAGGAGATGACCTCGCCCTTCACCGACCGCTGCATGTCGGTGACCTCTTCCGGACGCTCGTCGACCAGGACGACCATCAGGTGGCACTCGGGGTTGTTGTGGGTGATCGCGTTGGCGACCGCCTGGAGCACCATGGTCTTGCCGGTCTTCGGCGGCGCGACGATCAGACCGCGCTGGCCCTTGCCGATCGGCGACACCAGGTCGATGATCCGGGTGGTCAGCACGCCCGGGTCGGTCTCCAGGCGCAGCCGCTCCTGCGGGTACAGCGGGGTGAGCTTGTTGAACTCGGGGCGGCCGCGGCCGCTCTCCGGGTCCATGCCGTTGACGGAGTCCAGGCGCACCATGGCGTTGAACTTCTCGCGGCGCTCGCCCTCACGCGGCTGGCGCACCGCACCGGTGATGGCGTCACCCTTGCGCAGGCCGTTCTTGCGGACCTGGGCGAGCGAGACGTAGACGTCGTTCTGGCCCGGCAGGTAGCCGGAGGTGCGCACGAACGCGTAGTTGTCGAGGATGTCGAGGATGCCCGCGACCGGGATCAGGACGTCGTCCTCGCCGATCTGCGGCTCGACGGGGCCGGCCTCGAAGCCCTCGCGGCCGCGGCGGCCACGGCGGTCGCGGTAGCGCCCACGGCGGCCACGGCGGCCCTCGCCGAACTCGTCGTCCTCGTAGCCGCCCTGCTGGACCTGCGGCTGCTGGGCCTGCGGGGCCTGGCGGCCCTGCTGCTCGCCCTGGCCGGCCTGCTGCTGGCCGCCGCCCTGCTGGGGCTGGCGGTCGGTGCGCTCGCGGCGGTTGCGGCGGTCGCGGCGGGACTCGCGGCCCTCGCCGTCCTGGGCCTCGCCGCCCTCCTGGCGGTCGGTGCGCTCGGTGCGCTCGGTGCGCTCACCGCCCTCGCGGCGCTCGCGGCGCTCACGGCGGTCGCGACGGCTCTCGCGGCCGTCCTCGCGACCCTCGAAGCCGCGGGTCTCGGCCGGGCGGGCCTCGGCCTGCTTCGGCTCGGCGACGGCGACGGTGGCGGCCTCGGCGGCGGCCTCCGCGGCCGGGGCGGCGGGCGCGCCGGCGGCCGAGGTGGCACGGCGGCGGGTGCGCTCGGTACGGGCCGGCGCGGCGGTCTCGGCGGCGGCCTGGACCGGGATCTCGATCTGGGCCTGCGACTCGGCGGCGGCCGGGGCCTCGGCCTTGGCGGCGGCCTTGGCGCGGCGGGCCGGCTTCTCGGCCGGGGCCTCGGCGTCCGCCTTGGCGGCGGTGCGCTTGGCGGCCGGGGCGGTGCCACCGGCGGCGAGCAGCGGGTCCCCGCCGCTCTTCTCCTTGATGGTCTCGATCAGCTGGCTCTTGCGCATGCGTCCGGTACCGGTGATGCCAAGGTCCGCGGCGAGCTTCTGGAGCTCGGCCAGGACCATGCCGTCCAGGCCCGCGGCGGCACTGCGGCGGCGCCGCGCCGGGGCAGCGGGGGCGGCTGCGTCCGACGCGTCGGCGTCCGGGCGCGCGCCCATCAGATCGGTGGAGTCGCTCACTAAGGGTCCTTCCCTGGAGCGGACGTCGGCCTGTCTGGCTCGGCGACCGGTTGTGCTGTCCTGACCAACGCTCGACTGCGTCGGTCCGAGGCGGTGATCCCTCGAATGGCGGGAGCCCGTCGAGGGAGAGCTACGTACGAGGTGCGGTGCATGAAGCACGGTGGTGCTGAGTGGCGCGTGGGCCGGTCGTGTGTCGACCTCCCCTGAGGGCGTAACCCCCACGCTCCCTGCGAATCCCGGGCCCCCGTCGCGTGACGGTGGCCCGTGCTCCGCCCGTCCTGGCCTCTAGGTGGGAGGCCGCGGGTGGGAGTCAGGTGCCGTCACGGCTTCGGGATGCGGCCGCATGTCGCGCAGGCAGGCTGCGTACGCGCTGCGGTGGGCTCCCGGAGAATCGTCGCCCCGTGCATCGCCGGGACTCCACTGCCGTGGAGCGCTGGGATCGGGACGCGGCGCACCTAGCCCCGGAGGGCACCTGGTGCAGCAATGAGGTTAACACTACCGACCCCCTCAGACATTCCCCAGCCTTGCGCTTGCCAATCGTGTCCGTCGGGCCCGGCTCGGCAGGACGCCGGTGCCGGGCCCCGAGCGGCCCGTTCGGGCTGCTCAGACGCCCAGCGGGAGCACGACGGCCCCGGTGCGGTCGACGTCCAGGCGGTGCGCGGCGAACGCCGGATCCCCGCCGTGGCCGTGGTGCCCGGCGAAGGAGAGCACCCTGTCGGCGCCCGCCTCGTCGGTGAGCGCCAGGACGGTCGGTCCGGCCCCGGAGATGACCGCGGGGACGCCCTCGGCGCGCAGCGCGCCGACCAGGGCGGCGCTGTCCGGCATGGCGGAGGCGCGGTAGTCCTGGTGCAGCCGGTCCTCGGTGGCGGCGAGGAGCAGTTCGGGGCGCCGGGTCAGCGCCTCCACCAGCAGGGCGGAGCGGCCGGCGTTGACGGCCGCGTCGGCCAGCGGGACGGTCTTCGGCAGCAGCCCGCGCGCGGTCTCGGTGAGCACCTCACCGGCCGGCACGAACACCACCGGGACGACCTGCTCGGACGGCTCCAGCGCGATCGCCCTGGCCGACTCCTCGTCGGTCCAGGCGATGGTGAAGTTGCCGCGCAGGCAGGCCGCGACGTTGTCGGGGTGGCCCTCCAGCTCGGAGGCGAGGGCCAGCAGCGCGGCGTCGTCCAGCGCGGACGGGCCGCCGATGGTCACCGCGCGGGCGGCCACGATGCCGGCGCAGATGGCGGCCGAGGAGGAGCCGAGGCCGCGGCCGTGCGGTATCCGGTTGGCGCAGACCACTTCGAGGCCCCGCGGCTGGCCGCCGAGCCGGTCGAAGGCGGCGCGCATCGCGCGGACCAGCAGGTGGCGCTCGTCGCGCGGCAGCGTCTCGGCGCCCTCACCGGCGATGTCGACGGAGAGGCCGGAATCGGCGACCCGGACGACCACGTCGTCGTACAGACCCAGCGCGAGCCCGAAGGCGTCGAAGCCCGGGCCGAGGTTGGCGCTGGTCGCGGGAACCCTGACCCGGACGGCGGCGGCACGGAACGCGGGACCGGCCATGCGGTGGACTCTCCTGGGGAATTCGGGCGGCGCGGAGCGCGTCGTCGGTGCGAGGGTGGGGAAACGGACCGAGGCCCCTCGGGGGCGGGCGGTCACGGCGGTCGGCGAGGCCCGGATCCGCCCGGGCCCGGGGCATGTGCCACACGGCCGAGGCCAGAGTATCGAAGAGAGGTTCCCCAGCGGTACACCCCGTGGGCCTTCGATCTGGTGTGTTGCCGGTTCTGGCCGGAATGCGCACCCCTCCCCGCCGGGGGGAGGGGCGGAAAGGGATCGCGACGTGAAGCCCGATTGACACAAAAGTGTCAGCGGGGAACTCCGACGGGCCGACCCCCGAAAGGGGCGGCCCGTCGGTGTGTCAGGCCCCGTTACCGGTCGAGCAGTCCGAGGCTGCGGGCGGCCGCCTCCGGGTCGACCGGGACGACCTGCGGCTGCGGCGCGCCGGCCACCGCCCAGTCCGGGTCCTTCAGGCCGTTGCCGGTCACGGTGCAGACGATCCGCTGGCCCGGGTCGACCAGCCCGGCCTCCGCCTTGGCCAGCAGACCGGCCACCGAGGCGGCCGAGGCAGGCTCCACGAAGACGCCCTCCTGTGAGGCCAACAGCCGGTAGGCGGACAGGATCTGACGGTCCGTCACCTTGTCGATGAGGCCGCCGGACTCGTCCCGCGCGGCGAGCGCGAAGTCCCAGGAGGCCGGGTTGCCGATCCGGATCGCGGTGGCGATGGTCTGCGGCTTGAGCACCGGCGCGCCGTCCACGATCGGGGCGGAGCCGGAGGCCTGGAAGCCCCACATCCGCGGGGTGCGGGTGGCGAGGCCGTCCGCGGCGTACTCGCGGTAGCCCTTCCAGTACGCGGTGATGTTGCCCGCGTTGCCGACCGGCAGGACGTGGATGTCCGGGGCGTCGCCGAGCATGTCGACGATCTCGAAGGCCGCGGTCTTCTGACCCTCGATCCGCACCGGGTTGACCGAGTTGACCAGCGCCACCGGGTACTTCTCGGACAGTTCACGCGCAAGGGTGAGGCAGTCGTCGAAGTTCCCGTCGACCTGGAGGATCCGGGCGCCGTGCACCAGCGCCTGGCCCATCTTGCCGAGGGCGATCTTGCCCTGCGGGACGAGCACCGCGCAGACCATCCCGGCCCGCACCGCGTAGGCGGCGGCGGAGGCCGAGGTGTTGCCGGTGGACGCGCAGATGACCGCCCGGGCGCCCTCCTCCTTGGCCTTGGAGATGGCCATCGTCATCCCGCGGTCCTTGAAGGAGCCGGTCGGGTTGGCGCCCTCGACCTTGAGGTAGACCTCGCAGCCCGTTCGCTCGGACAGCACCTGGGCGGGGACCAGGGGCGTGCCGCCCTCCAACAGGGTGACCACCGGGGTGGCCGCGGTGACCGGCAGACGGTCCCGGTACTCCTCGATCAGGCCGCGCCACTGGTGGGTGTGCGCGCCTCGGACGACGTTCTCGGCAACGGCGTTCATGGCTGTTCCTTATTCCCCTTCGACCCGCATGATGCTGGCCACGTCCCGCACGCTGTCCAGCGCGCGGAGCTTGTCGACCGTCGCCGACAGCGCGGCGTCGGTGGCACGGTGGGTGACCACGACGAGCGAGGCGTCGCCGTCGCGGCCCTGCTGGCGCACGGTGTCGATGGACACGCCGTGCTCGGCGAAGACGGACGCCACCTGGGCGAGCACGCCCGCGCGGTCGTCCACGTCCAGGCTGACGTGGTAGCGGGTGACCACCTCGTCCATGGGCTTGGCCGGCAGCCGGGTGTACACCGAGTCGCCGGGACCGGTGGCGCCGGCCAGCTTGTTGCGGCAGACCGCGACCAGGTCGCCGAGCACCGCGGAGGCGGTCGGCGAGCCGCCCGCGCCGGGGCCGTAGAACATCAGCCGGCCGGCCGCCTCGGCCTCGACGAACACCGCGTTGTACGCCTCGCGCACGGAGGCCAGCGGGTGCGACAGCGGGATCATCGCCGGGTGGACGCGCGCGGTGACGGACTCGCCGTCCGCGGCCCGCTCGCAGATCGCGAGCAGCTTGACCACGCAGCCCATCTCCTTCGCGGAGGCGATGTCGGCCGCGGTCACCTCGGTGATGCCCTCGCGGTAGACGTCCGCCGCGGTGACCTTGGTGTGGAAGGCGATGCCGGCCAGGATCGCGGCCTTGGCGGCGGCGTCGAAGCCCTCGACGTCGGCCGTCGGGTCGGCCTCGGCGTAGCCCAGCGCGGTGGCCTCCTCCAGCGCCTCCGAGTAGCCGGCGCCGGTGGTGTCCATCTTGTCGAGGATGAAGTTGGTGGTGCCGTTGACGATGCCCAGCACCCGGTTGACCTTGTCGCCCGCGAGGGACTCGCGCAGCGGGCGCAGCAGCGGGATCGCGCCCGCCACCGCGGCCTCGTAGTACAGGTCCACCCCGGCCTCGGCGGCCGCGGCGTGCAGCTCGGTGCCGTCCTTGGCGAGCAGCGCCTTGTTGGCGCTGACCACCGAGGCGCCCTGCCGGAAGGCCGACAGGATCAGCGATTTGGACGGCTCGATGCCGCCCACCACCTCGACCACCACGTCGATGTCGCCCCGGTTGACCAGGGCCTCGGCGTCGGTGGTGACCAGGTGCTCGGGGACGCCCGGACGGGTCCGCCCGGCGCGGCGGACCGCGATCCCGGCCAGCTCGACCGGAGCACCGATGCGAGCGGCGAGGTCGTCGGCCGTCGTCGTCATGATGCGCGCCACCTCGGAGCCCACCACACCACAACCCAGCAACGCCACCTTCAGCGGGCGCGTACGCATCATCCGACTCCGCTCTGCATTCATTCGTGCTTCGGTATTTCCGGCGGGTTTTCCTGGACCGCCGGAAACTTCGGTCCGTACCCAGTCTCCGGGACTTTCCGTACGGATCTACGGTCGTTCCATGATCTGAGACGAGGATTTCGTCATCCGATATCCAGACGCAGGAGATCCTCCTCCGTCTCGCGCCGGACGATCACCCGCGCCGCACCGTCCCTGACGGCGAGCACGGGGGGCTTGAGGGCGTGGTTGTAATTGCTCGCCATCGACCGGCAGTAGGCGCCGGTGGCGGGCACCGCGATCAGGTCGCCCGGGGCCAGGTCGGCCGGCAGGAAGGCGTCCCGGACCACGATGTCGCCGGACTCGCAGTGCTTTCCGACCACCCGCACCAACATCGGCTCCGCGTCGCTGGTGCGCGACACCAGGGACACCGAGTACTCGGCGTCGTACAGCGCGGTGCGGATGTTGTCGGACATCCCGCCGTCCACGCTGACGTAGGTGCGCAGGCCCTCCAGCGGCTTGACGGTGCCCACCTCGTACAGCGTGAACGCCGTCGGGCCGACGATCGCCCGGCCCGGCTCCACGCTCAGCCGGGGGGCGTTCAGGTTCGCGGCGGCGCACTCGCGGCGGACGATCTCGGCCAGCGCGGCCGCGATCTCGGCCGGCTCGCGCGGGTCGTCCTCACTGGTGTAGGCGATGCCGAGGCCGCCGCCGAGGTCGATCTCGGGCAGCTCGACGCCGTGCTCGTCGCGGATCCCGGCCAGCAGGCCGACCACCCGGCGGGCGGCCACCTCGAAGCCGGCCATGTCGAAGATCTGCGAGCCGATGTGCGAGTGGATGCCGCGCAGCTCCAGGCTGTCGTGGCCGAGCACCCGGCGCACCGCCTCGGCGGCTGCCCCTCCGGTGAGGGACAGCCCGAACTTCTGGTCCTCGTGCGCGGTGGCGATGAACTCGTGGGTGTGCGCCTCGACGCCGACGGTGATCCGGATCAGCACCGGCTGGCGCACGCCCTGGCGGGCGGCGATCGCGGCCAGGCGCTCGATCTCCTCGTAGGAGTCGAGCACGATGTGCCCGACGCCGGTCTTCACGGCGTTCTCCAGCTCGTCCGCCGACTTGTTGTTGCCGTGCAGCGCGATCCGCTGCGGCGGCATCCCGGCGGCCAGCGCGACCGCCAGCTCGCCCGCGCTGCACACGTCGAGGTTGAGGCCCTCCTCGTGCAGCCAGCGGACGACCGCCTTGGAGAGGAACGCCTTTCCGGCGTAGTAGACGTCCGCGTCGGCGCCGAAGGCGTCCCGCCAGGCGCGCGCCCGGGAGCGGAAGTCCTCCTCGTCCAGCACGTAGGCGGGGGTGCCGAACTCGGCGGCCAGCCGCTTGACGTCGATGCCGCCGACGGTGGCCACGCCCTCGGCGTCGCGGGCGACGGTGCGCGACCAGACCTTGGGGTCGAGCGCGTTCAGGTCGGCGGGCGGGGCCTGGTAGTGGCCCTCGGGCAGGACGTCGCCGTGGCGGGGGCCTGCGGGGTGTGCGGAACGGCTCATGGTGCTGGGTTCCTTCGAGACCTATGGCGAGGGGCGGCGACGGTCCCCGTTGACCGTCAGCCGCCCCCGCTGTGCGCTTGGGGGTGGTGCCTACATCCGCTCGGGCGCCGTCACGCCCAGGAGCGTGAGGCCGTTGGCGAGCACGGTGCGCGTCGCCTCGACCAGCCAGAGGCGGGCGCGGTGCGTGTCGGTGAGCTCCTCGTCGCCCTTGGGCAGGAACATGCAGTTCTCGTACAGGCGGTGGTATTTGCCCGCGAGCTCCTCCAGGTAGCGCGCGACCCGGTGCGGCTCGCGCAGCTCGCCGGCCGTGGCCAGCACCCGCGGGAACTCCGCGAGGTGGCCGAGCACGTCGGACTCCCACTCGGTGGCCAGCAGCTCGGGCTTGAACTGCTCGGCCGTACCCTTGTCCACGCCCAGCTCGGCGGCCTTGCGCGCCACGCCGCACATCCGGGTGTGGGCGTACTGGACGTAGAAGACCGGGTTCTCGGTGGTCTGGCTGGTCAGCAGGTTGATGTCCAGCGTGATCGTCGAGTCCGTGGAGGAGCGCGCCAGGGTGTAGCGGGCGGCGTCCACGCCGATCCACTCGACCACGTCGTCGATCGTGATGATGTTGCCGGCCCGCTTGGACATGCGGACCTCTTCGCCGTCGCGAAGCATCTTCACGAACTGGCCGATCTTCACCTCGATGTTGCGGTTCATGTCGTCGCCCGCGCAGGCCGAGATGGCCTTGAGGCGGTTGACGTAGCCGTGGTGGTCGGCGCCCAGCATGTAGAGCGCGACCTCGGCGCCGCGGTCCCGCTTGGACAGGTAGTACGCGGCGTCGGCGGCGAAGTAGGTCTTGTCGCCGTCGGCCTTGATCAGGACGCGGTCCTTGTCGTCGCCGAAGTCGGTGGTGCGCAGGAAGACCGCGCCCTCCTGCTCGAAGACGTGGCCCTGGTCGCGCAGCCGGTCGATGGCCTTCTCGACGGCGCCGGAGTCGTGCAGCGTCTTCTCCGAGAACCACACGTCGAAGTGGGTGCCGAACTCGTCCATCGAGCGCTTGATCTCGGCGATCATGAGCTTGAGGCCCTCGGTGCGGAAGACCTGCAGCTGCTCGGCCTCGGGCAGGTCGAGCACGCCGGGGATCGCGTCGGTGAGCGACTTGGCGATGTCGACGATGTACTCGCCGACGTACCCGCCCTCGGGCACCTCGCGGCCGTTCGCGGCGGCCTGCAGCGAGGCGGCGAACTTGGTGATCTGCACACCGGCGTCGTTGAGGTAGTACTCGGTGGTGACGTCGGCGCCGGAGGCCCGCAGCACGCGCGCCAGCGAGTCGCCGACGGCGGCCCAGCGGACGCCGCCGATGTGGATCGGGCCGGTCGGGTTGGCGGAGACGAACTCCAGGTTGATCTTCAGGCCCCCCAGGGCCTCGTTGCGGCCGTAGGCCTCGCCCGCCTCGACGATGGTGCGCGCCAGCGCACCGGCGGTGGCGGTGTCCAGGGTGATGTTCAGGAAGCCCGGACCGGCGATGTCGACCTTGGCGACGCCGGTGATCCCTCGCAGGCGCTCGACCAGCAGTTCGGCAACGGCTCGCGGCGGCTTGCCGGCCGCCTTGGCGAGCTGGAGGGCCACGTTGGTCGCGTAGTCGCCGTGGTCCCTGTTCTTGGGCCGGTCGACCGTCACGTGCTCGGGCACGGCGACGGCCAGCTCGCCCGCCTCGACGGCGGAGCTCACGGCGGCCTGGATTGCCTGGGAAAGGTCTGCGGGGGTCACGACGCCAAGCGTAGGCGAGACGGGGTGCCCGCCCGCCACTCGGTTTACCTGTCGGGACGCCGCCGCGCCGTCGTTACGGGGTCTCAGCCGTGATCGGTGCGTTCTGTTCGCTCAGGGCGAACTGCGTCGGGCGGTCCGCCCGGCTGTCCCGCGAGCCGCATCAGCCGCCGGACCAGGGCCACCAGGTCGGCCGGGTCGAAGGGCTTGCCGAGATAGCCGTCCACCCCGACCGTCTCCCCCAGGTCGAGGTCCGCCGGGGTGCAGGCGCTCACGATCGCGATCGGCAGCCGGCAGGTGTCCGGGGTGGCGCGCAGCCGGGCCGCCGTCCGCAGGCCGTCCAGTCGCGGCATCACCACGTCCAGCGTGACCACGTCGGGCTGCACCCGGCGGATGACCTCCAGGCACTCGGCGCCGTCGGCGGCGGTCACCACCTCGAAGCCCTCGAGCTCCAGGTTGACCCTGATCAGCTGGCGGATCACCTCGCTGTCGTCCACCACGAGGACCCGCCCGGACACTCCCGACACCTCACCGAGGGTATCGGCGGGCCCGCCGCCCCGTCCGGCCTTTGGGCACTTCCGCCCCCGCCCGGCGGCGGCGCCGGCGACGCCCGGACGATCTTCCGGGAAACCCGTGCACGGACCACGTCCGAAGCCTGGTAGTGTTCTCCACGTTGGAAGCGCGAGCGACCGACAGGCCAACAGGCCCCCGTAGCTCAGGGGATAGAGCACCGCCCTCCGGAGGCGGGTGCGTAGGTTCGAATCCTACCGGGGGCACTCACGCAGCGATTGCAAGAGTGTAACCAAGGCCCAGTTCAGTGGAGTTGATCCACCGACCTGGGCCTTCGTCGTGTTTCCGAGCCCGTCCGGCCGGTCCGGGACGGGCCCGTGGGCTCAGGAGGCGGCCGCCTCGGCCTGGGCGTACAGCTCGGCGATGGTGTGGTCGAAGTAGGCGCTGTACGAGATGTCGTCGGTGTCGCCGCCCTGCTGGTAGCCGCCGATCGCGCCGACCACGTCGCCCGTGGCGGTGTCGATCCAGGGGCCGCCGCTGGTGCCGGACGGGTAGGCCGGGCAGTGCACGACCCGCTGGGAGGCGCTCTGCTGCGCGGTGGCGTTGGTGCACAGGACCGGCTCCTCGGAGTCGGCGGGGTAGCCGTAGAGGCGGACGGTCGCGTCGAAGGGCTCGTCGGCGCCCAGCCGGTTGCCGCCGACCACGTCCTCGACCTTGCGGCCGTTGCTGGGCGCGGTCTCCAGGATCGCGAAGTCCTCGGCCACGTCGCCCTTCCGGGACCAGTCGGCGGTGGTGTGGATCGCCGTCACCTGCCAGGTGCCGTACGGGGCGGAGCCGTCGCGGTAGCCGGGGGCGAAGGTGACGCCGTCGGTGCTGCTGAGGCAGTGCGCCGCGGTCAGCAGCAGGTTGCCGGTGGGGCTGTGCAGCACGCTGGCGGTGCAGAAGTGGTCGCCGACCTCCGGGGCGCCGCTGAACAGCGCGCCGACGGTCTCGGACTCGCGGTCGCCGGTCGGGGCCGAGCGGGTGGTGCCGAGGGCGACGTCCGGGGTGGGGGTGGCCGTCGCGGGAACGGGGTCGGCCGTCGCGGGGGCGGCCGCCGGGGCGGCGTCCGAGGAGGGCGCCGGGGCCGCGACCGGGGCGGGCGGGGCGGAGGCCGCCGGGTCGGTGGCCGGGGGCGGCGCGGCGGCGGCCCGGGTACTGCGGGCCGCCTTCCCGGCGGCCGTCGTGTCGGACAGGTCCAACCCGTGCGTCCCGGTCAGCACGACGGCGATCACCACCGCGGACAGCGCGGTGAACAGGGACGGGACCAGCAGTCCGCGGCGGCGGCGCGACGTCTGGCGGCGGTGCTTGCCCATGCCTGTTTCTCCTGCCGGGGCGATCGGGGGGCGGCCTTCGACCAACGACTATGGCGCCTCAGCCTGGTAGCGATGTGACGGGCTCCTGGGAGCTCGATGAGAAACCCGTCGACCGCCCGCGCCCCCCGGTGTCAGGATCCGGCGAGCACCGCGTCCAGTTCGTCGGCTCCGACGAAGGCGGTGTGCGTCCCGGCGGCGGTGCAGGCGAAGGCCCCGGCCACCGTACCGGCCCGGGCGCAGTCCAGCGGCGAGCGACTCCGGAACCACGCGTACAGGAATCCCGACACGAAGGCGTCGCCGGCGCCGTTGCTGTCCACCACCGGGCGGCCCGGGTCGACGGCGGGCAGGTGGCGCGGCGCGGGGTCGTCCCGGGTGAGCAGGTGGCAGCCCTCGGCGCCGGCGGTGGCGACGACCACCTGTGCGCGCCCTTCGGCGAGGATCGCCCGCATCACCTCCTCGTGCCGGCCGCGGCAGCCGGCCACCGAGAGGAAGACCAGGTCGGAGCCGAGCGCGTAGTCGCGGCGGTACGGGTCGACGCCGTCCCAGTCGTGCAGGTCGGTGGAGGTGGTGCGGCCGAGGCGGCGCAGGTCGCCGTACATGTCCCGGTTGACGCCGGTGATGGACAGGTGGACGTGCCGGCTGCGCTCGGCGTACGGCAGGTAGAGGTCGCGCGGCAGCCGCAGGTCGGCGGGGTGGCGGCCGTCGAAGAAGGAGAACCGGCGGCCGTCCGCGTCCACCAGGTTGACCCCGCGCGGGGTGCCGTGCGGGCTCACCAGGTGGGCGAAGTGCAGGCCGTGACGTGCGTAGTGGGCGCGGATCAGGTCGCCCTGGGCGTCGTCGCCGAGGAAGTCGACGAACGCGGTGCGCAGTCCGAGGTGGTGGGCGCCGAGGGCGACCCCGTTGCCGGTGTGGCCGACGTAGTCCCGCACCGGTTCGACGAGTTGCGAGTCGCCGGGCGGGATCTCCAGCCGCTCGACCCGGACGATGGTGTCCACCCCGGCGCCGCCGACGACGAGCAGGTCGAACTCGGGCAGCATGGCGCCTCCTTGGTCCCTGAACGGTGCCAGGAGTCAAGCAGGCGCCGGAGGTTGACTGCAAGACCTTGCTGCAAATTTCAGTCGATCGGTGGTCCGTCCACCACGTGCGCCGTGGACGCCGCCTCCGCCGCCTCCGCCTGCGCACCGACCGGGACGACGGTGGCCTCGCCGGGCGTCGGCCGGTGGTCGATCATCAGCACCGCGACCAGCGCGGCCGCCAGCAGGACGCCCATCGCCACCCAGGTCGCGACCACGTAGCCGTGCACGGCGCCCTGGGCCCGCACCGCCGGGTCGGAGGCGATCCGGGTGGCCAGGAAGCTCGCGGTGGCGCTCGCGGCGACCGTGTTCAGCAGCGCGGTGCCGACCGAACCGCCCACCTGCTGAGCCGAGTTGAGGGTGGCCGCGGCCGCGCCGGCCTCGTTCGGGGCGACCCCGAGGGTGGCCAGGCTCATCGCCGGCGTGAACACCAGGCCCATGCCGACGCCGATCAGCAGCTCGGCCGGCAGCACCAGACCGGCCCACGGACTGTCCACCCGCATCCGGGTCAGCCAGGCCATGCCACTCGCGGCCAGCAGCAGCCCGGGGCCGACCAGGACCCGGGTCGGCACCCTGGTCATCATCCGGGCCGCGAAGCCCGTCGAACTCAGCACGATGGCGACCGTCATGGGCAGGAAGGACAGACCGGACACGATCGGCGAGAAGTGCTTGATGGCCTGGAGGTAGTAGGTCAGGAACAGGAACGTGCCGAACATGCCGACCATCGCCAGGCCCACCGAGAGCGCGCCGCCGCCGCGGTTGCGGTCGGCGACGATGTGCACCGGCAGCAGCGGGTGCGCGGTGCGCCGCTCGACCAGGACGAACGCCGCGAGCAGCAGCACACCCAGGGCCAGCGCACCGATCACCAGACCGTCGCGCCAGCCCCTGGTCACGGCCTCGGAGGTGCCGTAGACGATCGCCAGCAGGCCGCCGCAGCCGAGCAGCGCCCCGGGCAGGTCCAGCGGCATCCGGCGGCCCTTCTCCACGTGGTCGCGCTTCAGCAGGTCGAACGCCGCGAAGGCGACGACGACGGCGATCGGCACGTTCACGAACAGGCACCAGCGCCAGTCCAGGTACTCGGTCAGCAGACCGCCCGCGATGAAGCCGATCGCGGAGCCGCCGCCGGCGATCGCGCCGAAGACGCCGAAGGCCGTACTGCGTTCGCGCGGATCGGAGAAGGTGGTGGAGAGCAGCCCCAGCGTGGAGGGCGCGAGCAGGGCGGCGAACGCGCCCTGGAGGGCACGGGCGCCGAAGAGCATGGCGGGGCCGACCGCCGCGCCGCCGAGGGCGGAGGCGAGGGCGAAGCCCAGCAGGCCGACGGTGAAGACGCGCTTGCGGCCGAAGAGGTCGCCCAGCCGGCCGCCGAGCAGCAGCAGACCGCCGAAGGCGAGCGTGTAGGCGGTGATCACCCACTGCCGGTCGGCGTCCGAGATGCCCAGCTCCCGCTGGGCGGACGGCAGTGCGATGTTCACGATGGTGACGTCGAGCACGATCATGAGCTGGGCGGTGGCGATGACGGCCAGCGCCCACCAGCGGCGACGGTCCGCGTCCTCATGACCGGTGACGGTTTGCGCAGTCACAGGCCGAGCCTTCCGGTGTGGGGGCGGAGGGGTCACACATTCGCCTTCCAGCCAAACTCCGGTCGGGACGGAGCGCAAGGAAAAACCTCACCAAACCGGACCTTTGGGACAAAAGAACCAGGCCCCCGGGACTCCGGACCGAGTCCCGGGGGCCTGGTTCCCCCGATCGCGGCTACCGCGTGCGCCCCGGCCCGCTCAGCGCATCGTCACCGGGGCGCGGCCGTCACAGCGCCGACAGCTCCTCGACCAGGTCGTCCAGCCCCAGCGAACCCTGCGAGAGCGCCGCCATGTGCCAGGCCTTGAGGTCGAACTCCTCGCCCCGCGCCTCGTGCGCCGCCTTCGCCGCCGCCCGCCCCCGCAGCCAGGCGCGCTCACCGAGCTTGTAGCCGATCGCCTGGCCGGGCAGGCCCAGGTAGCGGACCAGCTCGCTGTCCAGGAACTCGGCGGACAGGCCGCAGTACAGGCCGAAGAACTCCCGGGCGTGCTCGGGGCCGACCGGCTCGCCCGGCCGGTACGGGGAGTCCGCCGGGAAGTCCATGCCCACGTGCATGCCGATGTCGACGATGACCCGCAGCGCGCGCATCATCTGCGCGTTGAGGTAGCCCAGGCGGTGGCCCGGGTCGGTGAGGTAGCCGAGCTCGTCCATCAGGCGCTCGGCGTACAGCGCCCAGCCCTCCAGGTTGGCGCTGACCCCGCCGAGGCTCACCTGGTAGGTGGAGAGCCGGTCGGCGACGTAGTTCCACTGCGCGAGCTGGAGGTGGTGGCCCGGCACGCCCTCGTGGTACCAGGTGGAGACCAGGTCCCAGACCGGGAAGCGGTCCCGGCCGACCAGCGGCAGCCAGGTCCGCCCCGGGCGGCTGAAGTCCAGCGAGGGCGCGGTGTAGTACGGCGCGGCGGCGCTGCCGGCCGGCGCGATCCTCGACTCGACCCGGGTGACCGGCTCGGCCAGGTCGAAGTGGGTGCCCTGGAGGTCCCCGATGGCCTGGTCCATCAGGCCCTGGAGGTACTCCCGGGCGGCCTCGGCGCCCTCGATGGCCGGGCCGTCGGACTCCAGCCACTGCATCGCCGCCAGCGGGCCCGCGCCCGGCAGGACCTTCTCGGCCTCGACCTCCATCTGCGCCAGCAGGTCGTGGAACTCGCTCCACGCCCAGGCGTAGGCCTCGTCCAGGTCCAGGTCGGCACCGGTCCAGTAGCGCACCCAGCGGGCGTAACGCTCCCGGCCCGCGGTGTCCGGGGCGCCGGCCACGGCCGGGCCGTACACGTCGCGCAGCCAGTCGCGCAGCTCGGCCAGCGCGTCGGCGGCGGCCACCGCGTGCTTCGACAGCTCGGGCCGCAGCGACTCCGGCGCGCCCTGGACGAACTGACCGAACCACGCACCGGGAATCCGCTCCTCGGCGGGCGTGTCCTCCCCCAGCCACTCGGCGAACTGCCCGAGCACCGTGGCCACCTGGCGCGGGCCGGACAGCAGCCCGCGCTCGACGCCCTCGGCCAGCGTCCGCCGGTACTGCTCGAACGCCACCGGGATCCTCGCCATGCGGCGGCCGATCACCTGCCACTCGGCCTCGGTGTCGGTGCCCATCAGCGTGAAGGACTCCCGCAGGTCGTGCACCGGGGAGCCGAGATTGCGCAGCGAGCGGAAGCTCTCCCCCGCGTCGTGGACGGCGAGTTCGGCGGACAGCCGCTCGCGCAGCAGCCGGGCGCAGCGGCGCTCCGCCTCGTCGTCGGCGGCACCGGCCCGCTCGGCCTCGTCGAGCTTCGCCAGGGTGCGGCGGGCGAGGTCGGCAACGGCCTCGGGGCCGGCCGGGGAGAGGTCGGGCAGCCGGTCGTCGTCGAGGTTGAGGCCGAGGTAGACCGCGGTCAGCGGGTCGAGGTCGGCCAGTTCGCGGACGTGGTCGTCGGCGATGCGGCGGGGGGTGGCGCCGGCGGCGGTGATCAGTTCTTCAGGCATTCCGCCATCATTGCGTGGCGCCGCTGCTTTGCAACCCCTTTGCGAGCGGGGTTCGTCCGCGAAAATCCGTTCGGCCCGACAGGATCGGATCGGCCCGACGCCGATTACGCTTGGCCGCCATGGAAGCCAGCCCCACTTCGGCAGGTCAGGCGCCCGTTCCGGCCGCGTCCGAGCCGCGTCCGCGCCGCACCGGCTACCGGCGGTTGCCGGTCCAGCAGCGGCGCGAGCAGCTGATCGCGGTCGCCCTGGAGCTGTTCGCCTCCCGGCCGCCCGAGGAGGTCGGCCTGGACGACGTCGCCGAGGCCGCCGGGGCCTCCCGCCCGCTGGTGTACCGCTACTTCGCGGGCGGCAAGCAGCAGTTGTACGAGGCCGCGCTGCGCACCGCGGCGGACGAGCTGACCAGCCGCTTCGCGGTACGGGTGAGCGGGACGCCGTCCGAACAGCTGTCGACGGTGCTGGACGGCTACTTCGCCTTCGTCGCCGAGCACGACGCGGGCTACTCGGCACTGCTGCGCGGCGGTTCGGTGGTGGAGACGGCCCGCACCTCGGCGATCGTGGACGACGTCCGGCGGGCGGCGCTGCGCCGGACGCTGCGCCACCTGGGCGTGCGGGAGGCCGGTCCGCGGCTGACGCTGCTGGTGCGCTCCTGGATCGCGGTGGTCGAGGGGGCGTCGCTGAGCTGGCTGGACGAGGGCCGCGCACTGCCGGTGGCGGAGCTGCGCGACTGGCTGGTGGACCAGTTCACCGCGATGGCGGCGGCGACGGCGCTGCACGACCCGCAGACGGCCGAGGTGCTGGCGGGGGTGCTGGCGCTGGAGGGGCCGCGGCCGGAGCGGGCGGAGCGGCTGCGGGCGGTGCTGGGCGGCTGAGCGAGGCCCCCGACCCCGTGCCGGGGGTCGGGGCGACCCTCGCCGTCCCGGCGGGCACCGGCCCCGGTCACCCGCCGAGCAGCGCCCCCAGGCTCGCCGCCTCGCCGGCCCGCGGCCGGCCCGGTCCGGACCTCGTGACCTCCCGCTGCCAGTGCGCGAGGTCGCGCCGCGCGTCCGCCCGGGCCTCCGGGGTGGCGCCGGGCGCCCGGGTCAGCTCGTCCAGCAGGTCGACGGCGGCGCCCGGGCTGCCGTCCGCGGCCAGCCAGAGGGCCAGGTCGTGGCAGGTGCGCAGGGTGCGCGGGTCCTCCGGGCCGCAGATCCGGGCGAAGGCGGGGACGAGCGCGGTGAGGATCTCCACCGCCTCCGCCGTCTCGCCGGCCTCGCCGTGCCGCCAGGCCCGGTCGGCCCGCCGGCGCAGCTGCTCCGGGCTGGGATCCTCCGGGCGCAGCATCCCGGGCTGGATGCCGCGCAGCCGCTCCAGCACCTCGGCGGCGCCGGCCGGCCGCTGTTCGGGCCGCTTGGCGAGCAGCTCGGCGATCAGCCCGGCCAGTGCCGGATCCTTGCCGCGCACCCGGGGCGGGACCTCCTCCAGGTGCTTGTACATGTACTCGGCGGCCGAGGCGGCGCGGAACGGGCGCGCGCCGGTGCAGGCCTCGTACAGCATGATGCCGAGGGCGTAGAGGTCGGCCCGGCCGTCCACCGTGCCGCCGGACCAGCACTCGGGGGCCAGGTACGGGACGGTGCCGACCACGTTGCCGGTGGAGGTGAGCCGGACGGTCTGGGTGACCAGTCGGGCGATGCCGAAGTCCAGGACCTTGGCCCGCTCCCCCTCCCGCGCGATCATCACGTTCTCGGGCTTGATGTCCCGGTGGACGATCCCCGAGCGGTGCGCGGCGTCCAGCGCCTTGCACACGTGCCGCATCCAGCGCAGCGCCTGCTTGTGGTCCGGCGGGCCGGCCTTGAGCACCTCGGACAGCGCCCGGCCGCGGACCAGCTCCATGACCAGGTACGGGATCTTCCCGGAGCCGGTCTCGGTCCACCCGTAGTCGTACACCGTCACGATGTGCGGATTGTTGAGGCCGCCGGCCGTCCGGGCCTCGCGGACGAAGCGGCTGACCGCCTCCCGGTCGGTGGCGTGCTCGGCGAGCAGCACCTTGACCGCGACCTCCCGGTCGATGGTGGTGTCGGTCGCCCGCCAGACCACGCCGAAACCGCCCCTGCCCAGCTGCTGCTCCAGCCGGAAGCGACCGCCGAGCACCTCGCCCTTCTCCATGCCCTCCCCCAACTCGACCGCGCCCGCCCGGCGTTCGCCGTCGGAGGGGTCACCATAGCGGCGGGTGGGGACGAACGGGTGAACGACCGCGGGCCGGTGTGCCCGGATCCCGCTACGGCTTGGGCTTGGGCAGGCCGGGCGGGTTGATCTCGGACTTCCGCACCGCCTCGCCGTCCAGGCCCCAGCGCTTGAGCACCTGCCCGTACGTGCCGTTCGCGATCACCTCGTCGATCGCCCCGTTCAGCGCCCTGACCAGCCCGTTGTCCTTCCGGGTGGTCGCCGCGATCTTGCCGAGGACGTCCGCGCCGCCGCCCGAGTAGGTGCCGACGACCTCGGTCTCGCCGGTCTGCACGGCGTGGAAGGCCAGGCTGGGGTTGGGGCCGCTGTAGGCCTCGATCCGGCCGGAGGCGAGCGCCAGGTAGTACTCGGTGCCCTGGAAGTACTTGATGTCGATCGGCTTGAGGCCGTTCCTGACGTTCTCCTCGCTCCAGGAAATCAGCAGCTTCTCCTGGTTGGTGCCGGTGGCGACGCCGACCGACCTGCCGGCGAGGTCCTTGGGGCCGGTGACCTTGAGGCCGCTGCCCTTCTTCGCCTCGAAGCCCAGGACGTCCAGCCGGTAGGTGGCGAAGTCGTACTTCTCCTTGCGCTCCTCGGTGACGGTGATGTTGGAGACGCCCACGTCGTACTTGCCGCTGTCCAGGCCGACGAAGATGTTCTCCCAGGAGACCGTGTCGTACGCGACCTTGAGGCCCAGCACGTCGCCGATCAGCGAGGCGAGGTCCGGCTCGACGCCGATGATCGTCTTGTCGTCGTCGGCGTAGAAGCCCAGCGGCGGGGTGCTGCCGACCGAGCCGACGACGGCCAGCGTCCCCTTCTTCCTGATCTCCTCCGGGACGAGCGCGGCGATCGCGTCGACCTTGGGGGTGGTGACCCGGTTCTGGTTCGGTGACAGGTTCACCACCGTGCCGTTCGGCGCGGTGCTGCCCTTGGCCGGGGCGGGACCCGCCGCGCCGGTGGCGCTGCCGCCGCAGCCGGTCAGGGCGAGGGCGGCGGCGAGCGCGCCGGCGGCGGCCACCAGGGCGCGACGGGGTAGGGACATGGCGGAACTCCTGTTCGGTGAAAGGGGATCGGTGAGAGAGAGGGAGGGAGGGTCAGAGGACCTTGGCCAGGAAGGCCCGGGTGCGCTCGTGCCGCGGCCGGTCCAGGACCTCGGCGGGCGGGCCCTGCTCGACCACCACACCGCCGTCCATGAAGACCACGGTGTCGGCGACCTCGCGGGCGAAGCCGATCTCGTGGGTGACCACGATCATCGTGGTGCCGCCGCGGGCCAGGTCCTTGATGACGTCCAGCACCTCGCCGACCAGCTCCGGGTCGAGCGCCGAGGTCGGCTCGTCGAACAGCAGCACCTTCGGCTCCAGCGCCAGCGCCCGGGCGATCGCCACCCGCTGCTGCTGCCCGCCGGACAGCTGCCGGGGGTAGGCGGCGGCCTTGTCGGCCAGCCCGACCCGCTCCAGCAGCGCCAGCGCCGTCGCCCTGGCCTCGGCCCTGGGGCGGCGCAGCGCGGCGACCGGCGCCTCGACCAGGTTCTCCAGCACGGTGAGGTGCGGGAACAGGTTGAAGTTCTGGAACACGAAGCCGATGCCGGTGCGCTGGCGCAGCACCTCGCGCTCCCTGAGCTCGTACAGCCGGTCGCCGGAGCGCCGGTAGCCGATCAGCTCGCCGTCGATGGCGACGTGGCCGCGGTCGAGCTTCTCCAGGTGGTTGATCGCGCGCAGCAGGGTGGACTTGCCGGAGCCGGACGGGCCGAGCACCACGGTCACCGAGCCGGCCGGGACGTCCAGGTCGACCCCGCGCAGCACCTCCAGCCGGCCGAAGCTCTTGTGCAGGCCGCGGACCTGCACCATCGGGGCGGCCGGGGCCGGGGCGGGCTTCGTCAGGGCGGTCACGACTGTCCTCCGGAGGTACGGGCGGCGGCGGGCCGGGTGCGGTCGGGCAGGCTCCGGGCGAAGGCCCGGACGCGCTGCCACGGGGTGGGCGGCGGGGTGCGTTCGGCGCCGCGGGCGAAGTGGCGCTCGACGTAGTACTGGCCGATCGAGAGCACGGTGGTCAGCAGCACGTACCAGACGGTGGCGACCATCAGCAGCGGCACCACCCGGCCGGTGCGACCGTAGATGACCTGCGCCTGGTAGAAGAGCTCGCCGATGGCCATCACGTAGACCACCGAGGTGCCCTTGAGCAGGGAGATCACCTCGTTGGCGGCGGCCGGCAGGATGCCCCGCATGGCCTGCGGCAGCACGATCCGCCACCCCTGGCGCCAGCGCGGGATGCCGAGCGCGGCGGCGGCCTCCCGCTGGCCGGCGTCCACCGCGATGATGCCGCCGCGGATGATCTCGGCGGCGAACGCGGCCTGGTGCAGCCCGAGGCCGAGCACCGCCGCGCCGAGCGCGCCGAGCACCCCGACCGTCTCCACGTCGCCCAAGGTCGGGCCGAACGGGATGCCGATCCCGAACCGCTTGTACAGGTAGGAGAGGTTGAACCAGAACACCAGTTGGACGATCAGCGGGATCGAGCGGAACACCCACACGTAGGCCCAGGCGACGGACCGCAGGATCGCGCTGCGGGACAGCCGCATCGCGGCCACCACGGTGCCCAGCAGGAAGCCCAGCACCGTGCCGTAGGCGGTGAGTTCGAGGGTCCGCCCGATCGCCCGGAGGATGGTGTCGGCGGTGAAGTAGAGCCGGAAGGTGGCCCAGTCCCAGCCGGGGTTGGTGGCCAGGCCGTGGGCGAACTGGGCGAGCACGACCAGCGCGGCGATCCCGAGGGCCCAGCGCCAGGGGTGCCGGGCCGGAACGGTCCGCAGGCCGGCCAGTTCGTCGAGGTCGGGGGCGGCCGCCGGCCTCGACGGGGCGGGCGGTGCTTCGGTGCTGACGGTCATCGGAGGTCTCCTCGGACGGGACGGCGCTCAGGCGTGCTCGGGCGGGCTGATCCGCGATTCCGTGATCGCCGACTCGGTGACCCCCCACTTGCGCAGGATCCGCTCGTACGTCCCGTCCTTGATCAGCTGGTTGACCGCCGCCTGCAGCGCCGGGGCGAGCTTCGAGCCCTTCTTCAGGGCGAAGCCGACGTCGAGGCGGTGGAACTCGCCGAGGAAGCGGGTGCCGGAGGCGTCCTGGGCGGCCTGGTGGCGCAGGCCGTTGATGGTGGACATCTCGACGTCCACCCGGCCCTGCTGGAGGCTGGTCAGCAGGGCGCCGCTCTCGCTGAACGCCTTGACCTCGTACGGCTTCTTCCCGGCGTCGGCGCAGACGCCGCGCCGGCTGTTGAGGGTGGTCTCGAAGGTGGTGCCGGCGCCGGTGCCGACGGTCAGTCCGCACAGCTGGACCAGGTCGGTGACCGGCTGGATCGCGGTGTTGTCCTTGCGCACCGCGAAACCCTGGCCGTCGTCGATGTAGGTGACGAAGTCGATGGTCTTCAGCCGGGCCGCGGTGACCCCGAAGTTGCCGGTGCCGACGTCGTACTTCCCGCTGTCCAGGGCGGGCAGGATGGTCTCGAAGGCGGCCTCCTCGCGCTGCACGGTCAGGCCGAGCACCCGGGCGACGGCGTCGGTGAGCTCCACGTCGATCCCGGCGGGCTTCTTGGTGACCTGGTCGACGTAGAAGGCGCTGGGCGGCGTGCCGAAGGACGAGCCGAACTTCAGCGTGCCGGCCTTGCGGACCTCCTCGGGCAGCAGCGCGGCGGCGGCGTCCGACCTGGTGAGGCCGGAGACGAGGTCCTC
The DNA here is from genome assembly GCF_043201465.1 of Kitasatospora sp. NPDC048298. Taxonomy (NCBI): domain Bacteria; kingdom Bacillati; phylum Actinomycetota; class Actinomycetes; order Kitasatosporales; family Streptomycetaceae; genus Kitasatospora; species Kitasatospora sp. NPDC048298. The sequence goes on from NZ_JBICYZ010000002.1 coordinate 170,428, forward strand.
GGTGGCGGCGGACGGGCCGCCCGCCACCGCCGCGCCCGCGATCTTCGGGTCCGAGCCGCAGGCGGTCAGGGTCAGGGCCAGGACCGGCAGCAGGGCGGTGGTCGCGAGCAGGCGGCGGCGGGCGGTGCTGGTTCTCACGGGGGGCCTTTCAGGAGGTCGGGGCCAGGACGGGCGGCTGCGCCGCGCCGGCGGGCAGCCGCTTCTCGAAGGGGAGCGGGCCGATGGTCAGGGGATCGGCCGAGACGTCGAACAGCGGGGCGTAACCGGCCGCCAGGTAGAGGTTCCTGGCCTCGGGCTGGCGCGGCCCGGTGGTCAGGTGGACCCGGGTGTAGCCGGCCGCGGCGGCCGTCCGCTCCAGCTCGGCCAGCACCCGGCGGGCCAGGCCCCGGCGGCGGTGCGCGGAGTGCGTCCACATCCGCTTCACCTCGGCGGTGTGCTCGTCGTAGCGCTTGTACGCGCCGCCGGCCACCGGTTCGCCGTCCTCCAGCAGGAGCAGCAGCACGCCGTGCGGCTCGGCGAAGGCCTCGGCCGGGTAGCGGGTCATCTCCTCGCGGGCCTCGGGGCCGTACCGGGTGACGTACTCGTGGGTGAGCTCGCGCAGCAGCGGCTCGACCAGCGGGTCGTCGACGGCGACCCGGCGGAACCCGGAGCGGGCGGCCGCGCTCACGCCTGCGCCGCGATCAGCTGGTGGCGGTCGCGCTCGGCGCGCTCGGCCGCGGCGGCGTCCCGCTTGGCGACCTCCTCGCGGACGATCGGGATGACGTACCGGCCGAAGTCGATCGCGTCGTCCAGCAGGTCGTAGCCGCGCGCGGAGAGGATGTCCACGCCGAGGTCGTGGTAGTCGAGCAGCGCCTGGGCGACCGTCTCCGGGGTGCCGACCAGGGCGTTGGAGTTGCCCGCCCCGCCGGTGGCGGCGGCCGTCGGGGTCCACAGCGCGCGGTCGTAGCGCTCGCCGGCCTCGGCGATCTCCAGCAGCCGCTGGGAGCCGGCGTTTTCAGGTGTCACGGCCCCGGGCGTCCCGGCCTCGGGCGCCGCGGTCCCCGGAGCCCCGGGGCGGCCGGAGCCCCGGCGGGCCCTGATCGCGGCCACCGTCCGGTGCGCCTTCTCCCAGGCCAGCTCCTCGGTCGGCGCGATGATCGGCCGGAACGCCACCTGGATCCGCGGCACGTCGGTGCGCCCGGCCGCCCGCGCCGCCTCCTTCACCCGCTCGATCTGCTCGGCGGTGCGGGCCAGCGGCTCGCCCCAGAGGCAGTAGATGTCCGCCTCGGCGCCGCCGGCCGCGTAGGCCGCGTCCGAGGAGCCGCCGAAGGAGACGGCCGGGCGCGGCTGCTGGACGGGGAAGACGTCCGAGACGAAGTCGTTGAAGCGGTAGTGCGGGCCCTCGTGGTCGAAGGGCTCCCGGCTGGTCCAGGCCTTCTTGACGATGCCGATGTACTCGCGGGTGCGCTCGTAGCGCTGGTCCTTGGTCAGGAAGTCGCCCTCGCGCTGCTGCTCGTGGTCGTTGCCGCCGGTGATGAAGTGCACGGTCAGCCGGCCGTCGCTGATCTGGTCGAGGGTCGCGAAGGTCTTGGCCGCGAAGGTCGGGTAGGAGACGTTCGGCCGGTGCGCCAGCAGGATCTGCAGGCGCTCCAGGTGCGAGGCGAGGTAGGCCGCCGCGGCGGCCGGCTCCGGGGTGCCGGCCCCGTACGCGAAGAGCACCCGGTCCCAGCCGTGGTCCTCGTGCGCCCGGGCCAGCCGCAGGGTGTAGTCGCGGTCGAAGGCGGCGGTGGTGCGGGCGGCGGTCTCCGAACCGTCGCCGGTGGCGGCGATGCCGAGGAATTCGACGGGCATGGCGGAACCTTTCGGGTGGGCGGAAGCCCGTCGGGCCGCGGGCAGGTTGCGGGCGGGCCGCAAGCGGGCTGCGGGTGGACGGACCGGAGGCGGCCGCGGCGGGGCGGCCGCCGGACGGGTGGCGGCGAGGGCGTACGGGAGGGACTGCCGGAGTGCGGGAGAGCCGGAGCGCAGTGCGAAGTCATCGGTGACAGCGAGGATTTGACGCGTCGTCGGCCACCGACGACGGATCCGGGCCACGACGGGGCGAGCCGAGGGAGGGCACCCCACCGGGAGTTCAGGCCGGACGGACGGCCCGCTGCCAGGTCAGCCGCGACACGCCGCGGACCACACCCGACCGAAGTCGATGTGGTCGCGGCTGACCAGGGGCTGCGAGGCGTACATGGCCTCAAGTTGAGCAGTCGGCCGATCGGTCCGTCAACCGTCCATCATTGCCGCACTGTTGCGATCTCCTGTCACTTCTCCGACACGCCCCGGACCGGCCCTCCCGCGCCCCGATCACCCTTGACAGCCGTCGATCGCGCATGCGTACGATCGGCGCGGAGTGCAGTGCCACGCGCCGGCCGTGTTGAGGGACACGGGCCGCGCCCGCGTACGTGACCACCGCCGTACCTCTCCCGCCCGCACTCCGCCCAGGAGCCGCCGCCATGGCCACCCCGCAGGACGTCCTGCCCGCCCCCTCCCCGCTCGACCGCCCCGCCGCACCGCCCGCCCCCGAGGCCCGGATCGTCGCCCGCCGCAGGCCCGGCCAGTGGGCCGCCGCCGGCGTCGCCCTGCTGCTGGCCGCGATGGCGGTCAACTCGGTGATCCGCAACAAGGCCTTCCAGTGGGACGTGGTCGCCGACTGGTTCACCGCCCGGTCCGTGCTCAACGGGCTCGCCCTCACCCTCTGGCTGACCGCCGCCACCCTCGCCCTCGGCTTCCTGCTCGGCACCCTCCTCGCCACCATGCGGCTGTCCGCCAACCCGGTGCTGCGCACGCTGAGCTGGGGCTACGTCTGGGTGTTCCGCTCCACCCCGCCGCTGGTGCAGCTGTTGTTCTTCTTCAACATCGGCGCGCTCTACCCGACCCTCGGCCTGGGCCTCCCGTTCGGCCCCGAGTTCGTCACGGTCAGGACCGTCAACCTGATGGGCCCCACCCTGACCGCCGTCATCGGCCTCACCCTGCTGGAGACCGCGTACGCCGCCGAGGTGATCCGCGGCGGCATCCTCTCCGTGGACCGCGGCCAGCTGGAGGCGGCGGCCGCGCTCGGACTCGGCCGGTGGCGGGTGCTGCGCCGGATCGTGGTGCCGCAGGCGATGCGGGCGATCGTGCCGAGCGCCGGGAACATGCTGATCGGCGCGCTCAAGGGCACCAGCATCGTCAGCGTGCTGGCCGTCTCCGACCTGCTCTACTCGGTGCAGCTGGTCTACCTCCAGTCGTACCAGGTCATCCCGATGCTGATGGTCGCCACCCTCTGGTACCTGGTGGTCACCACCCTGCTGTCCGTCGGCCAGTACTACGTGGAGCGGCGCTTCGCCCGGGGCGCGACCCGCGACGGCCTGCCACCCACCCCGCTGCAACGGGCCCGTGCGGCCCTCACCAGGGCGGTGCGGGCATGACGTCGTCGCTCGTCATCGTCGGCGCCGGCCCGCGCGGCACCGGACTGCTGGAGCGGATCGCCGCCAACGCCGCCGAACTGCTGCCCGCCGACCGGCCGTTGGCGATCCACCTGGTCGACCCGCACCCGCCCGGCGCGGGCCGGATCTGGCGCCACGACCAGTCCCCGCTGCTGCGGATGAACTCGATGGCCGAGGACGTCACCATGTTCACCGACGAGCGCTCCACCCTCGAAGGGCCGGTCCGCCCCGGCCCCTCGCTCGCCGAATGGGCCCGGCGGCAGCGGGAGTTCACGCCCTACCGGGAGGTCGCCGACCCGGCCGTCCGGGCCGAGCTGCGCACCCTCGCCCCCACCGACTTCCCCACCCGACGGGCCCAGAGCGCCTACCTGGACTGGGTGTTCCGCCGCGCCGTCGCCGACCTGCCGGCGCACATCACGGTCACCGTCCACCGCGACACCGTCCGGCGGATCGAGGGCCCGGCCGACGGCCCGCAGACCGTCCACCTCGGCGACCGGACCCTCACCGCCGACCACGTGGTGCTCACCCTCGGCCACCTCGACTCCGCCCCCCACCCGCGCCACGCGGCCGACGCCGAGTTCGCCGCCCGGCACGGCCGCTTCCACCTCCCGCCCGCCTACTCCGCCGACGTGACCGCCGAGTTGGCCGCCCTCGCCCCCGGCGAGCCGGTGGTGCTGCGCGGGCTCGGCCTCGCCTCGGTGGACCTGGTCGCCCTGCTCACCGAGGGCCGCGGCGGCCGCTTCGAACCCACCGGGGACGGGCCCGCGCTGCGCTACCTGCCGTCCGGCCGGGAGCCGGTGCTGCACCTCGGCTCCCGGCGCGGCGTCCCGTACCACTCCAAGACCGGCTACCGCCTCCAGGGGCCGCCCGCCCCGCTCCCCCGGTACTTCGACGCGGCCGCCGTGGACACCGTGCTCGCCACCGGCGGACAGCTCGAACTGCGGCGCGACTTCTGGCCGTTGATGGCCAAGGAAATCGCCTTCGGGCACTACCACGAGCTGTTCCACGCCCACCCCGAGCGCACCACCCTGCCCTGGCCGGAGTTCCTCACCCGCTACGACCGGCACGGCTGGTACACCCCCGAACGCGCCGCCCTGGTCGCCGAGGCCGTCCCCGACCCCGCCGACCGGATCGACTTCGAACGGCTCGACCACCCGCTGGCCGGGCTCGAACTCGGCAGCGACGAGGAACTCCAGGAGCACCTGCGCGGGTACGTCGGCGCGGACGCCGACCGCCGCGCCGACCCCGCCCACAGCGCCGACCTCGGCGCCTTCCTCGCCCTGCTGTCGCTGTTCGGCCAGCTCCCCCGGGTGACGGCGAGCGGCCGGCTCACCGCCCGCTCGATCGCCGAGGAGGTGGACGAGTGGTTCTTCGGCTACTTCGGCTTCCTCGCCTCCGGCCCGCCCGGCTTCCGGCTGCGCCAGCTGCTCGCCCTCTCCGAGGCCGGGGTGGTGCGCTTCCTCGGCGCGGACGTCCGGATCGAACGGGACGAGGAGAGCGGCACCTGGCGGGCCTCCGGCGCCACCGTGCCCGGCCACCACGTCACCGCGACGGCGCTGGTCGAGGCGTACCTGCCCAAGCACGCGCTGGCCCGCACCCTGGACCCGCTGCTGGGCGAGCTGCACCGCACCGGACGCGTCGTCGAGGAGGTGGTCACCGACCCGGACCACACCCACCGCTCGGGCCTGGTCACCATCGCCCCCGCCGACAGCCGGCTGCTCGACCCGGCCCTCGGCGGCGCCCCGCACCCGCGCCGCACCGCCCTCGGCCCGCACACCAGCCTGCGCGCGGCCGCCGCCTTCGCCCGCCCCCGCACCGACGCCCCGGCCTTCCGCCAGAACGACGCCGCCGCCCGCGCCCTGCTCCACGCCCTGGCCGCCCTGCCGACGGCCCGGGCCCTGGCGGCGTGAGCGCCGTGAGAGCCGCGGCGTCGGCACCCCGGTACCGAGGAGCACTCAGGCGCCGAAGATCTCCTCCACCAGGTCCTCGTCCGAGACGTGGTCCGGGGCCTCGAACACCACGTCCGCGACGCCCTTCAGGCCGATCCCCCGGTCCAGGGCGTCCATGCAGGCCCGGGCCTGCGCGTCGGTGGCGAAGTCCCACACCCGCAGCCGCCGCACCAGCACCAGCGCCTCCATCGGGCTCATCCGCGGGGTGCGGCGGCGCGGCCCCGGCCCCTTGCGGCCGGCCTGGACCAGCTGCTGCTGGTAGCCGGCCAGGTCCTGCCAGGCCTGCACGGTGCTCGGGTGGTGCTCGCCCAGCACCCGGGCGAGCACCGGCAGCAGCCCGTGCAGCTGGATCACCGCGCCCTGGAGGTCGCCCCGGTTGGCGTGGTGCAGCGCGAGGTCGTGCCGGGCCTTCAGGACCCGCGAGTCGTACGGGCCCCAGGCGGCGTGCAGGTCAGGCAGCAGCTCGTTCATCAGCCGGACCGTGGTGACGGGCGCACCGCTCTCGCCGACGCACCAGACCAGGTGGTAGCGGGCGCCGAGGGTGTCCGGGTCGATCGGGCCGAGGGCCGCGCGCATGTCGGCCACCAGGGCGGTCAGCAGCCGGATCGCGCCGTCCAGGTCACCGGTGCGGCTGAGGTACCAGGCGAAGTCCCGCCAGGTGCACAGGGTGTCCCGGTCACTCGCGCCGAGCGCGGTCACGCAGTCCTGGGCGACGGCCTGCAGCAGCATCGCCGACTCGCCGGCGGTCGCCGCCCGGTACGCCGCCGAGCGGCGCTCGCTCAGCGCGGCCCGTACCGACTCGGCCGGCGGCGTGGCCGTCACCGGCGGCGTGGTCAGCGGCGGCAGCACCGAGGAGACCGGGGACGGCACCGACGGGACGATCGGGGCGGGCACGGCGGGAGGCACGACCGGCGCGGGCGCGGGCACGGCGGGAGGCACAGCGGGAGGCACGACCGGCGCGGGCACGACCGGCGGGGCGCTCGGCGGCGGCGGCACCATCGGCGCCGGGCGCTCCACCACCGCCGGTACGGGCACCGGCACCGGTGCCGCCGCCTGGCCGCCCTGCCACCCGGCCAGCTCGGCGAGCCGCCGCTCGACCGTACGGGCGTCGGCCGGCCGGGCCGCCGGGTCCTTCGCCAGCAGCTCCGCGACCAGACCGGCCACCTGCGGCGGCAGCCCGAACTGCGCCGGGTCCAGCGGCGGCGGCACCTCGTTGAGGTGCCGGTACATCAGCACCGGCGTCGAGTCCCCGCCGAACGGCCGTGCCCCGGTGAAGAGTTCGACCAGGACGCAGCCCAGCGCGTAGAGGTCGGCCCGCCCGTCCACCCGGCCGCCGGTCCAGCGCTCGGGTGCCATGTACGCCGGGCTGCCGACGATCGTCCCGGTGGTGGTCAGCCCGCCCGCGCCGGTGTCCAGCTGGGCGATGCCGAAGTCCAGCACCTTCAGGTGCCCGGCGTCGGTGATCATCACGTTGTCCGGCTTGATGTCCCGGTGCACCATGCCCGCGTCGTGCGCCGCCGCCAGCGCGCCGCTGATCTGCCGCCCCCAGCGCAGGCTGAGCGCCGGCCCGGGCACCCCCGCCCGCAGCACCTCGGTGAGGGTGCGGCCGGTGAGCAGCTCCATCACCAGGTAGGTGACCTCCTCGCCGCCGAGCTCGCACTGCCCGAGGTCGTGCACCGTGACGATGTGCGGGTGCGAGAGGTTGCCGGCCGCGCCGGCCTCCCGGACGAACCGCAGCGCGGCCTTCGCCCGGTCACCGCCGTGGTGCCCGATGACCTTGACCGCCACCGGCCGCCCCATCCGGGTGTCCCGGGCCCGCCACACCACCCCGAACCCGCCCTGCCCGAGCTTCTCCACCAGCTCGTACCGGCCGTCCAGGACGTCCCCGACTCGCACGCGCCCTCTCCCCTCCCGCCATGACGCCCAGACTCTACCGACGGCGCGCCCCCCGCGACGGCGACGGCCCCCCCCGCCGTGAAGACGGCCCTCCCCCTCTCGAGCAGCAGGTGGAAGGATGCACGGTGAGCCCCGCGACGGTGCGGCGGCCCGGACCAGCAGCCCGAGGAGAGCGGCCATGGCCAAGCAGGCCCCGCAGAGCGACCCGGCCCAGGACGCCCCCGAGGTGTCCGCGCCCCAGCACGCGGCCGCCGGGCTGCCCGCCGTCGGCCACAGCCTGCGGATGGCCGCCGAGCAGATGGGCGCCCGCCGCACCCTGGCCACCCTGCTCAAGGTCAACCAGCCGAACGGCTTCGACTGCCCCGGCTGCGCCTGGCCGGAGCCCGACAAGACCCACACCGCCGAGTTCTGCGAGAACGGCGCCAAGGCCGTCGCCGAGGAGGCCACCGAGCGCCGCATCCGCGCCGAGTTCTTCGCCGCCCACCCGGTCGCCGACCTGGCCGAGCGCTCCGGCTACTGGCTCGGCCAGCAGGGCCGGCTCACCCAGCCGATGCTGCTGGACGAGGGCGCCACCCACTACCGGCCGGTCTCCTGGGACGAGGCCTTCGCGCTGGTGGCCGAGGAACTCAAGGCCCTGGACACCCCGGACGGCGCCGCCTTCTACACCTCCGGCCGGACCAGCAACGAGGCCGCGTTCGCGTACCAGCTGTTCGCCCGCCGGCTCGGCACCAACAACCTGCCGGACTGCTCCAACATGTGCCACGAGTCCTCCGGCTCGGCGCTCACCGAGACGCTCGGCGTCGGCAAGGGCAGCGTCAGCCTGAAGGACCTCTACCAGGCCGACCTGATCATCGTGGCGGGCCAGAACCCGGGCACCAACCACCCCCGGATGCTCTCCGCGCTGGAGCGCGCCAAGCGGGCCGGCGCCACCATCGTCAGCGTCAACCCGCTGCCGGAGGCGGGCCTGGAGCGGTTCAAGAACCCGCAGCAGGCGCGCGGCCTGGTCGGCCACGGCACCAAGCTGACCGACCTCTTCCTGCAGATCCGCCTCGGCGGCGACCTCGCGCTGTTCCGCGCGCTGAACCGGATCGTCCTGGAGCGGGACGGCGTCGACCGCGGGTTCGTCGCCGAACACTGCCACGGCTTCGAGGAGTTCGAGGCCCAGGCGCGGACGACCGACCGCGCCGAGGTGCTCGCCGCGACCGGCCTGCCCTGGGAGCAGATCGAGGAGCTCGGCCGACTGGTCCTGAAGTCCGAGAGGATCATCGTCTGCTGGGCGATGGGCCTCACCCAGCACAAGCACTCCGTGCCGACCATCCGCGAGGTGGTCAACTTCCTGCTGCTGCGCGGCAACGTCGGCCGCCCCGGCGCCGGGGTCTGCCCGGTGCGCGGGCACAGCAACGTCCAGGGCGACCGGACGATGGGCATCTTCGAGCGCCCCACCACCGCCTTCCTGGACGCGCTGGGCGGGGAGTTCGGCTTCGAGCCGCCGCGCGAGCACGGCCTCGACTCGGTGGACACCATCCGCGCGATGCGCGACGGCAAAGTCAAGGTCTTCTTCGCGATGGGCGGCAACTTCGTCGCGGCCACCCCGGACACCGAGGTCACCGAGGCCGCGATGCGCCGCTGCCGGCTGACCGTCCACGTCTCCACCAAGCTCAACCGCTCGCACGTGGTCACCGGCGCCCGCGCCCTGATCCTGCCCACCCTGGGCCGCACCGACAAGGACGTCACCTCGCGCGGCGCCCAGTTCGTCAGCGTCGAGGACTCGATGGGCCAGGTGCACGCCTCGCGCGGCGGCCTGCGCCCGCCCGCACCCGGCCTGCTCTCCGAGACCGCGATCGTCTGCCGGCTCGCCCGCGGCGTGCTCGGGCCGCAGGACACCGTGCCGTGGGAGGACTTCGCCGAGGACTACGACACCCTGCGGGAGCGGATCGCCCGCGTCGTCCCCGGCTTCGAGGACTACAACGAGAAGGCCCGCCGCCCCGGCGGCTTCACCCTGCCGCACGGCCCCCGCGACTCCCGCACCTTCCCGACCGCGACCGGGAAGGCCAACTTCTCCGTCAACCCGCTGACCGCCCCCGAGGTCCCGCCGGGCCGGCTGCTGCTCCAGACCCTGCGCTCGCACGACCAGTACAACACCACGATCTACGGCCTCGACGACCGCTACCGCGGCATCAAGGGCGGCCGCCGGGTGGTCCTGGTCAACCCCGCGGACGCCACCGAACTCGGGCTCGCCGACGGCCTGTACGTCGACCTGGTCAGTGAGTGGAGCGACGGCGTGGAGCGCCGCGCCCCGCACTTCCGGGTCGTCCACTACCCCGTCGCCCGCGGCGGCGCGGCGGCCTACTACCCCGAGACCAACGTCCTGGTGCCGCTCGACTCCACCGCCGACGTCAGCAACACCCCCACCTCCAAGGCCGTCGTGATCCGCTTCGCCCCCGACAGCGGCGCCTGAGGCGTCCGCCGGCTCCGAACAACACGAAGGCCGCCCCGCGTCCGATGACGCGGGGCGGCCTTCGTACCGGCCGGGTGGCCGTCAGTGCGTCGGGCTGCCCAGCGGCAGCGTGGCGGTCGCGCTGCCCGGGGCCGAGGCGGTCGCCGAGCCGGTGCCGCTCGGGCCCTCCGTCGGGGTGCCCGTCCCGGTCGGGGTGGGCGTGCCGGTCCCGCTCGGGGTGCCCGGCGTCCCGGTCCCGGTCGGGGTCGGTGTCGGTGTGCCCGGCCCGGTCGGCGTGCCGGTCGAGGGCGCGGTCGGCGTGGCCGGGTCGGTCGGCGTACCCGCCCCGCCCGGAGTGGCCGGGTCGGTCGGCGTGCCCGGCACGACCGGCGGCGTCACCGCTCCGCCCGGGGCCGGCGGGGCCGGAACCTGGTTGGCCGGGCTCGGCGCGATCGGCGTGACGGAGTCCCAGCCCGCCGGGAGGTCCGGCACCTTCCACGCGCCGCCGGCGTCGTCCGCCGTGCCGGACGGGTCGGGCCGGACGGCCCCGAGGATCGCCATCGAGCCGATCGGCGAGATCTTGATGAACGCCCCGGGCCGCGGCGCCTGCACGATCAGCCCGCCGCCGATGTACATCCCGACGTGCGAGGCGTCCTGGAAGTAGATCACCAGGTCGCCGGGCCGCAGCTGGTTGAGCGCCACGTGCGGCAGCTGCGCCCACTGCTCCTGGCTGGTGCGCGGGATCGGCTTGCCGGCGTGCAGCCAGGCCTGCGAGGTGAGGCCGGAGCAGTCGTAGGCGCCCGGGCCGGTGCCGCCCCACAGGTACGGCTTGCCCAGCTGCGCCAGCGCGAAGGCCACGGCCCCGCGCCCCTGCAGCGAGGGCGTGCGCTCCCCCTTGCCGAGCGCCCCGGAGGCGAGGAACGCGAGCTGCGCCTCGTCCGCCTTGGCCTTCTCCAGCTGCTCCAGCTCGGCCCGCTGGGCGCCGGTCAGCGAGGAGACCAGCTGCTCGACCGAGGCGAGGTCGGCGGCGGCCTTGGCCTTGGCCGCGTCCTGCTGGGCGACCAGCGTCTGGGAGGTCTTCAGCGCCTCCTCGTTCTGCTTCCTCAGCCCGTCCAGCTCGTCCCGGTCGCTCTTCAGCTTGTCCAGGAACTCCGACTGGGAGCGGCTGGCCGAGGCCAGCAGCTCGGCGATGACGACCGCCTCGTACGGGTCCTTGGAGAGCAGCAGCTCGGCGTAGGCCGAGGCGGACCCGTTGCGGTACTGCGCGGCGGCGAGCTGGGAGGCGATGTCGGTGCCGGCGTCGACCTGCTTCTGCTGGCGGTCCAGCCGGCCCTGGAGGTCGGTGAGCGAGGTCTGCTGCTCCGCCACCTTGGCGACGGCGCCGTTGTACTGCTCGGTGGCGGCCTCGGCGCCCTGGTAGAGCGCGTGCAGCTGGTCGAGCAGCGGGCCGAGGGTGGCCTTGGCGGCGGCGAGCGGGTCCGCGTCGGCGGCGACCCGGCCGGTGCCCGGGTCGGGTACGGCCCAGGCGGCCTGGGCGCCCACCGGCAGTGCGAGCGCCGCGGCCGCGAGGACGGCTCCGCAGCGCAGCGCCGCCCGTACCCAGGGCCGTACGCCTGCCGTCTCCGCTCTCTGTCCCGCCCCGCCCATGACCTGGCCCTCCCCGCCGCGCACTGCCCCTGTCCCGGGTACCCGGATCCCGCAGATCCTCCCACGGGTTACTCGCCGGAAACAGGGCGCGGGCGGACTGGGAGGTTAATTCTCGATTGATCTGTGAGACAGCTCTCAGCAAACCGGGTCGAACCGGTGCGTTCTTCGCTAAAGTCCAGCTCAGCGCGCCCTGGGTCACCTTGAAGAAAGCCAATGGTCACCACGAGTCAACCATCGGAACCACGATTCCCGGCTCAGTTCACCTTCCGTTTACCCGGCAGACCTACGGTCGCGACGTCATCAACGTCCGTGCGACAACTAAGACGATTGTTTGGGTATGGAACACATCTCGTTCCTGGTGGCCGTTGTGATCATCACTGCGCTCGCCTTCGACTTCACCAACGGGTTCCACGACACCGCCAACGCGGCCGCCACCGCGATCGCGACCGGAGCCCTTCGTCCGAAGGTCGCGGTCACCATCGCGGCCCTGCTCAACTTCGCGGGCGCGTTCCTGTCCGTGAAGGTCGCCACCACCATCTCCGGCGGCATCGTCAACGAGAAGGCCGGAGTCCACCCCGAGATCATCTTCGCCGCACTGGCCGGCGCGATCCTCTGGAACCTGCTGACCTGGCTGCGCGGCCTGCCGTCCAGCTCCTCGCACGCCCTGTACGGCGGCCTGATCGGCGCCACGATCGTCGGGGTCGGCATGAACGGCGTCAACTTCGACACCGTGATCACCAAGATCCTCATCCCGGCCGTCGCCTCGCCGTTCGTCGCCGGCCTGGCGTCCTGGGGCGCCACCAAGATGGCGTACCTGATCACCCGCAAGGGCAACACCGCGGCCACCGAGAAGGGCTTCAAGACCGGCCAGGTCTTCTCCTCCTCGCTGATCTCGCTCGCGCACGGCACCAACGACGCCCAGAAGACGATGGGCATCATCACCCTGACCCTGGTCTCGGTCGGCGCCCTGCCGCACGGCGCGCTGCCGCCCACCTGGGTGATCGTCTCCGCGGGCGCCGCGATCGCGCTCGGCACCTACATGGGCGGCTGGCGCATCATCCGCTCGATGGGCAAGGGCCTGGCGGACATCCGCCCGCCGCAGGGCTTCGCCTCCGAGTCGGCCGCCGCGACCGTCATCCTGACCTCCTCGCACATGGGCTTCGGCCTCTCCACCACCCAGGTCTGCTCCGGCGGCATCATGGGCGCCGGCCTCGGCGGCCCGAAGGGCGAGCTGCGCTGGAGCCTGGTCCGCCGCATGGTCTACACCTGGGGCCTGACCCTGCCGGCCGCCGCCCTGGTCTCCGGCGGCGCGGCCCTGCTGGCCGAGCAGGGCAGCTGGGGCGTCGCCCTGGTCGGCGCCGTGCTGGTGGCCGGCGCCGGCGCGATGTGGCTGATCTCCCGCCGCCAGCCGGTCGGCGCGGACAACGTCAACGACGTCGACGTCACCCCGGTCGAGGTCGCACCGGCCGGTACCGCGAACGCCCCCACCCCCGCCTCGACCACCGTCGCGGCCTGAGCGCCCCAAGCTGAGGAGCACTCACCATGCACATCAAGTGGAACGCCCTGGCCCAGACCGCCGGGCTCAGCTTCGGCATCACCGTCGCCGTGGTCACCGTCTTCGCGCTCGGCATCCTGGCGCTGTCCCGCCGCGAGGCCGCGGTGGGCGCCGCCCGTGAGAGCGGGGGCACCGCGGGGGCCGCGGGCGGCGGCAAGCTCGCCCTGGCCGGCGCGTACGCCTGCTTCGCGCTCTGCGGCGGGGTCGTCCTCTACGGGCTGTCGCTGATCGCCGGTCACTGACCGCACGGACGTTCGGGCCGCACAGCCGGACGGCCGGACGCAGCAGAACGGGCCGGGGAGTGTCTCCACACTCCCCGGCCCGTTCGCGTATCCCGACGGCCGGTCGGTCCCGCCGGCCGGTCAGCCCTCCTGGGTGGTGGTCTTCAGTGCGGTCTCCCGGATGAACAGCACGGTGACGAAGGCCAGCGCCGCGAACGGGGCGGCCCACAGGAAGACGGTGCCGACGCCGTGGCCGAAGGCGTCCGTCACCAGCGGCACGATCGGGGCCGGCAGCTTGGCCAGGTCCGGGATGCCGCCGCCGGAGGCCGCGGGCGACGCCGGGACGTGCGCGGCGGCCAGGTTCTCGGCCAGGTAGTGGCCGACCTTGTTGGTCATCAGCGCGCCGAGCGCGGAGACGCCCATCGCGCCGCCCATGGTGCGGAAGAAGGTGACCACGGAGCTGGCCGCGCCGAGCTCGTGCCGGGGCACCGTGTTCTGCACCGCGAGCACCAGGTTCTGGCTGGTCAGGCCGAGGCCGACGCCGGTGATCGCCATGTAGACGGAGAGCAGCACGTAGTCGGTGTCGGCCCGGGCGGTGCCGAGCAGGCCGAAGCCGATGGCGAGCAGCGCGGTGCCGGAGACCAGGTAGGCCTTCCACTTGCCGTACTTGGTGATCAGCCGGCCGGCCACCGCCGAGGAGACCGCCAGGCCGAGGATCATCGGCAGGGTCATCAGGCCGGCCATGGTCGGGGACTTGGCGCGGGCCAGCTGGAAGTACTGGCTGAGGAAGGTGGTCGCGCCGTACATCCCGACGCCGACCAGCACGCTGGCGACCGCGGCCAGGGTGACGGTGCGGTACCTGAAGAGGCTCGGCGGGATGATCGGCTCGGCGGCGCGGCGCTCGATCACGATGGCCAGGGCGCCCAGCAGGACGCCGCCGCCGACCATGGCCGCGGTCTGCCAGGACAGCCAGGCGTAGTTCTTGCCGGCCAGGGTGATCCAGATCATCAGCAGGCTGACCGAGGCGGTGATGACCAGCGCGCCCAGGTAGTCGATCTTCGCCTGGCGCTTGACCACCGGCAGCTTGAGGGTGCGCTGCACCACCAGGATCGCGACCAGCGCGAACGGGATGCCGACGTAGAAGCACCAGCGCCAGCCCAGCCAGGGGGTGTCCACGATGACGCCGCCGATCAGCGGCCCGCCGATGGTGGCGAGCGCGAAGACCGCGCCGAAGTAGCCGCTGTAGCGGCCGCGCTCGCGCGCGGGGACCATCGCGGCCAGGCAGATCTGGCCGAGCGCCACGACACCGCCGGCGCCGATGCCCTGGAGCGCGCGGCAGGCGATCAGCTCGCCGGTGTTCTGCGAGAGGCCGGCCAGCGCCGAGGTGCCGACGTAGATCAGCAGCGCGATCTGGAGCAGCAGCTTCTTGCTGACGAGGTCGGAGAGCTTGCCCCAGATCGGGGTGGAGGCGGTGAGGCTGAGCAGGGCCGCGGTGATCACCCAGGTGTAGGCGGACTGGCCGCCGTGCAGGTCGGCCAGGATGTGCGGCAGGGCGTTGGAGACGACGGTCGAGGAGAGCACGGCCACGAAGAGGCCGAGCAGCAGGCCGGAGAGGGCCTCCATCACCTGCCGGTGCGTCATCTGTTGACTGTCGGCCGCGGCGGCGGTTCCGCTCGCGGCCTCGGTGGTCACGGTCATCTGGGTCCTTCGGCGAGGCGCGCGGGATACGCGGATCATGAAATTTCGTTGCCGTAAGCAACCATAAGACGAGATGGTTGAGTTAGGCAACTTTCTTCAAGGGAAAGTAAAGCCCGCAGGTGCGGGCCCGCTCACGCCGCCGACGACCGCCCGGTCACTCGGCCGCCGGCTCCTCCAGCACGTCGTTGAAGCGGTGCAGCAGCTCCGCGAAGCGGCTCACGTCCTCCGACGACCAGCCGCCCATCACCTCGCGCACCCGCCGCATCCGGGCGTCGTGCGCGACCAGGTAGCGCCGCCGCCCGTCCCCGGTGAGCGAGACCAGCGCGGACCGGCGGTCCAGCGGGTCCGTCTCCCGGGCCACCAGGCCCAGCTCCTCCAGCGTCCGGATCTGCCGGCTCACCGTCGCCTTGCCGATCGAGAAGTGCACGCCGACGTCGGTCACCCGTACCGGCCCGGCCTGCTCGATGTAGCCGAGCAGGCTGTACGCCATCCCCTCCAGTCCGGGGTGCACCCGCCGTGAGAGTTCCGCCACTCTGGCCCGGCCCCGCCGGAACATCAGCGCGACCTCGCGCTCCACCGCCACCAGGGCTTCCTCGTCGCTCACCGCGCCAGTATCGCGCAGTGGCACCGGCCACGGTCCGGCGCGGCCGGTGCGACAAGCCAACTACTTCATGGTATGAAGTATCGGTTCTGGAAGGACCGTTTTTCCCCGTTACGCAAGGAGATGTGGATGGCAGCCCCGGGGCAGGGTTTCGTCGCCGAACTGAAGAGTGCGGTCACCCCGCGCGCGGCACTGCTCGTGATCGGCGTGCTGCTGCTCCAGCTCGGCTTCATCACCTCCTACATCGGGGCGCTGCACAAGCCGGCCCCGCAGAACCTCTCCATCGCGGTGGTCGCCCCGCCGCAGGTCACCCCGAAGCTGGTCGGCGCCCTGGAGTCGGTGCCGAACGACGCCGTCCGGGCCGTCACCGCGCCGGACGCCGAGACGGCGATCCAGCAGATCAAGGACCAGAAGCTCTACGCCGCGCTGGTCGTGAACCCGACCTCCACCCAGGACACCCTGCTGGTGGCCAACGCCCGCGGCACCGCCGCCGCCAAGGCCGCCGAGAGCATCACCACCGCGATCGACCAGAGCCAGGGCCGTACGGTCAAGGTCCAGGACGTGGTGCCGCTCGCCAAGGGCGACAACAACGGCCTCTCCGCCTTCTACCTGGTGATCGGCTGGTGCGTCGGCGGCTACCTGGTCGCCTCGATCCTCGGCATCAGCGCGGGCTCCAAGCCGGCCAACGTCCACCGCCTGCTGATCCGCCTCGGCGTCCTCGCGGTGTACTCGATCGGGGCCGGCGCCCTCGGCACGATGATCGCCGGGCCGGTGCTGGACGCCCTGCCGGGCTCGGTGCTCGCCCTCAGCGCCATCGGCGCCCTGGTGGTGTTCACGGTCGGCGCGTTCACCATGGCCCTGCAGTGCCTGTTCGACATCCTCGGCATCGGCGTCGCGGTGCTGATCTTCGTGGTGCTCGGCAACCCCAGCGCGGGCGGGGTCTACCCGGCTCCGATGACGCCGCCGTTCTGGCGGGCGATCGGCTCCTGGCTCCCGAACGGCGCCGGCACCACCGCCACCAAGTCGATCGCCTACTTCGACTCCACCAACCTGGGGATGCCGATCCTGGTCATGGTGGTCTGGGCGCTGATCGGCATCGGCGTCGCCCTGCTGGCCGTGCTGCGCGGCCCGCGCTCCGGCGGCCGCGAGCTGGTCTCCGAGGAGACCGAGAGCGGGACCGAGGCCGCGGCCAAGGCCTGAGTCGCCCGCCGCTGATCGTCACCGGGCCCCCGGCCGCCACGGCCGGGGGCTCGCACGCTTTCCGACCCCCGTCTTCCGAGGCCCCCGCGTTCCGGGCCCTTGCGGTTCAGGCCCCCGTGCCCGCCCCGAGCGTTCCCGGGTCGGCCAGGACGGCCCGGACGACCCGCGCCGCCGCGCCCAGCAGCGGGCCCCGCCGGCCCAGCCGGGAGACCGTCAGCCGGTCCCCGGACCAGGGCCGCACCGCCACTCGGGCGGTCAGTTCGGCCCGCATCGCGGGCAGCAGCCAGGGCGCCAGCCGGGCGTAGCCGCCGCCCAGCACCACCTCGGTCGGGTCCAGCAGGTTGACCGCGCCGGCGGCCGCGGTGCCGAGCGCCGCACCGGCCCCGGCCAGCGCCGCGAGGGCGGCCGTGTCCCCGGCCCCGGCGCGGTCGGCGAGCAGCGTCACCCAGTCGCCCCGGGCTCCGGTCAGGCCGGCCGCCCGCAGCACCGCCGCCTCGCCCGCGTACTGCTCCAGGCAACCGCGCGCCCCGCAGGCGCAGGCGGGTCCGTCCGGGTGGACCGGCACGTGGCCGAACTCGCCGGCGTAGCCGCCGGCCCCGCGCAGCAGCCGGCCGCCGACCACGATCGCCGCACCGACCCCGGCCTCGGCGGAGACGTACAGGAAGTTCTCCGGGCCCTCGCCCAGCCAGCGCTCGGCCAGTCCGCCGAGGTTGGCCTCGTTGTCCGCCTCGATCGGCAGCTCGGCCAGGCCGTCGCCGACCGGGCCCGGCCCGGCCGCCCGCAGCGCCGGGCGCAGCGCGGCGGCCAGCGGGATGTCCCGCCAGCCGAGGTTGGCGGCCCGCCGGAGCACCCCGCCGGAGCCGCCGACCAGCCCGGGCACGGCCAGGGTGAGTCCGGCCGGGCGCAGCCCCGACGCGGCGACGGCCTCGTGCAGCAGGTGGGCGAGCTCGGCCATCACGGCGGCGGGCTCGCGGCCGTGGTTGGAGACCTCCCGGCGCCGCCAGGCGCGGACCTCCCCGCGCAGGTCGACCACGCAGGCGCCCAGGTGCCGCACCCCGATCTCGGCCCCGAGGCCGCCGGGCCCGGCCGGGTTGAGGCCGAGCGCGGTGCCGGGGCGGCCGACCTTGCCGCTGGGCGCGGCGGGGCCCTCCTCGACCACCAGGCCGGCGGCGATCAGCTGTTCGGCGAGGGAGGAGACGGCGGCCCTGGTCAGCCCCGTCCCGGCGGCCACCTCGGCGCGCGAGCGCGGTCCGCTCGCGATCGTGCCGAGCACCAGGGCCAGGTTGGCCCGGCGCATCCCCTGCTGGCTGGCGGGCCCGGTCCGAACGGGGTCCGGCTCCTGCACAAGGCTCACCTCGCCCCTCTACGGCACGTCCCGTGGCATCTCGGGTGCAGCGTAACCGGGTTCCCGGGGCGCCGTCGTCGGTGCCGGGACGGGCCGACCGGGGGTCGGCCGGGCGGACGGGGCGAAGACCCACCGCCGCATCGCCCAGTAGCGGAACACCATCGCCGCGAAGGTGCCGACGACGATGCCGCTGAGGAAGTCCGCGACCTCCTGCCCGACGGGGTCGACGTACGGCTCGCGCAGGTCCAGGAGGTACCGGGAGACCGCCAGCGGTACGTCGTTGACGACGATCGCCACCGCGCTGACCAGGACGAACATCAGCGCCTCGCGCCGGCTGCCGGCGGCCCGGAAGGCCCAGCGGCGGTTCAGCACGTACGAGACGACGGTGCCGATCACGGTCGCGACGGTCAGCGCGACCACCGGCTTGTGCTGCAGCACGGTGAGCTTGAGCTCGAAGTTGACCAGCGTGGTGAGCACGAAGCAGCCGCTCCCGACCAGCAGGAACTTCACCAGCCGGCGGTGCCGCACCACGAAGGGGCGCAGCCGGTCGGGCACCCGGGCCAGGGCGCGCTGCGTGGGTGACGGCATCTCCGCAGTCTCGCACGCGGGGATGCCGTCGGCCCGTCAGATCGCCGCCGTCCGCCCGGGCCGGCGCCGGGTGCCCGGGCCGCCACCGCGGCGGCCCGGGCTCCCGGTCAGGCGGCCACCAGCACCGCGGCCCCGGCCGGCTCCAGCGCCAGCTCCAGCACCTCCCGCACGTCCGCCACCGGGTGGACGGCGAGCCGCTCCAGCACCTCGGCCGGGACGTCGTCCAGGTCGGCCTCGTTGCGCCTGGGGATGATCACCGTGGTGATCCCGGCCCGGTCGGCGGCCAGCAGCTTCTGCTTCAGCCCGCCGATCGGCAGCACCCGCCCAGTCAGCGACACCTCGCCGGTCATCGCCACGTCGGTGCGCACCTTGCGGCCGGAGAGCAGCGAGGCCAGCGCCGTGGTCATGGTGATGCCGGCGCTCGGCCCGTCCTTGGGGACGGCCCCGGCCGGGATGTGCAGGTGCACGCCGCGGTCGCGCAGCGAGGTGACCGGCAGCTCCAGCTCGGCGCCGCGCGAGCGCAGGTAGGAGAGCGCGATGTGCGCGGACTCCTTCATCACGTCGCCCAGCTGCCCGGTGAGGGTCAGCCCGGTGCCGCCGGTCTCGGCGTCGGCCAGCGAGGCCTCGATGTAGAGGACGTCGCCGCCGGCGCCCGTCACCGCGAGGCCGGTGGCCACGCCGGGGACGGCGGTGCGGCGCTCGGCCGGCGCCTGGGCGGACTCCGGCACGTGGTGCGGCCGGCCGATCAGGGCGCGCAGGTCCTGCGCGCCGACGGAGACGGGCAGCTCGCGCTCGCCCAGCTCGGCCTGCGCGGCGATCTTGCGCAGCACCCGGGCGATCGAGCGCTCCAGGTTCCGGACGCCCGCCTCCCTGGTGTACTCCCCGGCGAGCCCGCGCAGCGCCGACTCGTCCACGGTGACCTGCTCGCCGTTCAGACCGGCCCGCTCCAGCTGGCGCGGGAGCAGGTGGTCCCGGGCGATGACGATCTTCTCGTCCTCGGTGTAGCCGTCCAGCCGGACCAGCTCCATCCGGTCGAGCAGCGGCTCGGGGATGGCCTCCAGCACGTTGGCGGTGGCGAGGAAGACGACGTCGGAGAGGTCGAGCTCGACCTCCAGGTAGTGGTCCCTGAAGGTGTGGTTCTGTGCCGGGTCCAGCACCTCCAGCAGGGCGGCCGCCGGGTCTCCCCGGTGGTCGGAGCCGACCTTGTCGATCTCGTCCAGCAGGACGACCGGGTTCATCGAGCCGGCCTCCTTGATCGCCCGCACCAGCCGGCCGGCCTGCGCGCCGACGTAGGTGCGCCGGTGGCCGCGGATCTCCGCCTCGTCCCGGACGCCGCCGAGCGCGACCCGGACGAAGGAGCGGCCCATGGCGCGGGCCACCGACTCGCCGAGCGAGGTCTTGCCGACGCCGGGCGGGCCGACCAGGGCCAGCACCGCGCCGCCCGCCCGCCGCCCACCGCCACCCTTCTCGGGATGGGCTTCGCCCTGCACCTCCTTGATGCCGCCGACCGGCCCGAGCCCCTGGTCGGCCCGGCGCTTGCGGACGGCCAGGTACTCGACGATCCGGTCCTTCACGTCGGCCAGGCCGGCGTGGTCGGCGTCCAGCACCGCGCGGGCGCCGGCGATGTCGTACGCGTCCTCGGTGCGCTCGTTCCAGGGCAGCTCCAGGACGGTGTCCAGCCAGGTGCGGATCCAGGAGCCCTCGGGAGACTGGTCGGAGGCGCGCTCCAGCTTGTCGACCTCCTTGAGCGCGGCCTCGCGGACCTTCTCGGGGAGGTCGGCGGCCTCGACCCGGGCGCGGTAGTCGCCCTCCTCGTCGGCGGCCTCGCCGTTCAGCTCGGCCAGTTCCTTGCGGACGGCCTCCAGCTGGCGGCGGAGCAGGAACTCCTTCTGCTGCTTGGCCACGCCCTCCTCGACGTCCTTGCGGATGGTGTCGTTGACCTCCTCCTCGGCGAGGTGGTCGCGCAGCAGGGTGAGCGCGTACTCCAGACGGGCGACCTGGTCGGCCTCCAGCAGCACCTTGAGCTTCTGCTCGGCGGTGGCGAAGGGCGCGTAGCCGATGTTGTCGGCGAGCTCGCCGACGACGTCGATCCGGTCGACCCGGTCGACGATCTGCCAGGCGCCGCGCTTGCGCAGCCACTGGGTGGACAGCGCCTTGTACTCCCTGACCAGCTCGGCGGCCCGGCCGGCCACCGGGGTGCCCACCGAGGACTCCCGGAACGGCGTGGTCTCCACCCAGAGGGCGGCGCCGGGGCCGGTGGTGCCGACCCCGATCCGGAGCCGGCGCACGGCGCGCACCAGCGCGGCCGACTGCAACAGCGTGTTGGGGCCGTCGGCCAGCCGGCCGACCTGCTCCACGGTGGCCAGCGTGCCGACCGCCGCGTACGAGCCGTCCACCCGCGGGACCAGCAGGACCTGCGGCTTGCCGTTGCCGGTGGCGGCGGCCCGGGCGGCCTCGACCGCGGCGCGCACCTCGGTGTCCTTCAGGTCCAGCGGGACCACCATGCCCGGCAGGACGACCTCGTCGTCGAGCGGCAGCACGGGCAGGGTGAGCGGTGTGGACGTCGATGCCATGATCTCTCCCCAGTCAGCGAACTTGAGTCGACCTGACTAAGGCCTGGCGGCCGCCGGATGTTCCCGACGCTCTGTTCGCTGTGAGCGAACGGGATGCGGTACGAAAAGCCCTTCCCGCGACCGCGTCAAAAGGAGGCCAAGAGGAGGCCAAGGACTCCTGGGGAAGTCCTGACAGACGAGCGCCCGAGCCTGGGTGAACCCCGACCGGGCGACGGCGTCAACGCACCGCCCGCACCCGCGCCGGCGCACCGCCGGGGGCCGTCGCGGCGACCGGACTCGGCCTGGACGGGCGCCGCTCGACCCGGCGCAGCCAGCGCCACAGCGCGACCCCGGTCAGCACCGCGGCCGGGTGCCCCACCCCGGTGATCACGTCCCGGTCGGAGGCGATCTGCTCGGCGATCATCAGCCCGGCACCGCCCAGCGCCAGCAGCCGCCCGCGCCAGGAGAGCAGCCCGGCCACCGCGCCCAGGCAGGCGAGCACGCCGTAGCTGACCCCGATGTCCAGGTAGTCCATCGCCTCGGGCGCCATCCGCCCGGTCTCCACCGCGGTGATCACCACACCCTGGGAGAGCAGCGTCGCGGCGACATGCCCGGCCGCGAACACCGCCGCCGCCCGGGCCGGACCGACCCTGCGCTCCAGCGGCGCGAGGGTGAGGGCGAATCCCCACAGGTACGGCATCCACACCTCGCCGGCCACCCAGAATCCGCTCAGCACAAGAGCGCGCAAAGGGTGCTGGAGCAGGTTGTGCCCGTCCGAACTGGACGCCTCCTGCAGACGCTGGACGAGTTCCGGATCGGCGAGCCTCGCGAAGGTCGTGGTGGCTCCCACGACGGCGAGGTATCCGATGGTGAAGGGCGTTCTCCGGGGTGTCGGCACCCGTTCCAGCAGCCATTCCACGACGCCGGCGCGCAGCCCAAGGCGGAGCATTCCGTACGGCGCCCCCGCGGCCCCGAACCCCTCGGCGCCCCGCCCGAGTCCCGCCATGCCGCCTCCGCTCCACGCCGCAGCCACCGACTCCTCGTCAGGTGCCCAACGTACCGGCGCGCGCCGCGGATTCCGCCCGGTCGGGTCTTGTCGCGGCCACGGTACGTCGAGGTTCTGAGAGGCACCTGGGAAAAGCCCGTGAAGACGGTCGCCGCGGCGGACCGCCGGATTCCCGACATTGGTCCAGACCTTCTCCCCCACAACGCGGCAACAGGGCCTCTGACCGGCGCCTTGGCGTCAACTGGACTGCATACGTACCGTTACGCAGAGAAAATTCGCCGGGTAAGGTATCGGCCCGTGCCCACTCGTGCAGTGGGTCCGAGGGCGGCCCGAGAGCCGGCCCACGGGCCGGAAACGTCCGGTCCACCTGCCGGGAAGCATCCGCTGTCCGTACGCTGCGAAGTGCGCGGGAGAAGTGGGCGGCCGACCATCCGTCCCCGTCTCCCGATCGCGCGGCGGGACGGCGGACCCGGCACAGTCCACGACGGAACAAGACTACGAGCGGAGCCCCGCCATCCCCACAGGTGGCCGGCCCGCAGCCCTGGGGGCGGTGGCGTGACCGTGACAGAAATCCAGCAGGACAACCAGCACACCGGTGGCACTGTGAGCAGCCAGCGCAGAGTACTGGTGGTGGAGGACGAGCCCACGATCGCCGAGTCGATCGCCGCCCGGCTGGGCGCCGAGGGCTTCAAGGTCGCCGTGGCCCACGACGGCCCCGGCGCGGTCGACGGCTTCCACACCTGGCAGCCGGACCTGGTCGTCCTCGACATCATGCTGCCCGGCTTCGACGGCCTGGAGGTGTGCCGCCGGATCCAGGCCCAGCGCCCGGTGCCGGTGCTGATGCTGACCGCCCGCGACGACGAGACGGACCTGCTGGTCGGCCTCGGCGTGGGCGCGGACGACTACATGACCAAGCCGTTCTCGATGCGCGAACTGGCCGCCCGCGTCAACGTCCTGCTGCGCCGCGTGGAGCGCGCCCAGCAGGCCGCCCGCACGCCCGCCCTGGGCAGCCTGCGGTTCGGCGAGCTGGAGATCGACCACGTGCAGCGCCGGGTCCGGCTGGCCTCGGGCGACGTCCACCTGACGCCGACCGAGTTCGACCTGCTCGCCTGCCTGGCCGCCCAGCCGCGCGCCGTGCTCACCCGCGAGCAGCTGCTGGCCGAGGTCTGGGACTGGACCGACGCCTCCGGCACCCGCACCGTCGACAGCCACGTCAAGGCGCTGCGCCGGAAGATCGGCGCCAGCTGGATCCGCACCGTCCACGGCGTCGGCTACGCGCTGGAAGCACCGCTCTCCTAGCGTTCGCCTCACGGGCGACGGGCCACCGGGGGGCCCGTGTCCGGACGACGCCGTGCCACCACGCGGGGGACAACGCGGGACCACAGGGGACAATGACCTTTCCACAGCAACGCAACGGGGAATCCGACGGCACGCGGCAGCAGAACCTGGCCGCCCGCGCCGCCCGCCGGGTCTGGGCCGACATCCGGCCGCTCGACCCGGTCCGCTCGATCAAGGGCAAACTCGCCCTGCTCGTGATCGTCTCCGTGTTCCTGGCCACCGGGATGGTGGTCGTGGCGATCCGGTCCGAGACCCAGATCCGGATCATCGTGGTCTTCTCCATGATCGCCTCGCTGCTCTTCATGCAGTTCCTCGCGCACGGGCTCACCGCCCCCCTGCGCGAGATGACGGCCGCCGCCCGCGCGATGGCCTCCGGCGACTACAGCCGCCGGGTCGAGGCGAGCTCACGCGACGAGATCGGCGAGCTGGCGGCCGCCTTCAACGCCATGGCCGCCGACCTCCAGGCCGCCGACCGGCACCGCCGCGAGCTGGTCGCCAACGTCTCGCACGAGCTGCGCACGCCGATCGCCGCGCTGCGCGCCGTCCTGGAGAACGTGGTGGACGGCGTCGTCCAGCCCAATCCGGCCACCCTGGAGGCGGCGCTGGAGCAGACCGAGCGGCTCGGCCGGCTGGTCACCCACCTGCTCGACCTCTCCAAGATCGACGACGGCGTGGTCGACCTGGACGCCCGCCCCTTCGAGGTGCGCGAGTTCCTGGACGGCGTGCTGCGCGGGGTCACCGTGGACGGCGCGACGGCCGGCGGCGCCTTCTCCCGGCGCGGGGACGTCCGGCTGGCCCTGGAGGTCAGCCCGACCGGCCTGACCGGCGTGGCGGACCCCGAACGGCTGCACCAGGTGGTCGCCAACCTGGTCGACAACGCCTGCAAGCACTCCCCGCCCGGCGGCACCGTGACGGTGCGGGCGAGACCGGAGGGCGAGCCGGGCGGCCTGCTGCTGGAGGTCGAGGACGAGGGTCCCGGCATCCCGCCGGCCGACCGCACCCGGGTCTTCGAGCGGTTCGGCCGCAGCGGCACCGCCACCGCCGCCGGGCCGGGCGCGGACGGCGGCACCGGGCTGGGCCTGGCCATCGCCCGCTGGGCGGTGGACCTGCACGGCGGGCGGATCGCGGTGGCCGAGTCCCCGCGCGGCTGCCGGATCGAGGTCCGGCTTCCGGGGCAGCGCCAGGGTGACGGTCGGGACATTTGTCACAGATCCGACACAGACGCATACGAAGATCGTTAAAGGATTCGACCGAGTTTTTGTCCGGTTTGGTCCGGATATAGACCCTGTTCGGCGCCGATCGCTTCCCCCCAGATGCGGCTTCCTAACGCACTTTTTCAGCCAAAGTGCAGGTCAACACTGTGATCTGGGCGACGCCTGGGCCCCGGGGACTGCGCGATCACTGGTCAGGGGCGTAGCCTTAATCCCCGCTGTCCAAACATCCCAAAAGGAAGCGGAAGAGGGCGGTTGCCGCCGTGTCGCCACAGTCCCCTGAAACCCCCAACAGCTCGGCAAGCTCCACTGGCTTCGGCCCCAATGAGTGGCTCGTCGACGAGATCTACCAGCAGTACCTCCAGGACCCGAACTCGGTCGACCGAGCCTGGTGGGACTTTTTCGCCGACTACAAGCCCGGTACCGAGGTGACCCCAGTGACCCAGGCCGCGACCCAGGCCGGCCCCGCGCCGACCCCTGCCGCTGCCCCCGCGCCCGCCGCTGCTGCTGCTCCGGCCGCGCCCGCCGCCCCGGCTGCTCCGGCCGCCCCGGCCCCGGCCGCCGCCCCGGCTCCGCTCGCCGCCGCGCCCGCCGCGCCCCCGGCCCCCAAGGCCGCCGCCCCGGCGCCGGCCGCGCCCGCCGCCGCCACCGGCCCCGAGCTGATCCAGCTGCGCGGCCCGGCGAAGGCCGTCGCCACCAACATGGACGCCTCGCTGGAGGTGCCGACCGCGACCTCGGTCCGCGCCGTCCCGGCGAAGCTGTTGATCGACAACCGCATCGTCATCAACAACCACCTGCAGCGCGCCCGCGGCGGCAAGGTCTCCTTCACCCACCTGATCGGTTACGCCCTGGTCCAGGCCATCAAGGCCGCCCCGGGCATGAACCACAGCTACAAGGTGGAGGACGGCAAGGCCTTCCTGGTCAAGCCGGAGCACGTCAACCTCGGCCTGGCCATCGACCTGGTCAAGCCGAACGGCGACCGCCAGCTGGTCGTCGCGGCCATCAAGAAGGCCGAGACGCTCGACTTCTTCGGCTTCTGGCAGGCCTACGAGGACATCGTCCGCCGGGCCCGCGCCAACAAGCTGACCATGGACGACTTCACCGGCGTCACGGTCTCGCTGACCAACCCCGGCGGCATCGGCACCGTGCACTCCGTGCCGCGCCTGATGCAGAACCAGGGCACCATCGTCGGCGTCGGCGCCATGGAGTACCCGGCCGAGTTCCAGGGCTCCGCCCCGGAGACCCTGGCCCGCCTGGGCGTCTCCAAGATCATGACGCTGACCTCGACCTACGACCACCGCGTCATCCAGGGCGCGGCGTCCGGCGAGTTCCTGCGCGAGATCCACCGCCTGCTGCTCGGCGAGAAGGGCTTCTACGACGAGATCTTCGAGTCGCTGCGGATCCCGTACGAGCCGGTCCGCTGGGCCACCGACGTCGCCACCACCCACGACGACGAGGTCAACAAGACCGCCCGCGTCATGGAGCTGATCCACTCCTACCGGGTCCGCGGCCACCTGATGGCCGACACCGACCCGCTGGAGTACAAGCAGCGCAAGCACCCCGACCTCGACGTCACCACCCACGGCCTCACCCTGTGGGACCTGGAGCGCGAGTTCGCGGTCGGCGGCTTCGGCGGCCAGAAGATGATGAAGCTCCGCGACATCCTCGGCCTGCTGCGCAACACGTACTGCCGCACCGTCGGCGTCGAGTACATGCACATCCAGGACCCGAAGCAGCGCCAGTGGCTGCAGGAGCGCCTGGAGAAGCCGTACACCAAGCCGGAGCGCGAGGAGCAGCTGCGGATCCTCCGCCGCCTGAACTCGGCCGAGGCCTTCGAGACCTTCCTGCAGACCAAGTACGTCGGGCAGAAGCGCTTCTCGCTGGAGGGCGGCGAGTCGCTCATCCCGCTGCTGGACGCCACCATCGACGCCGCCGCCGAGCACCGCCTCGACGAGGCCGTCATCGGCATGGCCCACCGCGGCCGCCTGAACGTGCTGGCCAACATCGTCGGCAAGCCGTACGGCAAGATCTTCGGCGAGTTCGAGGGCAACCTCGACCCGAAGTCGATGCACGGCTCCGGCGACGTCAAGTACCACCTCGGCTCCGAGGGCACCTTCACCGGCCTGGACGGCGAGACCATCAAGGTCTCGCTCGCCGCGAACCCCTCCCACCTGGAGGCCGTGGACCCGGTCGTCGAGGGCATCGCCCGCGCCAAGCAGGACATCCTGGACCAGGGCGGCACCACCTTCCCGGTGCTGCCGATCCAGATCCACGGTGACGCGGCCTTCGCCGGCCAGGGCGTCGTCGCGGAGACCCTGAACATGTCGCAGCTGCGCGGCTACCGCACCGGCGG
Source organism: Kitasatospora sp. NPDC048298 (assembly GCF_043201465.1). Lineage (NCBI taxonomy): Bacteria > Bacillati > Actinomycetota > Actinomycetes > Kitasatosporales > Streptomycetaceae > Kitasatospora > Kitasatospora sp. NPDC048298. The sequence continues at coordinate 197,474 of NZ_JBICYZ010000002.1, forward strand.
CACCGTGCACATGGTGGTCAACAACCAGGTCGGCTTCACCGCCGCCCCGGCCAGCAGCCGCTCCTCGATGTACTCCACCGACGTGGCGCGGATGATCGAGGCCCCGATCTTCCACGTGAACGGCGACGACCCGGAGGCCGTGGTCCGCGTCGCGCGGCTCGCCTTCGAGTTCCGCCAGGCGTTCCACAAGGACGTCGTGATCGACCTCATCTGCTACCGCCGCCGCGGTCACAACGAGGCCGACAACCCGTCGTTCACCCAGCCGCTGATGTACGACCTGATCGACAAGAAGCGCTCGGTGCGCAAGCTGTACACCGAGGGCCTGATCGGTCGCGGCGACATCACCATGGAAGAGGCGGAGCAGGCGCTCCAGGACTTCCAGGGCCAGCTGGAGAAGGTCTTCGCCGAGGTCCGCGACGCGGCCCAGGCACCGGCCGCCACCACCGCCGGCAAGCCGGTCGCCGACTTCCCGGTCTCCATCCGGACCGGCATCTCCCAGGAGATGGTCAAGCGGATCGCCGCCTCGCAGGTCAACCTGCCGGACTGGCTGACCGTCCACCCGCGCCTGATGCCGCAGCTGCAGCGCCGCGCCGCCTCGGTCGAGGACAACACCATCGACTGGGCGATGGGCGAGACCCTCGCCATCGGCTCGCTGCTGATGGAGGGCCACCCGGTCCGCCTGGCCGGCCAGGACAGCCGCCGCGGCACCTTCGGCCAGCGGCACGCCGTCCTGATCGACCGCAAGACCGGCGAGGACTACACCCCGCTGCAGTACCTCACCGAGGACCAGGCCCGCTACACCGTCTACGACAGCCTGCTGTCGGAGTACGCGGCCATGGGCTTCGAGTACGGCTACTCGCTGACCCGCCCGAACTCGCTGGTCATGTGGGAGGCGCAGTTCGGCGACTTCGTCAACGGCGCGCAGACCGTGGTGGACGAGTACATCGCCTCCGCCGAGCAGAAGTGGGGCCAGCACTCCGGCGTCACCCTGCTGCTGCCGCACGGCTACGAGGGCCAGGGCCCGGACCACTCGTCCGCCCGCCCGGAGCGCTTCCTCCAGCTGTGCGCGCAGAACAACATGACGGTCGCCATGCCGACCCTGCCGTCGAACTACTTCCACCTGCTGCGCTGGCAGGCGCACAACCCGCACCACAAGCCGCTGGTCGTCTTCACCCCGAAGTCGATGCTGCGTCTGAAGGCCGCGGCGAGTGCGACCGAGGAGTTCCTGTCCGGCTCGTTCCGCCCGGTCATCGGCGACAACACCGTCGACCCGGCGCAGGTCCGCAAGGTGGTCATCACCGCCGGCAAGTTCTACTACGACCTGGAGGCGGCCCGCACCGAGCGCGGCGTCACCGACACCGCGATCGTCCGGGTCGAGCGGCTCTACCCGCTGCCGGTGGCCGAGCTCCAGGAGGAGCTGGCCCGCTACGGCGACGACGTCCAGTTCGTCTGGGCGCAGGAGGAGCCGGCCAACCAGGGTGCCTGGCCGTTCATCGCGATGAACCTGGTCGACCACCTGCAGGTCGTCATCGGCCGCAGCGGCGGCGACGCCCGTCTGCGCCGCGTCGCCCGCACCGCGGCCTCGTCCCCGGCGGTCGGCTCGGCCAAGCGGCACGCCGCCGAGCAGCAGGCCCTGGTCGAGGAGGTCTTCGCGCTCTGACGCGCTGAAGCCCGCACTCTCCACGCCCGCGGCCCCGTCCTCCCACCGGAGGGCGGGGCCGCGGGCGTTCCCGCGCGCCGGTCGGGCGTTCCCGCGTGCCCGTCAGGGGTCCGTGCGTGCCGACCTTTTGGTCCCAGCTCTGCAACCAAAGCGGAACCGCGGTGCGCGAGCTCCTGACGGGTCGGTAGGTTATGCCTCGCCGTCCGGCGGCCCCGGCGCCCGTCCGCGCGCCCGACCGCCACGGCCGTACCGCCTCACCGCTCTCCCAGGGGGACCACCACATGACCGCCGACACGCCTCGGGACGCCGGAAAGCTCCCACCGGTCTTCCAGCCGCTCCTCCCGGACGACCCGCGGGAGGTCGGCGGCTACCGGCTGTTCGCCCGGCTGGGCGCCGGCGGCATGGGCCGGGTCTACCTGTCGTACACCCCGGGCGGGCGCCCGGTCGCGCTCAAGGTGGTGCGCCCGGAGTTCGCCGAGGACGGCGAGTTCCGCCGCCGCTTCGCCCAGGAGGTCAGCAACGCCCAGCGCATCCACGGGCTCTACACCGCGCAGGTGATCGACTCCGGCGGACTGGACGGCGACGCCCCCTGGCTGGTCACCGCGTACGTCCCCGGCCCGTCCCTCCAGCAGGTGGTGCGCGAGAACGGCGCGCTCCCGGTGCGCACCGTACTGCTGCTGATGGGCGGCATCGCCGAGGCCCTCCAGGCGATCCACAGCGTCGAGGTGGTCCACCGCGACCTCAAGCCCGCCAACGTGCTGGTCGCCGGGGACGGCCCGCGGGTGATCGACTTCGGCATCGCCCGGGCCGCCGACGCCACCGCGCTGACCGGCACCGGCTACCGGATCGGCTCCCCCGCCTTCATGTCCCCCGAGCAGGCCCAGGGCCGCCCGGTCACCCCGGCCACCGACGTCTTCGCGCTCGGCGCCCTGGCCGCGTACGTGGCCGGCGGCACCGCGCCGTTCGGCGACGGCCCGGACACCGCGGTGCTCTACCGGGTGGTGCACGAGGACGCGGACCTCACCGCCGTTCCGGCGGACCTGCGCGAGCTGGTCCAGCGCTGCCTGGCGAAGTCCCCGGAGGACCGTCCCACGCCCGCCGAGATCATCCGGGTCGCCCGCAACCACCCGGAGGTCGGCGGCCAGCTGCGGTTCGGGGACGACTGGCTGCCGCGCGAGGTCAACACCGAGATCACCCGCCGCTCGGACCTGCCGCAGCAACAATTCCTTCTGGCCCCGCCCACCCCGCTGCCGGCCGCGCCCGCCACCCCGCCGACCCCGCCGCCCGCGATGCCGGCCACTCCCCCGCCGCCGCCCGGCGCGCCGACCCACCCGGCCACCGCGGTGCACCCGCCGCAGCAGCCGCCGACGCCCCCGCACGGCTTCACGCCGCCGCCGGTCGGCTCGTACGGTGCCCCGCAGCCGCCCACCGAGTCGCCGACCGCGCCGGTGCTGCCCACCCCGCCGACCGTCCGGCTCCAGTCGGAGCCGCCGTCCTACGACACCCCGCCGCCCGGCCCGGCACTGACCGCCGACCCGGCGCCCGCCCCAACCCCGGCGCCGGAGCCCGGGCGCAAGGGCGGGGTGTCCTGGAAGGTGCTGCTCACCGTCGCCCTGGTGATGGCGGTCGGCGGCACCGCGGGCGGCGTGGTGCTGATGAAGAAGCTGGACGACGGCAAGGCGTCGGGCGCCAAGCCGGCCCCGGCGGTCACCGTCACCCAGGGCCCTGATCCGACCAAGCCGGCCTCCTCCCCCAGCGCCTCCGCCTCCACCGACCCGGTGACGGCCTCGACCCCCAAGCCCGGCCAGAGCACCGTCTCGGCCCCGGCCCGGCCCACCGGCTACTCCCCGATGCTGGACAAGAAGTCGCTGGCGATCCCCAGCGCCGACTACTCCTCCGACGCCTACCGGATCGACCTGGACTCGGGCACCGTGGTGCCCCGCTCCACCGACCTCAAGTGGGGCTTCGGGGTCACCAACAACAGCAGCGGCAGCAAGGCCAACGCCTTCGCCAGCTACGGCGACAACAAGTCGGACTTCGCGGTGATCACCGAGCCGTCCGTCACCGCCGAGCAGTGCGCCGCCGCGATCGACTCCCGGCCGGACACCGACCTCTCGTACAACCGGGTCGCGCCCGGCCGGCTGCTCTGCGTCCGGGACCGGGTCACCCGCAACATCGCCATCGTGGCGATCGAGCAGGCCGACCCGACCTCCGGGGCCGCCAAGGTCACCGTCAGCACCTGGCGGGCGAGCTGACCCGACCAGGGCGCACGCCCTATCCTGACCAGGTCAATCCCCACCGGACCGGAGCGAACCGTGTACTTCACCGACCGAGGCATCGAGGAGCTGGAGAACCGGCGCGGCGAGGAGGAGGTCACCCTCGGGTGGCTGGCCGAGCAGCTGCGCACGTTCGTCGACCTCAACCCGGACTTCGAGGTCCCGGTCGAGCGGCTGGCCACCTGGCTGGCGCGGCTCGACGACGAGGACGACGAGTGACCCGGTGACGGCCGCCGTGAGGCCCGGGAGGCAACCGCCTCCCGGGCCTCACGCGTGTTCGGGCACGGAGCTCCGCCGTCCCCGTAGGGGAGGCCTCGGGGACGGATCCGGGACGGATCGGGGTCGGGACGGGGGCCGGAGCGCTTGACTCTGCCAGTACGCGATATATCGTCTTTAAAAGAGAACGCGATACATCGCGATCGCCAACGGGAGGCGGCAGAGATGAGCCAGTGGACGGTCGAGGGCACCGAGAGGATCACCTTCGACGAGTCGGTGCGCGCGCTGCACGTGCGGACCATCGAGGGCACGGTGAACGTGGTGGCGGCCGACGGCCCGGCCCGTCTTGAGGTCACCGAGCTGGTCGGCGACCCGCTGCACGTGACGCTGGTGGACGGCGTCCTGACCGTCACCTACAAGGACATCAACAGCTGGGGCGAGTTCGGCGACTGGGTCAAGTCCGTCGGCTCGGTGCGGAACTTCTTCGGCTCCTTCAAGCGCAAGCGGATCGCCGGCGTCACCGTGACCGTCCCCGCCGACGTCGAGGTCAAGGTCGGCACCGTGTCCGCCCACGCCACCGTCAGCGGCATCGACGGGCACGTCTCGGTGCAGAGCGCCAACGGCGACACCACCCTCGCCGGGGTGACCGGCCGGATCGACGCGAGCACCGTCACCGGCGACGTCGACGCCCAGGCCGTCGGCGGCCGGCTCAAGGTCAACACCGTCTCCGGGCAGCTCACCGTGATCGCCGGCACCGCCGACCGGATCCAGGCCAACACCGTCACCGGCGCCGTCACCCTGGACCTCGACGTGGCCGGCGAGACCGACGTCAAGGTCAACACCGTCAGCGGCGCGGTCGTGGTCCGGATCCCCTCCGCGGCCGACGCCACCGTCGAGGCCGGCTCCACCAGCGGCGACGTCTCCAGCACCTTCGAGCAGCTCCAGATGAGCAGCACCTGGGGCGCCAAGAAGATCTCCGGCCGACTCGGCGAGGGCCGCGGCAACCTCAACGTCACCACCGTCTCCGGCGCGGTCACCGTGCTGCGCCGCCCCGACGCGGAGGAGGAGGGCCCGGTGGTGGTCAAGGAACTCCCGGCCGGCCCCGGCACGCCGAACCTCACCAAGGAGGCCTGAGATGACCCCTGTGTTCGGCCACGGTCGGCTCCGCCTGTACCTGCTGAAGCTGCTGGACGAGGCCCCGCGGCACGGCTACGAGGTGATCCGGCTGCTGGAGGAGCGCTTCCAGGGCCTGTACGCCCCCTCGGCCGGGACGGTCTACCCGCGGCTGGCCAAGCTGGAGCAGGAGGGCCTGGTCACCCACAGCACCGAGGGCGGCCGCAAGGTCTACCGGCTGACCGACGCCGGACGCGCCGAACTCGAAGCCCGACAGGGCGAGTTGGACGAGCTGGAGCTGGAGATCCACGACTCCGTGGCGCAGCTCGCCGGGGCGATCCGCGAGGACGTCCGGGACAGCGCCAAGGACCTGCGCGAGGAGCTGTGGAACGCCGCCAAGCAGGCGCCCCGGCCGGAGCGCGCCGAGAACGGCGACCCGTGGGCCGGGCCCTGGGGCGACAACGAGTCCTGGCAGCGCGCCAAGGAGGAGTTCGCCCAGTTCAAGCAGCAGGCCAAGGAGCAGGCCAAGCGCGCCCGGGAGCAGGAGCAGGCCGCCAAGGCCAAGGCGAAGGCCGCCGAGGCGGAGGCCCGCCGGCTGCGCGAGCAGGCCAAGGCCTCGCGCACCGCCGCGCAGCAGGAGGCGCTGCGGATCAAGCGCCGGGTCGAGCAGCAGGTGCGCGAGCACGCCGCGAAGGGCGACTGGCCGACCGGGCTGGCCGAGGGCCTGTCCGAGCTGACCAAGGGCCTGGCCGGGCTGGCCGACGCGGCCCGCTGGGGCCACGGCCCGGAGGAGCCGGCCGCGGAGCCCGCCGAGAAGGTCAACGTGACCAGGATCGACCTGGACAAGGACGAGAACGAGCCCGGAACCCCGGCCGACCTGCCGTCGTGGGCCCACACCGACCCGGCCGGGGATCCGGCCCGTGAGCTGGAGCGGCTGCTCGACCGCTTCCGCGACCAGGTGCGGGACGCGGCCAGGGACGGCGGGGTGGGCGCGGACAGGCTTGCCGAGGCCCGTACGGTGCTGGGCGCCGCGGGCGAGCGGCTGAAGCGACTGCTCGGCTGACGCCGACGGTCCGGAACGGCGGCCCGGTGCCCCCTTCGGGAGGCGCCGGGCCGCCACATGTGCCGGGGCGTCAGGGCGCCGTCGGGCGGGCCCCGGGTCAGGGGTTGAGGACGACCTTCCCGAAGACGTCACCCTTGGCGAGCCGGGCGAAGCCGTCCCTGGCCTCGGCCAGCGGCAGCACCGAGTCGATCACCGGCCGGACGCCGGTGTTGGCGCAGAAGGAGAGCAGCCCGGCCAGCTCCTCCTTGGTGCCCATGGTCGAGCCGACCACCTTGAGCTCCAGGAAGAAGATCCGGTTCAGCTCGGCGGAGCTCGGGCTGGGGCCGGAGGTGGCCCCGGAGATGACGATGGTGCCGCCCGGGCGCAGCGACTTCACCGAGTGCGACCAGGTCGCGGCGCCGACCGTCTCCATGACCGCGTCCACCCGCTCGGGCAGCCGGGCGCCGCTCTCGAAGGCCGCGTCGGCGCCGAGCTCCACCGCCCGGGCGCGCTTGGCCTCGTCCCGCCCGGTGACCCAGACCCGCAGGCCGGCCGCCTTGCCGAGGACGACCAGCGCGGTCGCCACCCCGCCGCCCGCGCCCTGCACCAGGACGGTGTCCCCGGGCTTGACCCCGGCGTTGGTGAACAGCATCCGGTACGCCGTCAGCCAGGCGGTGGGCAGGCAGGCGGCCTGCTCGAAGCTCAGCTCGGCGGGCTTGGGCAGCAGGTTCCAGGTGGGTACGGCCACCCGCTGGGCGAAGGTGCCCTGGTAGCGCTCCGTCAGGATGGACCGCGGCTCGTCCGGGCCGACCCCGTGGCCGCTCTGGCCGATCACCGAGTGCACGACCACCTCGTTGCCGTGCTCGTCGACGCCGGCGGCGTCGCAGCCGAGGATCATCGGCAGCTTCTCGGCGGGCAGGCCGACCCCGCGCAGCGACCAGAGGTCGTGATGGTTGAGGCTGGCGGCCCGGACCGTGACCACGCTCCATCCGGGACGGGCCTGCGGCTCGGGGAGCTCGCCCAGCTCCAGCCCGCTCAGCGGGTCGGCGGCGTCGATACGTGCGGCGTAGGCAGCGAACATGCCCCGGACGATAGCCCCGACGGCCGGGGCCGGGAACCACGCGAACGTGTGACGCGTGTCCCGGCCCCGGGCCGATCGGCGGTGTCCGGTCGGATCGTCAGATCCGCGCCACGCCCTCCGCCCGGGCGGCCTCGGCGACGGCCTTGGTGACCGCCGGCGCGACCCGCTCGTCGAACGGGGAGGGGATGACCTTCTGCGGCGTCAGCTCGTCGGCCACGACGCCGGCCAGCGCCTTGGCGGCGGCCAGCTTCATGCCCTCGGTGATCCGGGAGGCGCGGACCTGGAGGGCGCCCGCGAAGATGCCCGGGAAGGCCAGCACGTTGTTGATCTGGTTCGGGAAGTCGCTGCGGCCGGTGGCGACCACCGCGGCGTACTTGTGCGCGACCTCGGGGTGGATCTCCGGGGTGGGGTTGGCCATCGCGAAGACGAACGCGCCCTCGGCCATGGTCGCGACGACCTCCTCCGGCACAGTGCCGCCGGAGACGCCGATGAACACGTCGGCGCCGGCCATCGCGTCGGCCAGCGAGCCCTTGAGGCCGGTGCGGTTGGTCCGCGCGGCGATCTCGGCCTTGACGTCGGTGAGGTCGCCGCGGCCCTCGTACACCACGCCCTTGCGGTCGCAGACGGCCACGTCGCCGATGCCGGCCGCGACCAGCATCTTGGCGATGGCGATGCCGGCCGCGCCGGCGCCGGAGATGACGGCCCGCAGCGAGCCGATCTCACGGCCGGTCACCTTGGCGGCGTTCCACAGGGCGGCGGTGGTGACGATCGCGGTGCCGTGCTGGTCGTCGTGGAAGACCGGGATGTCCAGGGCCTCCTGGAGCCGGCGCTCGATCTCGAAGCAGCGGGGCGCGGAGATGTCCTCCAGGTTGACGCCGCCGAAGGAGGGCGCCAGCCGGACCACGGTCTCGACGATCTCGTCGACCTCGGTGCAGGCGAGCGCGATCGGCACCGCGTCCACGCCGCCGAACTGCTTGAACAGGATGGCCTTGCCCTCCATCACGGGCAGCGAGGCCTGCGGGCCGATGTCGCCGAGGCCCAGCACCGCGGTGCCGTCGGTGACCACCGCGACGGTGTTGGACTTCCAGGTGTAGTCGTTGACCAGTTCCGGCTGCTCGGCGATGGCCGTGCAGACCCGGGCGACACCGGGGGTGTAGGCGAGGGACAGGTCGTCCGCGTCGCGCACCGGGACGGTCGCCCGGATCTCCATCTTGCCGCCGCGGTGGAGCGCGAAAACCGCGTCGACCGGATCGTCGGTGTCCTGGGTGCTGCTGATGATCTCCGCTGCCACGATGACCTCTTCGTCATTGATCTGGCGAGGACGCGCGGCCGACGGGAGGACGACCCGGCCGGAAACCGGAAACCGGGTACGCCGAAGCGGACCCGGGGTCAGGGTCGGGGCGCTGCCGTCGGGCGGCGCCCTCGGATGAGGGTTTTGTTGGGTCTTCTGTTGTCCGCGTTGTGCTTACGGGCCGAGCGTAGGTCGGACGACGGCATCGCACCTATGCCTTTTCGTCCTCGTCACGTACGGTTCATCGCCGAGCTGTCGCGTCACGGAAGCCCGGCGTCTCAGCGCAGGGCACCGGCGGCGGCAGCGGCATGAGCGCACGCGCACCCGCAGGAGTGAACGCAGGTCCGAAGGGAGTCGGCGCCCCGGATACGGAGCCGCGTGAGGACTTCCGTTCCCGAGCACCGCGAGCCTGTCGGGGCTCGTCGGTCTGGTTCGAGCGTTCGGGGGTCACCCGGTACCGAATTCTGACACACCCGCTGCCGGGCCCGGCAGGCCGGGATGGCAGGATCGCTTGTCCGCCATTTCGCGTACACCCGCGCGACACCGTGGCGGCGCCCGTCCCTCCCACAGGAGCCGCCCTCATGCGTCACGCCCGCCTCGCCCGCCGTCCGATCCCGGCCGCCGCCGCCCTGACGACCGCCGGAGCCCTGTTGCTGACCGGCTGCGGCAGTGGCGGGCAGGCCGCCGCGGAGGATCCGGTCAAGGACCTTCGCGGCAAGCTGCCGAAGACCCTGCGGTCGGCCGGGGTGCTGCGGGTCGGCATGGACGTCAACTACGCCCCGGTGGAGTTCCGCGGCCCGGACGGCACCCCGACCGGCCTCGACCCGGAGCTCGCCGCCGCCCTGGGCCGGATCCTCGACGTGCGGGTCGAGTTCGTCGACACCCCCTTCGACAAGCTGGTGCCGAACCTCCAGGCCAAGCAGTACGACGTGGCGATGTCGGCGCTCAGCGACACCCGCAAGCGCCGTGACGCCCTGGACGAGAACGGCAAGCAGGCCGGCCCCGGCGTGGACTTCGTGGACTACTTCATCGCCGGCACCTCGATCGTCGTCCCGAAGGGCAACCCCAAGGCGATCAAGAGCCTGGACGACCTGTGCGGCAAGACCGTCGCGCTCCAGCAGGGCACCACCCAGGACGAGATCGTCACCCGTCAGGTGTCCGTCTGCACCCGGGCCGGCCGTCCCGCGCTGGTCCCCCACAAGCTGGACACCGACACCAAGGCGCTGGCCGAGGTCGCCTCCGGCGCGGCCGCGGCCGGCCTGAACGACTTCCCGGTGGCCGCCTACGCGGCGAAGACCACCGACGGCGGCGCCCGCTTCGAGGTGACCGGCGGGCAGTCCACCTCCAACCCGTACGGGATCGCGCTGCGCAAGGACGACGGGCAGCTGCGCGACGTGCTGGCCAAGGCGATCGACCAGCTGATCCGCAGCGGTGAGTACGACAAGATCCTGGCCAAGTGGAACGTGAGCGCCGGCGCGGCGCAGAACGCGGTGGTCAACGGGGGCATCTGACCGGCGGGCGGCGGACCCCCGGGTACGGCACGGACGGGTCTGCATACCTATGCGCAGAGTGACAGGGACACGGGATAAGTCCGAATAGCGGACAGTGCGACCCCTCGTTATCCGATTTTGATCTGGATGAGGGCCACCTGACTGTCATCAGATGGCAGGATTCCCCCCATCTCGGATCGAGCCGGCCACTGGTCGAGGCCGACCGGTCAACGTCCACCTCGGCGGAGGGTGGCGGAAGCAGTACCTCGTACACCCCCGGGCGGCACCCCCGCGCCCGGGCAACTGCACGACCCGGCCTGCACGTACGACGACGTACGGCGACACGCACCCGTACCGAGCCGCGCGGCTCGCCGTTCCGGTGCGCCGCTCCCGCGGCGCGCTCCGCCCGACCTCTCTCCCCCAGGATGGAGATCCCCCTCATGACCACCCGTACCCAGCGCAGCCGGCTCCTCGCAGCCGGTGTGGTCGCCGCGTCGGTCTCCCTCGTGCTGACCGGCTGCAGCAGCAGCAAGAGCGACGGCAGCGGCGCCCCCAACGCCTCCGCGACCGTCAACGAGGTCAAGGCCGATCCCAAGCTGGCCTCGCTCGTCCCGGATGACGTCAAGGCGGCCGGCAAGCTCGTGGTGGGCGCGGACGCCTCCTACGCGCCGGACGAGTTCAAGGACGACAGTGGCAAGGTCATCGGCATGGACGTCGACCTGGCCAACGCCATCGCCGCCAAGCTCGGCCTGAAGGCCGAGGTCCAGGACTCCGGCTTCACCGCGATCATCCCTGGCATCCAGTCGAACAAGTTCCAGCTCGGCATGTCGTCCTTCACGGACAACAAGGAGCGCGAGCAGATCGTCGACATGGTCACCTACTTCAACTCCGGCAGCGCCGTCGCGGTGAAGAAGGGCAACCCGGAGAAGATCGACCCGAAGGACCTCTGCGGCAAGAAGGTCGCCGTCCAGACCGGCACCACCCAGGCCGACGAGATCAAGGACACCCGCGACCCCGACTGCGCCAAGGCCGGCAAGCCGGGCATCCAGAACGGGGGCGACAAGTTCGACCTCCAGACGGACGTCACCAACGCCGTGGTCTCCGGCCGCGACCAGGCGCTGATGGCCGACTCCCAGGTCGTCGACTACGCGGTCAAGCAGTCCGGCGGCCAGCTGGAGAAGGTCGGCGAGACCTACGGCGTGGCCCCCTACGGCGTGGCCCTGGCCAAGGGCTCCAAGCTCACCCCGGCCATCCAGGGCGCCGTCCAGTCGCTGATCGACGACGGCACCTACAAGCAGATCCTCAACAAGTGGGGTGTCGAGGCCGGCGCCATCGAAAAGTCGGTCGTCAACGGCGCCTCCTGACCCTCGTACGCTTCACTTCTCCCCCGAGGCCACACCGTGAACTCTTTGGACAAGGGGACGGCGGAGAAGGGGCGGCCCGAGACCATCAGGGCCGTCCCCGTCCGTCACCCCGGACGCTGGGCCGGCGCCGTCGTCATCGCCGTACTCGCGGCGATGCTCGTGAGCGCCCTCTTCACCAACCCCGCTTTCAAGTGGGACATCGTCGGTCAGTACCTGTTCCACGACAGCATCATGCACGGCCTGCTGGTGACGCTGGAACTGACCGTTCTCGCCATGCTCATGGGCGTGGTCGGCGGCATCGTCCTCGCGGTGATGCGCCTTTCCCCGAACCCGCTGCTGGCCGGCGTCGCCTGGGTCTACATCTGGATCTTCCGCGGCACCCCGGTCCTGGTTCAGCTGGTGTTCTGGAACTTCCTCGGCCTGATCTGGGCCAAGCTGTCGATCGGCGTGCCGTGGGGGCCGGAGTTCTGGTCCGAGCAGACCAACGTGCTGATCCCGACCTTCGTCGCCGCCCTGCTGGGCCTCGGCCTCAACGAGGCCGCCTACATGGCGGAGATCGTCCGCGGCGGCATCCAGTCGGTCGACGAGGGCCAGTCCGAGGCCTCGCACGCGCTCGGCATGAGCCGGTTCCAGACCATGCGCCGGATCGTCCTGCCGCAGGCCATGCGGGTGATCATCCCGCCGACCGGCAACGAGACCATCTCGATGCTCAAGACCACCTCGCTGGTCTCCGTGATCTCCCTGGAGGAGATCTTCCGGGCCGGCCAGGTCATCTACTCCCGCAACTACCAGAACATCCCGCTGCTGATCGTGGTCAGCCTCTGGTACCTGTTCTTCACCTCGGTGCTGACCATCGGCCAGTACTACATCGAGCGCCACTACGCCCGGGGCTCCAACCGCACCCTGCCGCCCACCCCGCTGCAGCGGCTGCGGGGCCTGTTCGCCGGGAAGCCCGCCCCCAAGACGAACGCCGACGTCGTCCCGGGGCTCGAGGGAGGTGGTCACGTATGACCGACCTGAGCAAGACCCCCGCCGACGCCGCGGCGTCCACCGAGCCCATGGTCCGCGCCGAGAACGTGCACAAGTCCTACGGCCCGGTCGAGGTGCTCAAGGGCATCGACCTGGAGGTCAAGCAGGGCGAGGTGTTCTGCCTGATCGGCCCCTCCGGCTCCGGCAAGTCGACCTTCCTGCGGTGCATCAACCACCTGGAGAAGATCAACGGCGGCCGCCTCTGGGTGGACGGCGAGCTGGTCGGCTACCGGCAGAAGGGCGACCGGCTGCACGAGCTCAAGGACCGCGAGGTCGCCCTCAAGCGGCGCGACATCGGCATGGTCTTCCAGCGCTTCAACCTGTTCCCGCACATGACCGCCATCGAGAACGTCATGGAGGCGCCGGTCCAGGTCAAGGGCGAGAGCAGGGCCGACGCCCGCGAGCGCGGCATGGCCCTGCTGGAGCGGGTCGGCCTGGCCGACAAGGCCGGGAACTACCCCTCGCAGCTCTCCGGCGGCCAGCAGCAGCGCGTGGCGATCGCCCGCGCGCTGGCCATGAAGCCCAAGCTGATGCTCTTCGACGAGCCCACCTCCGCGCTCGACCCGGAGCTGGTCGGCGACGTCCTCGACGTCATGCGCGGCCTCGCCGAGGAGGGCATGACCATGGTGGTCGTCACCCACGAGATGGGCTTCGCCCGCGAGGTCGGCGACGCCCTGGTGTTCATGGACGGCGGCGTGGTGGTCGAGTCCGGCAACCCCCGCGAGGTGCTCACCAACCCGCAGCACGAGCGCACCAGGGCCTTCCTGTCCAAGGTGCTCTAGGCCGTACCGTCGGCGCCCGGCAGACCCGTCCTGCCGGGCGCCGACCCCTTTCCCACCGGGGAAAGGAGGCCGGAACGCCGTACGAGTAATAGGCTGGAAGCAGTCAGCCCGTTACCGAATCTGGAAGGACCCCTGTGGAGCTCGCCGCCTACGCCGATCTCGCCGTTCGGCTGGTGAACACCGAGGAGCCCGAGCGCGGCACCGACACGCTGACCTCCGTGGAGGCGGTGCGCGGCCTGTTCTCCGACTCCTCGCGGGCCGCCGCCCTCGCCGACGAGTCCGACCTGCCCCGGCTGCGGGCGGTGCGGACCAGGCTGCGCGGCGTCTTCGAGGCCGCCGCCGAGGGCGACGAGGTCCGCGGCGTCGACCTGCTGAACAGCCTGCTGATGGAGTACCCCGTCAGCCCGCTGGTCTCCGGACACGACTACCTGGACGACGCCGGGCGGCCGCGCTGGCACCTGCACCTGGCCGACAACTCCCCCACCGCCACCGCGCACTTCACCGCGGTCGCCTGCATGGGCCTGGCCGTCCACCTGACCGAGCTGGGCGCCGACCGGCTCGGCATCTGCCAGGCCGCGCCCTGCCGCAACGCCTACCTGGACACCTCGACCAACCGCTCCCGCCGCTACTGCTCGGACCGCTGCGCGACCCGCGCCAACGTGGCCGCCTACCGGGCCCGCAAGCGCCAGGAGGCGGAGGCCGCGGCCCGGGCCTAGGCCCTCGCGAACTCAGGGCCTCGGGAGTTCGGGGCCCTGGGGCCTCAGACCTCCTCGACCCAGGCGCCGAGCCGGCGGGCCAGGCCCGGCACCCGGGCCAGCCGCGGGGTGAGCAGCAGCCGCTCCAGCCGGCGCCCCGGCGCCAGCCAGGCCGGGCTCGGGCTCAGCCGCAGCAGCACCCGGCCGAGCACCAGCTCGTCCGGGACGGCGCCGTAGCTGCGGCTGTCGCTGTCCACCGGGCGGTTGTCGGACAGCAGCCACCAGCCCTTGGGCCGGCGCTCGGCGGCCCGCTTCACCACCAGCAGGTCCTGCTGGAACGGGTGCCGGAAGACCACCACCGCGCCCGGCCGGATCGGCGCGCCGTACCGGACCAGCAGCCGGTCGCCCTCGCGCAGGGTCGGGACCATCGACGGCCCCGCCACCTCGACCAGCCCGAACGGCAGCACTCCGCCCCGGTCCCCGGCTCCGACGTCCTCCGGTCGCGTGCTCCGCGCCACGACTCCTCCTCCCGCTCCGCCCGTCCCCCAGTCTGCCGTACGGGCCGTCAGCGCTCCGATGTCCGGAATACCCCGGTTCCGGGTCCGTCTTTCGCCCTAGGCCCGCCGCCCGATCGCGAAACCGGGAGGGCGGAAGGGTAATCTCGGGCGCGGGAAGACGATCTAAGGAAGGACTCCCATGTTCTCTCGTCTGTTTGCACCGCGCGCCACCGCCCACGCCCACTGCGACCTGCCCTGCGGCGTGTACGACCCCGCGCAGGCCAAGCTCGAGGCCGAGTCCGTCAAGGCCACCCAGGAGAAGTACCAGGCCAACGAGGACCCGCACTTCCGCGCCCGCGCCATCATCATCAAGGAGCAGCGCGCCGAGGCCGTCAAGCACCACATCTCGGTGCTGTGGAGCGACTACTTCAAGGCCCCGCACTTCGAGAAGTACCCGCAGCTGCACCAGCTGATCAACGACACCCTGAAGGCCGCCTCGGCCGCCAAGGCGTCCACCGACCCGGCCACCGGCCAGGCCCTGCTGGACCTGATCGCCGAGGTCGACAAGATCTTCTGGGAGACCAAGCAGGCCTGAGCCTGACGCGTCGCCACCCGACCGCCCCCGTCCGGACCACCGGACGGGGGCGGTCGTGCGTTCACGCCCGACCCCCGGCCGGTAAGGGTTGCCTGCCCTGAGTGGCTGTTATGCTGCCAGGGCGTCCGAGGGGGAAGTCCGGTGTGAATCCGGCGCTGACCCGCAACGGTGAGCACGGCCCGTACCAGCCCGTACGGCCGCGCCAGCCCGATCGCCCTCGGCCGCCGAACTCCCGACAACTCGCCGTGGACTGCGAGGGGAACGGCGCCCCGGCACGCCCCGGCCCGCGCCCGCCCCGGCGCACCCCCGGCCCGAGGCAAGGCGCACCCGTGAACCGCGCACCCGCAGACCGGGCAGTCGGCCCGCCCACTCGTCGCATACCCGTCGTCCCGCTCGCCGCCGGCCTCGGCGCCGCCCTCCTGCTCTCGCTGGTCTGCGGGGTCGCCCTCGGCTCCTCCGGGCTCGGCCTGCCCCGGGTGCTGCGGCTGCTGGGCGCCGGGCTGACGGGCGGTCGGCTGGAGGCGGACGAGGCGGCCGCGTACGCGATCGTCTGGGAGATCCGGCTGCCGCGCACCGTGCTGGCCGCCGTGGTCGGCGCCGGACTGGCCGCCTGCGGCGTCGCCGTCCAGGCCCTGGTGCGCAACGCGCTGGCCGACCCCTTCGTCCTCGGCATCTCCTCCGGCGCGGCCGTCGGCGCCAACGCCGTCCTGCTGTTCGGCGCCTTCGCCTCGCTCGGCGTGTGGGCGATCTCCGCCTCCGCCTTCGGCTCCGCCCTGGCCGCCATGACGCTGGTCTACCTCGCCGCCCGCACCGCGTTCGGGCTCACCCCGCTGCGCCTGGTGCTCACCGGCACCGCCCTGTCCTACGGGTTCTCCGCCGCCACCACCCTGATGGTCTTCGCCGCCGACCGCGGCGAGGCCGCCCGGGACGCCATGATGTGGCTGCTCGGCAGCCTCGGCGGCGCCACCTGGGGCTCGGTGCCGATCGCCGCCGTCACCGTCCTGGCCGGCCTCGCCTACCTGGCCTGCGCCGCCGGACGGCTGGACGCGCTCGCGATGGGCGACGAGACCTCCGCCTCGCTCGGCGTGGACCCGGACCGGCTGCGCCGCGAGCTGTTCGTGGTGACCGCCGCCGTCACCGGCACCGTGGTCGCGGTCAGCGGGGCGATCGGCTTCGTCGGGCTGCTGATGCCGCACCTGGCCCGGATGCTGGTCGGCGCCGGGCACCGCCGGGTGCTGGTGATCGCCCCGCTCGCCGGGGCCCTGCTGCTGGTCTGGGTGGACATCGCCTCGCGCACCCTGCTGGCGCCCGCCGAACTGCCCGTCGGGGTGTTCACCGCGGTGCTCGGCGTGCCCGCCTTCCTGCTGATGATGCGGCGCCGCGGCCAGTCCTTCGGAGGCACCCGGTGACCGACGTGACCGAGGCGGCCGCCGTGGCCGCGCACGCCCAGGACCTCGCCGTCGACGCCGTCTCGGTGGAACTGGCGGGCACCCGGCTGGTCCACGAGGTGAGCCTGGCGGCCGCCGCCGGACAGGTGGTCGGGCTCATCGGCCCGAACGGCAGCGGCAAGTCGACGCTGCTGCGCTGCGTCTACCGGGTGCTGAAGCCGGCCGGCGGCGCGGTCCGGCTGGCCGGCGACGACCTGCACGCCCTCACCGCCCGCGAGGCGGCCCGCCGGGTGGCCGCGCTGACCCAGGAGCACTCCGCCGAGTTCGACTTCACCGTCGCCGAGGTGGTCGCGATGGGCCGGCTGCCGCACCGCCGCGGCTTCGGCGCCCCCACCGACGGGGACGCCGAGCGCTGCGCCGAGGCGCTGCGCAAGGTCCGGGCCGGACACCTGGCCGAGCGCGGCTTCCTGAGCCTGTCCGGGGGCGAGAAGCAGCGGGTGCTGTTCGCCCGCGCCCTGGTCCAGGAGCCGCGCCTGCTGGTGCTGGACGAACCCACCAACCACCTCGACATCGCCCACCAGTTGGAGGTGCTGGCGCTCGCCCGCGAGGCCGGCCCGACGGTGCTCACCGCGCTGCACGACCTCAACCTGGCCGCGGGTCACTGCGACCTGCTGTACGTGCTGCGGGCCGGCCGGATCGTCGCCTCCGGCACGCCCGAGAAGGTGCTCCGACCCGCCCTGCTGGCCGAGGTGTTCGGCGTCCGGGCCACCCCGGTGCGGCACCCGGAGAGCGGCGCCCTCCAGCTGCTGTTCGACCGTCTCGACCGCCCCGCCTGATCCGCCCCCCTGCTCAGAGGAACCACCGTGCGCACCAAGGCCGTTGCCGCCACCGCCCTGCTCACCCTCGGACTCACCGCCTGCGGGGCCGAGATCGCCCCCGAGGAGACCGCCACCGCCTCCGCCCACTACCCGGTGACGGTGGACAACTGCGGCGAGAAGCTCACCTTCGACCGGAAGCCCGCCCGGGTGGTGACCAACGACGTCGGCATCACCGAACTGATGCTCTCCCTGGGCCTCGCCGAC
Source organism: Kitasatospora sp. NPDC048298 (assembly GCF_043201465.1). Taxonomy (NCBI): domain Bacteria; kingdom Bacillati; phylum Actinomycetota; class Actinomycetes; order Kitasatosporales; family Streptomycetaceae; genus Kitasatospora; species Kitasatospora sp. NPDC048298. The sequence goes on from NZ_JBICYZ010000002.1 coordinate 215,075, forward strand.
CGGATGGCCGGCTACGTGATGCCCGACGACAAGGGGAAGATCGACCAGGTCGCCTGGAAGGACGGCTACCAGCAGGCGAAGTGGCTCTCCAAGCAGATCATCACCAAGGAGATCGCCCTGGACGCCAAGGCCGACCTGGTCTTCGCCGGCTGGCACTACGGCTTCGACGAGGGCCGCGGCGTCACCCCTCAGACCCTCAAGGCGCTCGGCATCGACTCGTACGTGCTCAGCGAGTCCTGCCGCAGCGGCAAGGGCACCGAGCGCGGCGTGATGGACCCGCTGGAGGCGCTCTACACCGACCTGGCCAACCTCGGCGAGGTCTTCGACGTCAAGGACCGCGCCGACAAGCTGATCGCCGACTTCAAGGCGCGGATCGCCGCCGTCCCGCAGCCCGAGCGCCGCCCGTCCGTCTTCCTGTACGACAGCGGGCAGGACAAGCCGTACACCGCCGGGAAGTTCGCCGCCGCCAACGAGATCATCGCCAAGGCCGGCGGGACCAACGTCATGGGCGACCTCACCGACACCTGGCTCACGGCCGGCTGGGAGAGCGTGGTGGAGCGCGACCCCGAGGTGATCGTGATCAACAACTACGGCAGCACCGGCGCCGAGGAGAAGCGGAAGTTCCTCAAGTCCTTCCCGCCGCTGGCCGGCGTCGCCGCGATCCGCAACGACCGGTTCTTCGTCATGGACTACGTCGACCTGGTGGAGAGCCCGCGCAACCCGGCCGCGATCGGCGCGCTGGCCGGGTACCTGCGCACCGTCCCGGCCCGCTGACCGGCCCCGCTCTCGCTCCTCCGGCCCCGGGCGGCCGGGCGTACGCTCAAGGTACGAGCCGACGGAACCCGACCGGAGGAGCGAGATCATGACCACCACGGCGGCCCCCGCCGCCTTCGACACCCGCGCACTGCGCCAGGGCATCGAGCGCCGCGACGCCGAGACCCTCCTCGCGCTCTACGCGGAGGACGCCGAACTGCGCATGGTCGATCGCAAGACCCAGCCCAGCCACCCCCTGGTGATGCACGGGCGGGAGGAGATCGGCGCCATGCTGGACGACATCTACAGCCGCGAGATGACCCACAAGCTGGAACAGGTGGTGGTCCAGGGCGACCACGTCGCCTTCCTGGAGTCCTGCCGGTACCCGGACGGCGTCCGGGTACTGATGTCCTCGATGGCCGGGCTGCGGGACGGCCGGATCGTCGACCAGACCTCCGTCCAGGCCTGGGACGAGACCGGTCCCGAGCAGTAGGCTCAGTGGCATGATCCGCACCGCCGTCGCCACCGACGTCCCCGTCATCCACGCCATGATCCGCGAACTCGCGGACTACGAGCAGGCACTGCACGAGGCGAAGGCCACCGAGGAACAGCTGCACCAGGCCCTCTTCGGCGAGAACCCGGCCCTGTTCGGGCTGATCGCCGAGGACGACACCACCGGCGAGCCGGTCGGCTTCGCGGTCTGGTTCCGCAACTTCTCGACCTGGCGCGGCACCCACGGGATCTACCTGGAGGACCTGTACGTCCGCCCGCAGTCCCGCGGCGGCGGCCACGGCAAGGCGCTGCTGCTGGAACTGGCCCGGATCGCCGTCGAGCGCGGCTACTCCCGGGTCGAGTGGTCGGTCCTGGACTGGAACCAGCCCTCGATCGACTTCTACAAGTCCATCGGCGCGGTGCCGATGGACGAGTGGACGGTGTACCGGCTCACCGACGAGGCGCTGGCCGACGCCGGACGGCGCTGAACGGCTCTCCGGAGTCCGGAGAAAGGGTCTGCCACCCTGCGTCGCAATGCCTTACCATGAGTAACTCCCGAACCGGGGTTGCGGAAGGCAGAGCGATGGTGGATCCGCCGCGCCGGACCCCCCTTCGGGGGCAGCAAGCGGTAACAAGCGGGGTACCAAAGAAGGCACAGCGCGTCACCCAGGAGGCAAGGGTGTCCCAGATCGACGGCGATCTCGGTGTTCAGGACTTCGTGGAGGTCAGGCTGCCCGCAGCGGGGGCCTACCTCTCCGTCCTGCGAACAGCGACGGCCGGGTTGGCGGCCCGGCTGGACTTCACACTCGACGAGATCGAGGACCTGCGGATCGCGGTCGACGAGGCCTGCGCCATCCTGCTCCAGCAGGCGGTGCCCGGCTCCGTCCTGTCCTGCGAGTTCCGGCTGGTCGGCGACTCGCTGAAGGTCACCGTCTCCGCCCCGACCACCGACGGCAAGGCCCCCGAGCGGGACACCTTCGCCTGGACGGTGCTCTCCGCCCTGGCCGGCGAGGTCGACTCCTCGGTCGCCGAGGACAAAACCGTGTCGATCAGCCTGCACAAGAAGCGCGGCGGCTCTCCCGTCCACTAGCCGGGCGCCGAGCCGAACCGCACGACCGAGCAGCACCGAGCAGCACCCGCGCAAGGGCCGTCCGCCGATCCCCGCCCCGGGGCCCGACGGACGGCTCCCGGTACCGCCGCCCACGCGGTACGACCAACGAGACGATTCCGGGGCCGTCGGCCCCGGTGCTCCCGGAACGGAACGGGGGAATGGCCGTGAGTGATCTGGACCGTACCGGCCTCGCGACGGCGGGACCTGCCGTACCGACCCAGGCGAGCGTTCCCGGCCTCGCCGCCAACGACGAAGCGCACCCGAAGGACGCCCAGCGGATGAGCCACCCCACCGAGCCGACGTCCGAGCCGACGCCTGCCGCCGCGCCCCCGCCGGACCCGGCGGACGGGACGGACCCGGCGGGCGAGGCCGAGCTGCACGGCACCGTCCCCACCCAGGGCTCGCACCGCACCGGCGCCCCGGACCGGGAGGCCGCCCGCGCGCTGTTCGTCCGGCTGTCCGCGCTGCCCGAGGGCTCCCCGGAGCGGGTCGAGCTGCGCAACCAGCTGGTGCGGATGCACATCCCGCTGGTCGAGCACCTGGCCCGGCGCTTCCGCAACCGGGGCGAGCCGCTGGACGACCTGACCCAGGTCGCCACCATCGGCCTGATCAAGTCGGTGGACCGCTTCGACCACGAGCGCGGGGTCGAGTTCTCCACCTACGCGACGCCGACCATCGTCGGGGAGATCAAGCGGCACTTCCGCGACAAGGGCTGGGCGGTGCGCGTCCCGCGCAGGCTCCAGGAGCTGCGGCTGTCGCTCACCACGGCGACCAGCGAGCTCTCCCAGCGGCACGGCCGCTCCCCCACGGTGCACGAGCTGGCCGAGCACCTGGGGATCTCCGAGGAGGACGTCCTGGAGGGCCTGGAGTCCGCCAACGCGTACTCCACGCTGTCCCTGGACGTGCCGGACAGCGACGACGAGTCGCCGGCCGTCGCGGACACCCTGGGCGCCACCGACGAGGCGCTGGAGGGCGTCGAGTACCGCGAGTCGCTCAAGCCGCTGCTGGCCCAACTGCCGCCCCGGGAACAGAAGATCCTGGTGCTGCGGTTCTTCCGGAACATGACCCAGTCGCAGATCGCCGCCGAGGTGGGGATCTCCCAGATGCACGTGTCCCGGCTGCTCGCCCGGACCTTGGCGCAGCTGCGGGAGAAGCTCCTGGTGGAGGAGTAGGACTGACGGCCGCTCAGTTCGGGCGGCCGCGCGTACGACTCCCGGCCCCGTGTGCCCCCGGCCCTGTGTGCCCTAGTCCTCGGACGGGGCATACAGGGCCGCCGTCGACTTCGGGTTCAGCAGGCAGCCGATGCCCACCAGGCCGAGCACGCCGACCAGCGCGCCGACCGCGATCATCGCGCCGCCGCTCTCGAACATGTAGTAGGCGACCGGCAGGCAGATCGAGTTGGTCAGCACGGCCGGGCTACGGCCCCAGCGGCGCTCCCTGAGCAGCGCGCGGGCGGCCAGCACCGGCAGCACGCCGAGCAGCACGATGACCGCTCCGCCGAACTCGTTCAGGGCGAGCTGCTTGGCCTGGCCGGACAGCGCGGACACCATGTCCGAGACGCCGACGAGGGCCAGCGCGACGCCCTCCAGGGCGGTGATGGCGGCGCCCAGCGTCAGGGAGGCCGGGCGCCCGGAGCCGGCCGAGGGTGCGGGGGCGGAGGTTTCTGCGGTCACTCCAGCAGGGTAGCCGCCGGTTGGTCCGTACCGACCCGTAGGCTTTCCCCATGCGCGCTCTCCTGGTCGTGAACCACAAGGCCACCACCACCAGTGGCCGGACCAGGGACGTCCTGATCCACGCCCTGCGCAGCGATCTCAAGCTGGAGGTCGCCGAGACCCAGTACCGGGGCCACGCGCGCGACCTGGCCCGCGAGGCGGCGGAGGACGGCACGGTCGACCTGGTGGTGGCGCTGGGCGGGGACGGCACCGTCAACGAGGTGGTGAACGGGCTGCTGGCGCACGGCCCGGGCGAGAAGGTCCCGCGACTGGCCGTGGTGCCGGGCGGTTCGACCAATGTGTTCGCCCGCGCGCTGGGCCTGCCCAACGACCCGGTGGAGGCCACCGGTGCCCTGCTGGACGCGCTGGAACACGGCCGGGAGCGGCCGATCGGGCTGGGCAAGGCGATGACGGAGGGGCTGCCGGACCGCTGGTTCACCTTCACCGCCGGCCTCGGCTTCGACGCCGGGGTGGTCGGCCGGGTCGAGGAGCAGCGACGGGCCGGGCGCAAGTCCACCCACGCCCTGTATGTCGGCCAGGCCCTGCGGCACTACTTCACCCAGCGTGAGCAGCGCCGTTCCGGCCCGGTCTCCCTTGAGCTGCCTGGCCGCGAGCGGGTTTCGGGCCTGGTCCTGTCGATAGTCAGCAACACCTCGCCGTGGACCTTCCTCGGCAACCGTCCGGTCTACCCCTCACCGCTCGCCTCCTTCGACACGGATCTGGACGTCTTCGGCATCACCCGGATGACGGCGTTCGGCACGGCTCGAACGGTCCGTCAGATCCTGCGGTCGTACGCGCCTTCGAGCGACGGCGCCCCTCCGGCCGGCCCCTCCGGGAAGCACGTCGTCTCCTATCACGACGTCAGACACTTCACCTTGGTTTCGGAGGAAGCGGCCCCGTTCCAGGTCGACGGGGACCATCTTGGAGACAGGAGTCGCGTCAGTTTCACAGGCGTACGGCGGGCACTGCGTGTGATTGTGTGACTGGAAGGGGGGTTCCTCCTTCTTCTCGAACGCACAAGCCCCCTTCACTCCATAGAAGTACTGGCTGTGAGCTAGGCGACACCGAAGAATCCAAAATTCCTCCCCGAAGGGGGTTGTATCCGAGCCCGAGGTTTGCGAACCTCTACATGGCGATCGGGACACATCGCAGCGACGGCAACTCCGGAACCACAGGAGCGCCGACCGCGGTTCGTCCCTCGAATCGCCGAATCCCCTCAGCACAGACCACCCGGGCCCGGCGGGCCTCTGGTCTCTTTTGCTGTTGCGGGATTCGTGAAAGCGTTCACATTCACAAGCCATTCGATTGTGCCGATCGGGCCACCCCCCGCGGCAGGAGGAGTTGGACGACCATGGACTGGCGCCACCGCGCTGTCTGCCGCGAAGAGGACCCGGAGCTGTTCTTCCCGATCGGGAACACCGGTCCTGCTCTGCTGCAGATCGAGGAAGCCAAGGCCGTGTGCCGCCGCTGTCCGGTGATGGAGCAGTGCCTCCAGTGGGCGCTCGAGACCGGCCAGGACGCCGGCGTCTGGGGCGGCATGAGCGAGGACGAGCGTCGCGCGATGAAGCGCCGCGCCGCCCGCAACCGCGCCCGCACCGCCTGATCGCCCGGCGATCACACGCCGTAGCACCAGCAGCAACGCAGTACCGATCGACACATGATCAAAGGCTTCCCTGCACCTCCTGGTGAAGCCTTCCGCACAAAGGACCTCGCCCAGCCAGGTCCCGCGACACCGGACCCGCCCAGGCACTTGATACTGTTCACTTAGAGCAATATTGTGGAGCTATGGCGCTCACCGTGTGCAACGCACCGGCGAGGTGTCGCACCACCCAGAGCCCCCGCTCCGGCCGACTCCCCCCGACGGCCGGAACGGGTTGAGAGGCCCTGTCGACCCACCCCCCCCCGGTCGACAGGGCCTCGTTTCTGTTTCCGCCCCCGGTTGCGCACCCGGTTGCGTGCCTGGTTCCGCACTCCGGTCCCGCGCTCCGCACGCCGGTGCGTGGAGCGTGCACCCGGCGCTTCCGCCGCGTGCACGCCCCCGCCACGCACCTTCACGCAACGTCGCACACCTTCGCGCGGCCTCAGCGGACCGGGATCTCCAGGATCACCTTGGTCCCGCCGTTCGGGCCGGCCACCATGTCGAAGGTGCCGCCGAGCTCACCGGTGGCCAGCGTCCGGACGATCTGCAGCCCGAGGTTGCCCGCCGTCTTCGGGTCGAACCCCTCCGGCATGCCGCGGCCGTCGTCCTGCACCGTGATCAGCAGGTACTCCTCCGGCCGGGCGCCGCCGTTCCAGCTGTCCGACCAGCCCTTCCCCGTCGCCGGAGCCCGGCCGCGCAGCGCGCTGACCTCCAGGTTCCCGGAGGCGGTCGGGCCGAACGCGTGCTCCAGGGCGTTCTGGAGCAGTTCGGTCAGCACCATCGACAGCGGGGTCGCCACCTCGGCGGACAGGATGCCGAAGCTGCCGGTGCGGCGGGTCGCCACCCGGCCGTCCTGGGACAGCTCCATCACCATCGCCAGCACCCGGTCGGCGATCTCGTCGAAGGCCACCTGCTCGTCCAGTGCCTGGGAGAGCGTCTCGTGCACGATCGCGATCGAGCCGACCCGGCGCACCGCCTCGTCCAGCGCGGCCCGGCCGGACTCCGAGTCCATCCGGCGGGACTGCAGCCGCAGCAGGGCCGCGACGGTCTGGAGGTTGTTCTTCACCCGGTGGTGGATCTCCCGGATGGTGGCGTCCTTGGTCATCAGCTCGCGGTCCCGGCGGCGCAGCTCGGTGACGTCCCGGCACAGCACCAGCGAACCCGTCAGGGTGCCCTTGGGCTTGAGCGGGATCGCCCGCAGGGTCACCACTCCCCCCTGCGCCTCGACCTCGGTCTGCCGGGGCGCCCAGCCGCTCGCCAGCTTCACCAGCGCCTCGTGCACGGCCGAGCGGGACGGCGGGGCGAGGTCGGCGGTGGCCCGGCCGAGGTGGCTGCCGACCAGGTCGGTGGTGAGGCCGAGCCGGTGGTAGGCGGAGAGGGCGTTGGGGCTGGCGTAGGTGACGATGCCGTCCGCGTCCAGCCGGATCAGGCCGTCGCCGACCCGGGGCGCGGCGTCCATGTCCGCCTGCTCGACGTCGGGGAACGGGAAGGAGCCGGCCGCGATCATCTGGGCCAGGTCGGAGGCGCTCTGGAGGTAGGTGAGCTCCAGCCGGCTCGGGGTGCGGACGGTCAGCAGGTTGGTGTTGCGGGCGATCACGCCCAGCACCTTGCCCTCGCGCCGGACCGGGATCGACTCGACCCGGACCGGGACCTCCTCGCGCCACTCCGGGTCGCCCTCGCGCACGATCCGGCCCTCGTCGAAGGCGGCGTCCAGCAGCGGGCGGCGGCCGCGCGGGACGAGGTGGCCGACCATGTCGTCCTGGTAGGAGGTGGGCCCGGTGTTGGGCCGCATCTGCGCCACCGAGACGTAGCGGATGCCGTCCCAGGTGGGGATCCACAGCACCAGGTCGGCGAAGGAGAGGTCGGAGAGCAGCTGCCACTCCGAGACCAGGTGGTGGAGCCATTCCACGTCGGCCCCGGTGAGGGTGGTGTGGCGGCGGACGAGTTCGTTCAGCGAGGGCACATGGCGAGCGTATCGCCGCCGGTCCCGGCGGGGCGCGGCGGACCTGGGAGCGGGCCTGCGGGAGGGCCCGGGCGGGGTCCGGCGGGAGGCCCGGCGCGGGGTCCTGTCACCCCCGGAGTTGTTTAGACCAATTTGCCGAGAGGCCTGGACAACCGAGATTGGTCTAGTCCACAATGAAAGAGCACCAAGGAGAGGCCCCCGCGCAACTGCCCTGACCGCGCGCGACCCCTCCTCGGTCGGACGCCACAGATCGAGGACCCCGCACAGTTCTCGACCGACTCCGGCGCCCGACGACAGCTCCGGGCTGCGGTGCCGCACGGGTTGAGGGTCCCGTGTCGGCGCCGTGGCCCGTAGTGCTTTCCACCCCCGGAACCACTTGTCCGCCGCTCAGGAAGTCGGCCCCCGGTCCACAGGGCCTGTGGACCGGGGGCCGACTCCTCGCCCGGGGCGGGCTACCGCGTCTCGGTGACCTTGGCCAGGGCGCGCGGGGCGTCCGGGTCCTGGCCGCGGGCGATGGTGACCTCGTAGGCCAGCAGCTGCAGCGGCAGGATCTCCAGGATCGGCTGCACCTCCTCGGGCACGCCGGCCGGCAGCGCGAAGCCCCCCGAGGCGGCGTCCACCTGCGCCTGCCGGCCGACCACCACCAGGTCCGCGCCGCGCCCGCGCAGGCGGTCCAGCACCGGCTGGAGGGCCTCGCCGCCCTTGCCGTCCGGGACGATCGCGATGACCGGCGAGACGTTGTCCACCATGGCCAGCGGACCGTGCAGCAGGTCCGCGCCGGAGAACGGGGTGGCCGGGATGTAGGTGGTCTCCATCAGCTTGAGCGCCGCCTCGCGGGCGGTCGGGTAGCCGTAGCCGCGCGAGGTGATCACCAGGCGCTGGGCGAAGCGGTAGCGCTCCGCCAGCGCCTTCACCTCGGCCCTGCGCGCCAGCACCCCGGCGGCCAGCCCCGGCAGCCCCTCGGCGGCCGAGCCGTCACCGCCCCGCAGTCCCTCGACCAGCAGGTAGAGCGCCAGCAGCTCGGCGGTGTAGGTCTTGGTGGCCGGCAGCGCCTTCTCCGGGCCGGCCAGCACGTCGATGTGGAACTCGGAGACCTCGGCCAGCGGCGAGGCGGCGTTGTTGGTCACCGCGAGGGTGACGGCGCCGGCCTCGCGGGCGGCCTTGGTGGAGGCCACCAGGTCGGGCGAGCCGCCGGACTGGCTGACGGTGACGACCAGGACGTCGGTGAGGTCCGGCTTGGCCCCGTACGCGGTGGTGGTGGACATCGAGGTCAGTCCGGCCGGCTTGCCCAGCAGGATCTCGATCAGGTACTTGGCGTACAGCGCGGCGTTGTCGGACGTGCCGCGCGCGGTGAGCAGGACGAACCGCGGCTTGCGGGCGGCGATCTGTGCGGCGACCTCGCGGATCTTCGGGGCACCCTCGTCGAGGATGCGCTGGAGGACGGCCGGCTGCTCGGCCATCTCCGCCGCCATGATCCGGCCGGGGACGGAAACAGTCTGCGGGTCGGACATCTGGGTCTGCCTCCGATGAGACGGTTCGACCCCGCTCGGGCGGCTGCCCGGCGGGGACCTCCACGGCGGCGAGTCCGCACACTCGCTGCGGTACTTCGTGCGGCAATCCTACGGTCGCACCTGCCGCCGGGCACTCCGTCCGCGCGCCCCGCGAGGACGGGGTGCGCCCCCGGAGGCCGGACGGACGCGCCCCTCCGGAAGCCGGAGGGGCGCACCGCGACGATCCGCGACGGAAGGTCAGGACGCCTTGTTGATCAGCTGGTCGATCGCGGCGTCGGCCTCCTTGGTGGCCTGGTCCACCGACTTGCCCTTGAGGATCGAGGCCAGCATGTCCGGGATGATCTTCTGCTTCTCGATCGCGCCCCAGCCGGGTGCCAGCGGGGTGAACCAGGCGTCCGGGACGGCGTTGGCCGCGGCGGCGGTGGTCGGCTTGTTCTTCAGCGGGTTCAGCTGGGTCAGGTTGTTCGGCAGGATGTCCTTGTCGGCCAGCGCCTGCTGGGACTTGGTGCCGGTGAACATCCGGATCCAGTCGGCGGCCGCCGCCGCCTGCTGGGACTTGGCGGTGAGGGCGAGGTCGGAGCCGCCGATGAAGGTCGGCAGCGGCTTGCCGTCCGGGCCGGGCATGGTGGCCACCTTGACGGCGTCCTTGAGGCTCGGGTCGCCGGTGACCGGCGCGGTGACACTCGCCGCCTCGTAGCCGTTGCCGTAGAAGGACGCGGCGTGCCCGCGGGCCATCGACTCGAACTGGTTCTGCTCGTTGACCGTCAGGTCGCCCTTGTTGTACTTGCGCACCAGGTCGACGAAGTGGGCTATGCCCTGCTGGGACTTGGGGTCGTGCAGGGTGCCGTGCCAGTTGCCGGAGCCGTCGAACTTGGCGATGGCGCCGCCGTACGCGGCCACGTAGCTCATCGCGGCGTACCAGTACGGGCCGGGCAGGTACAGCGGGGAGAAGGTCTTGTCGGCCTTGTTCCGGTCCGCGATCTTGTCCAGCGCGGCCAGCAGCTCCGTCTCCGTCTTCGGGAAGTCGGCGCTGCCGGTGGCCTGTTGGAAGGCGGTGGAGTTGTAGATGGCGACCCGGGAGCCGGCGTAGTAGGGCACGCACCAGAGCTTGTCCTGGTACGTGCAGGTGTTGGCGAGCGCCTTGATCCAGGTGTCGGAGTTGTCGAAGGTGCTGCGGTCCACCGGGGCCAGCGCGCCGGAGAGCACGTACTTCATGGTCTCGGTGTTGCCCAGCTCGACCACGTCGGGGGCGCTGCCGTCGGCGATGGCCTTGTCGAGCTTGCCGACCTTGTCGGCCCAACCCTGGTAGACGAGCTTGAGGCTGATGTTCGGGTACTTCGCCGCGAACTCGTCGTTGACCCGCTGGACCAGGTCCGGCCAGTTCTTCTGGGCGTCGTCCATCAGCCAGACGGTGACGGTGCCGGCGGCGCCCTTCGCGTCCGCGGAGCCGGCGGGAGCGCCGCCGCCCGCGGGCTTCGCGGCCGAGGAACAGGCCGTCAGACCGACCGCCAGTGCCATGGTCCCGAGCGTCGAGATGAGCTGACGCTTCTTCACGCCATCCTCCGAGGGTTGTAGAGCCGTGTTGCCCGCCGGCAGCGTGATTGGCGTCGCCCGTGGCGGAGAGTCCGGACAGGGGGCGGCGAAGAGCTTCGGGGAGGGCCGATACCACATCCGGCGAGGTTGAATCTCGAACCGGATGACTGGACTCTGGCCTAGACCATAGGTGGTGTCAACGACCAAAAGCCCTCCTCGGGGCGGCCGTTGCAGAGCTGTTGTACCGCGTGGCGGCCAGTCGCCGTTCCGTCACCCCAAGTGAATCTTAAGGTGGATTTAAGGCCTGCTTGAGGGAACACGGTCACCCGGAGGATCCGCAGGTCGACGCCCGGGAAACGGAACGGGCCCGCCATGCGACATGCGCATGACGGGCCCGTGGGCCGACGTCCCCGGACACGCCGGTGACGCCTCGTCGGTCGGTTCAGCCGACCGCTCCCGGCTGTCCGGTGAGGACCTCCACGGCCGCCAGTCCGCAGACCCGGGCGGCGCCGTGGGTGGCGATGTGGAGGGCGCCGACCGGCTCGGACTGGGGCAGGCCCATCTCGACCACGGCGGCGTCCGGCCTGGCCGCCACCAGGCGGCCCAGCGCGGCGGACATCCACGCGTGCCGGTGCGCGTCCCGGACCACCAGCACCAGGCGGCGGCCCTCGGCGCCGGCCACCAGCTCGCCGACCAGGGCGTCCAGCAGCTCCGGCGCGGCCTCGGCCGCCGACACCTCGCGGGTGCGGGTGCCGGGGAAGCGGTCGGCCAGCATGCCGGCCACGCCCCACGGGGTGACGTCGCCGACCGCGATGTTCGGCTCGTCCGAGAACGAGGCCACGTACGGGCGCTCGCTCACCGGGGGCACCACCAGGCCCGGCGCCCGGACCACCCGGAGCGCCCGGCGCGCGGCCCGCAGGCCGACCGCCAGGTCCGGCTCGATCCGCTCGCCCTGGGCCGCGATCCGGCCCCAGCTGCCCAGCGCCCGGACCCGCTCGGCGGCGTCCGCCAGCCGCTCCTCGGCGAGCCGGCCGGAGCGCACGCCCGCCACGATGGCGTCACGCAGCATCAGCACGGTCTCCTCGTCGGCGAGCCCGCCGCCGACGCAGATCGCGTCCGCGCCGGCCGCCAGGGCCAGCACGGTGCCCTCGCCCATCCCGAAGGTGTCGGCGATGGCGCCCATCTCGATGGCGTCGCTGACGATCAGGCCCTGGTAGCCCAGGCCGCCGTCGGCCGGGGCCGCGCGCAGCAGGTCGCGCAGCACGGCCGGGCTCAGGGTGGCGGGCAGCTTCGGGTCCAGCGCCGGGATCATGATGTGGGCGGTCATCACGGCCTTGGTGCCGGCCGCGATCGCCGCCTGGAAGGGGATCAGGTCGCGGGCCCGCAGCACGTCCAGGTCGACGTCGATGACCGGCAGGCCGTGGTGCGAGTCCACCGCGGTGTCGCCGTGGCCCGGGAAGTGCTTGGAGCAGGCGGCCACGCCGGCCGACTGCAGGCCCTCGACCCAGGCGGCGGTGTGCCGGGCGCACAGCTCGGGGTCGGCGCCGAAGGAGCGGACGCCGATGACCGGGTTGCGCGGGTTGGAGTTGACGTCCGCGGTGGGCGCCCAGTTGTAGTTGACGCCGGCCGCGGCCAGCGCCCGGCCCAGCTCGCGGGCGACGTCCCGGGTCAGCGCCGGGTCGTCGATCGCGCCGAGCGCGAGGTTGCCGGGCCAGGACGAGCCGGAGCCCGCCTCCAGCCGGGTGACGTCACCGCTCTCCTCGTCGATGGCGATCAGCAGGTCGGGGTTCTCGGCACGCAGCGCCCCGGTCAGCGCGGACAGCTGGCCGAGGTCGACCACGTTGCGGTCGAACAGCGCGACCGAGCCGAGGCCCGCGGCGAGGTGGCGGCGCAGCCACTCCGGCGGCTCGGTGCCGACGAAGCCGGGCTGGAGGACGGTCAGGGCGTCGCGGTGCAGCTGGTCGCTGTCCGGCACGGTGGGAACGAGGATGCTCACGTGGACTCAGCCCTTCACGGCGCCGTCGGTCAGTCCGTTGACCGCCTTGCGCTGCAGGAAGATGAACAGGATCAGGATCGGTACGGCGAACAGGGTCGACGCGGCCATGGTCGCGCCCCAGTCGGTGCCGAACGCGGTCTGGAACGAGGACAGCCAGAGCGGGAGGGTCTGCGCCGCCTCCTTCTTGTTCAGCATGTTGACCAGCGGGAACTCGTTCCACGCGGTGATGAAGCCGAACAGCGAGGTCGACATCAGGCCGGGAGCGAGCAGCGGGAAGATCACCTTCACGAAGGCCTGGGTGCGGGTGCAGCCGTCCACCATGGCCGACTCCTCCAGCTCCTTCGGCACGGCGGCGATGAAGCCGCGCAGCGTCCAGATCGTGAAGGGCAGCACCATCATCAGGTAGAAGGCGGTCAGCGGCACCAGGCTGTTGAGCATGTCGTTGTCACGGACGATCAGGTACGCCGCGATGACCATGACCTCCCAGGGCGCCATCTGGGCGGCCATCACGACCAGGACGAAGCCCTTGCGGCCGCGGAAGCGCATCCGGGCGATCGCGAAGGCGGCCAGGGTGGCGATCACCAGCGAGCCGAGCACCGCGCCGACGGTGACGATCAGGCTGTTGGTGACGTACGTCCAGAAGTGCGGGACGTGCACGGCGCGGTCGAAGTGCTCGAACGTGCCGTTCAGCGGCAGGAAGACGGGGTCCCGGCTGACGATGTCCTTGTTCTGCTTGAACGCCGTCGTGAACATCCAGTAGACCGGGAACAGGAAGAAGACGAAGAGGACGACCGCGATCAGGTTCGGCCAGGTGCGTCCGATGAGCGAGCGCCTCACAGCTCGTCCTCCTGCTTGAGAATGATGCGGAAGTAGTAGGCCATCAGCGCGGCCAGCATCAGGATGGTGAGCACCGCGATCGCGGAGCCGACGCCGAAGCGCTGGGAGCCGATGCCCTCGAGGAAGGCGTGCACCGGCAGGGTGCGGGTCAGGCCGTCCGGTCCGCCCTTGTTGATCAGGTAGACCTGGGTGAAGGCCTTGAACACCCAGATGACCTCCAGGAAGGTCGTGGCCAGCAGGAAGGGCTTCATGATCGGGTAGATCACCGAGGTCCAGATCTTGCCCGAGCCGGCGCCGTCCATCCGGGCGGCCTCGTAGAGCTCCTTGGGGATCGTGGTCAGGCCCGCGTACATGTTGAACGCCACGAACGGGACCGACTGCCACACGATCAGCAGGATGATCACGAAGAAGGTGGAGTACTGGCCGCCGGTCCAGTTGAAGTGGGCCATGGAGTGCCAGCCCAGCTTGTCCAGGAACCAGTTGACGACGCCGAAGTTCTGGTCGAAGAGCCAGGTGTAGACGGTGGTCGCGGCGACCACCGGCATCGCCCAGGCCAGCAGCAGGGCGACCGAGAGCGCCAGCCGCATCCACTTGCCGAGGGTGTTGAGCAGCAGGCCGATCAGCGTGCCGAACACCATGATCAGCACGACGTTGACCGCCGTGAAGATCACCGTGCGCAGGGTGATCGTCCAGAACTCCGAGCCGGTGAGCTGGTCGGTGTAGTTGCCGAAGCCGTTCCACTCGGTCAGGTGCTGGATGAACTGCCGCTTGTTGAGGTTCTGGAACGACACCACGGCCGTCTCGACCAACGGCCAGAGCAGCAGGACGAGGGTCACCGCGATGGCCGGCAGCAGCAGCAGGTACGGGGCGAACCTGGACGCCACGCCGGGCCCGTCCGACGGTCTGCCGCCCCTGCTCGGGGTGCGCTCGGCACCGGGGGTGGTGGGCGTGGACGCCACCACGGACTTCGTTGGCTCCGGGGACTGTGTCTGCACCCGTTCCGACTGCGCAGCCATCGCTCTCTCTTCCTTGCAAACCCGACCACGACGGAAGGCGCCGCCCACCGGCCCCCCGCCGGGAGCCGGTGAGCGACGCCGCTCGACTGCCTTACTGCTTCTGGTTGAGACGCTTCGCGATCTCGTCGTCGGCCTTCTTGGCCGCGGCGGCGTAGTCGCCGGTCAGCGCCGAGGTCAGGAAGTCCTTGATCGGGTTCGGCTCGTTCTCGACGTTGGTCCAGGTCGGGACGTTCGGGGTGGTCGCACCGTTGGCGGAGGCTGGCAGGGCGGCCTTGGCGAAGTCGCCGGTGACCTGGCCGTTGAGCGCGACCTTGTTCGGGATGAGGCCGGACGAGGCGACCAGGCCCTCGTTCTTGTCGCTCATGGCGATCTTCATGAAGCCCTTGGCGAGCTCGGGGTTCTTGCTCTGCTGGGCGATCGCCAGGTTCGAGCCGCCGAGGAAGACGCTGGACGGCTTGTCCGCGGTCTTGCCGGGGAGGGCGAAGAAGCCGATCTTGTCGGCCGCCAGCTCCTCGGGCTTCGGGAGCTCCCAGCCGAGGCCGATGATGGTGCCGATGTCACCCTTGGCGAAGATGTCCTTCTGCTGCGGGGTGGCCTCGTCCTTGTCCTTCGGGGCGGTGGCCGAGTAGCCCTGCAGCTTCTTGTAGGTCTCGAACGCCTTCTGGCCCTCGGGGCTCGACAGGCCGCCGACCCACTTGTCGCCGTCCTTCTTGGCGAGCTTGCCGCCCTCGCTCTGCAGCAGGCCGAAGTAGACGTACCACTCCTGGCCGGGCATGTAGAGGGCGTCGTTGACGCCGGGGACGGCCTTGACCTTGTCCAGGTCCTGGTACAGCTCGTCCAGGGTCTTCGGCGGGGCGGTGATGCCGGCCTTGGTCCAGATGTCCTTGTTGTAGGTCACCACGCGGTTGGTGAAGTACCACGGGGCGGCGTACTGCTTGCCCTCGATGATCGAGGACTCGCTCAGGTTGGCGGCCCAGTCGGCGCCGCCCAGGTCGGCCTTGTCCTTGGTGATGTCGAGCAGACCACCGGTGGCCGCGTAACCCGCGGTCTGGGTGTTGCCGATCTCCAGGACGTCCACCGAACCCTCGGAGAGGGCGGCGGTGACCTTCTGGCCGATGCCGTTCCACTTCTGGGTCTGGATCTCCAGCTTGGCACCCGGGTAGGCGGCGGCGAAGTCCGCCTTGACGCTGTCCTCCCAGCCCTTGGGGGCCGAGCCGTCCATCAGCCACACGGTGAGGGTCTTGCCGTCGTAGTTCTTGGCCGCCGAGGAGGAACCGCCCTCCTTCTTGTCGTCCGAGCCGCAAGCCGCCACGCCGACGACCATTGCTGCGACGCCGACCGCCGCGATGAGCTGACGCTTCACGCCATCCTCCTGAGGGATGCCTGGGTTGCCCCCGTCGGGCGGCAGCGGCAGACCCACACAAAGCGGGGGGAATGGTGCCGCGGACCCCTTCGAACGGGTGGGGGGATTCATAGTTACCGGCCTAGTGGTGTAGACCAGCTGCCTGGAGCTTGGCCTAGACCAATGGGCCTGTCAACGGCTGTTCGACCGATCTCGACCACCCGTTATCAAGCCGACACCGCACATCGTTCATCGCGTGATGAGGTATTCGTTCCGTAGCCATACATGCAACGATGTGAGCCGTTAACGATGTGGCGGGGTCAGTGAGGACCTCGCGAGAAGCGGGAGAACAGGTCCGATGAGCAGCGACGGGGGATCCACCGCCCAGGTCGACGACCCCGAGGTGAACAGCCTCCCGACGCAGGCCGGAACCGATCCGACCGCGCGCGTCCCCAAGTACTACGGCCTGAAGCGGCACCTGCTGCAGCTCACCGAGACCCAGCCCGCCGGCACCCCGGTGCCGCCCGAGCGAGCGCTGGCCGCCCAGTTCGACACCTCGCGCACCACCGTGCGCCAGGCCCTCCAGGAGCTGGTCGTCGAGGGCCGCCTGGAGCGCATCCAGGGCAAGGGCACCTTCGTCGCCAAGCCCAAGGTCGCCCAGGCCCTCCAGCTGACCTCCTACACCGAGGACATGCGCGCCCAGGGCCTGGAGCCCGCCTCCCGGCTGATCGAGATCGGCTACATCACCGCCGACGACCGGCTCGCCCCGCTGCTCGACATCAAGCCGGGCGGCCGGGTGCTGCGGATCGAGCGCCTGCGGCTGGCCAACGGCGACCCGATGGCCATCGAGGTCGCTCACCTGTCCGCCAAGCGCTTCCCGGCCCTGCGCCGCAACCTGGCCAAGCACAACTCGCTCTACGCGGCGCTGCGCGAGGTGTACGGGGTCACCGTGGCCGAGGCCGAGGAGACCATCGAGACCACCCTGGCCAACCCGCGCGAGGCCGGCCTGCTCGGCTCCGACCTCGGCCTGCCGATGCTCCAGCTCTCCCGGCACTCCTTCGACGCCGAGGGCGAGCCGGTCGAGTGGGTCCGCTCGATCTACCGCGGCGACCGCTACAAGTTCATCACCCGGCTGAAGCGTCCGGAGTAGCCGCACTCCCCCACCGCACTTCGGGCACCGGCGCGCGCGACCCGCGCGCCGGTGCCCTTCGCGTTCCGCGACGGCTTCTCCGGGTCCCGCGCCGGCAGCGCCTTCCCGCCGTACGTGCGCCGCGTTTCCGCCACTGCTCCCGCCGCGTTTCCGCCGCACGGGGGCGGACATCGGCCGCTCGCGTCCGTCTGGTGGGAAGTTGCGTCAATTCCGGTGACATGGATCACCCCATGCTCTAGATTGCGCAGCCGTACAGACCTGACTGCCGATCACCGATGGTGCTGCTCGGCGGGCCCGTACGGCGCTCGGCGCCGACCGGGCTGCGGCGCCGACGGGGAACCCTCCGGAGCGGAGCCGAAGATGCCGTCTGATCCCCTCACCGTCGAAGATGTCATGCCCGAGCCAGCCTGGAGGCCCGTCCCGGCGGTGACGCCCGAACGGGTGCTGGCCGGTCTGGCCCTGCTCGTGCCGATCGTCGCGATGCTCTGGGTGTCCTCGTACGACAAGAGCGACCCGGCGGCGGCCGGCATGCCGTTCTTCTACTGGTACCAACTGCTCTGGGTGCCGGTGTCGGCCGTGTTCACCGTGGCCGCCTACCTGCTGATCAACCGTGACGAGAAGGCCCGCAAGGCGGCCCGGAAGGGCGGTGCGCGATGAAGGACGTCAACGTGCCGGCCCTCGTGGTCTTCGTGCTGTTCTTCGCCCTGGTCACGGTGATGGGCTTCCTCGCCTCGCGCTGGCGCCGCGCGGACAACGCGGCGCACCTGGACGAGTGGGGCCTGGGCGGGCGCAGCTTCGGCACCTGGGTGACCTGGTTCCTGCTCGGCGGCGACCTCTACACCGCGTACACCTTCGTCGCCGTCCCGGCGGCGGTGTACGCGACCGGCGCGGCCGGCTTCTTCGCGGTGCCGTACACGATCATCGCCTACCCGCTGGTCTTCCTCTTCCTGCCCCGGCTCTGGTCGGTCTCCCGGGTGCACGGCTACGTGACCCCGGCCGACTTCGTGCGCGGCCGGTACGGCTCGCGGCCGCTGTCGCTGGTGGTCGCGCTCACCGGCATCCTGGCCACCATGCCGTACATCGCCCTGCAACTCGTGGGCATCCAGGCCGTGTTGGACGTGCTGGGGGTCGGCGGCGGGGAGAACGCCAACTGGTTCGTCAAGGACCTGCCGCTGTTCATCGCCTTCGGCGTGCTGGCCGCCTACACCTACTCCTCCGGCCTGCGCGCCCCGGCGCTGATCGCCTTCGTCAAGGACGCCCTGGTCTACATCGTGATCATCGTCGCGGTGATCTACATCCCGATCCGGCTCGGCGGCTACGGGCACATCTTCGAAGCCACCGCCCAGCACTTCAAGGAGGCCAAGGCCGGCTCGCTGACCATCCCCGAGAACAAGCAGTGGACGTACGCCACGCTCGCCCTCGGCTCGGCGATGGCGCTGTTCATGTACCCGCACTCGGTGACCGGCGTGCTGGCCTCCAAGTCCCGCAACACCGTGCGCCGCAACATGGCGATCATGCCCGCCTACTCGCTGATGCTGGGCCTGCTGGCGCTGCTCGGCTTCATGGCGGTCGCGGCGGGCGTCGGCAAGGGCGTCAAGGGCTACAACTCCCAGCTGTCGGTGCCCCAGCTGTTCGCGGACATGTTCCCGGACTGGTTCACCGGCGTGGCCTTCGCCGCGATCGGCATCGGCGCGCTGGTGCCGGCCGCCATCATGTCCATCGCGGCGGCCAACCTGTTCACCCGCAACGTCTACAAGGAGTGGCTCAAGCCCGCCGCCACCCCCGCCGACGAGACCCGGATCGCCAAGCTGGTCTCGCTGCTGGTGAAGGTCGGCGCGCTGGTCTTCGTGCTCGGCATGGACAAGCAGGCCGCGATCAACCTCCAGCTGCTGGGCGGCCTGTGGATCCTGCAGACCTTCGTGTCGATCGTCGGCGGCCTGTTCACCCGCTGGTTCCACCACTGGGCGCTGTTCGCCGGCTGGGCGGCCGGCATGGTGTACGGCACCTGGGAGGCGTACGGGATCTCCAGCAAGGCCACCAAGCACTTCGGCGGCAACTCGGCCGAGATCCCCGTCATCGGCGAGATCGGCTACATCGGCCTGACCGCCTTCGCGCTCAACCTGATCGTCTCGGTGGCGCTCACCCTGGTGCTGCGGGCGGCCAAGGCGCCGGAGCTCCCGGACGAGACCAAGCCGTCCGACTACAGCGCCGAAGCCGGCGACGAAGAGCCGAAGAACGCGCCGGAGCCCGTAGCGGCGCACTGATTGACGCGGTACGCGCCCTGTGATCGCGCCGCCTTCTCCGTGAACACTGGAGAAGGCGGCGCGATCATATGTATGAACAGGCGTGCACGCCGGGCACCACCAGACCGGACCGGCATCCGGCCGGGACCTGATCGACCACGGGGAGCTCGCGGCCATGGCAGAACTCGGCACCACCCTCAACGGCCAGCACCAGTCCACCCAGAGCCAGCACCACCACGCCACCACGCAGGGCCAGCACGGCACCGCCCCGGGCCAGCACGGCACCGGCCACGGCCCGCACGCCGGCGGTCACGGGCAGCACGCCGCCGCCCACCGCCCGCCGACGGCCGGCCGGCTGCCGTCCGTACTGATCGCCACCCGGCACGGGGAGTCCACCGCCAACGTCGAGTTCCAGCTCGCCGAGGCCGTCGGCGCCCTCAGCGTCCCGATCAGCTGCCGCGACGCCGACATCCCGCTGTCACTGAACGGCCGGCGGCAGGCCCAGGCGCTCGGCCACTGGTGGGCGGGCCTGCCCAGCGCCGACCGCCCGCGCAGCGTCTGGTGCTCGCCGTACGTGCGCACCGCCGAGACCGCCCGGATCGCGCTCGCCCAGGCCGCCGGGCTCGGCGCCGTCCCGGTCACCCTGGCCGTCCGCTACGACGAGCGGCTGCGCGACCGCGAACTCGGCGTCCTGGAGATGCTGCCCAAGGCCGCGATCGAGGCCAAGCACCCGGAGGAGGCGGCCCGGCGGCGCAAGATGGGCGAGCTGTACTACCGCCCGCCGGGCGGCGAGTCCTGGGCCGACGTCGCGCTGCGGGTGCGCAGCCTGCTGCGGGACCTCTGCGAGGAGGAGGCCGGACGGCCCGTCCTGCTGGTCGCCCACGACTGCACGGTGCTGATGCTCCGCTACGCGCTGGACCGGCTCACGGAGGACCAGCTCACCGCGCTCGGGCCGGTGCACAACTGCTCCACCAGCCTCTGGCGGGCCCAGGACGGGCGGCTGCGGCCGGACGGCTGGAACGGGGTCGGGCACCTGGCGTTCGGGGAGGACTGACGGCCGCCCTCCCCGGCGGGCCTCCCGGCCGCCCGCCCTGCCACCCGCCCTGCCGCCCACCGGGTCCGTTCGACCCCGCAGAACCGCCCCGCACCGGGCTCCGGCACACTGGCCCGATGGACTTCCTCATCCGCCAGGCCCTCCCCGAGGACCTCGCCGACGCCGGCCGGATCACCGTCGAGGCCTTCGTCGGCGACGGTTTCACCAACCCCACGGGCAGCTACGTCGAGCTGCTGCGCGACTCGGAGCGCCGGGCCCGGGAGGCCGAGCTGCTGGTCGCCGTCGACGCGGCCGGAGCCGGGGTCCTCGGCTGCGTGACCTTCGCCGTCGGCGGCACCGAGTGGGCGGACATCGCCACCCCGCGGGAGGGCGAGATCCGGATGCTCGCCACCGCCCCCGCCGCCCGCGGCCGCGGCGTCGGCGAGGCCCTGGTCCGCGCCGCCGTCACCCGCAGCCACGAACTCGGCCTGGCCGGCATGGCCTTCTCCACCCGCCCGGAGATGACCACCGCCCACCGCGTCTACGAGCGAATAGGCTTCCGCCGCACGCCCGAGCGGGACTGGGCCCCGTACCCGGGAATGGACCTGATGGTCTACACCATGGCGTTCTGACCCGGCCCCGAGACACCCTCCGGGATCACCGGCCGCGTTCCCGGCCGGTGACCGACGGACGATCAGCAGACGTCTTTTGATATAAACCACAGATCAAGACGTGCCCATGGACACGTCGCGACAGTCGACCGACCCCGGGGGAACAGACCACATGGACGACGGGCCCGGCATCGGCGCGCCCGCGAGCGGGCCCACGCTCCAGGACATGCGCAGGAGCAGGGGCGTCGAAGCCCCCGCCACCAGCCGCTACGCGATCCCCGCACCGATCCCGGAGCCCCGCGGACCGCTGCCGCCGTCCGTCCGTTTCAAGGCGGTGGACGGCCTGCGCGGCCTGGCCATCGCCTCGGTGCTGCTGTACCACACCAACTGGTTCCAGAACGGCCTGTTCGGCGTGGACGTCTTCTTCGTCCTCTCCGGCTTCCTGGTCACCCTGGTGCTGGTCCGCGAGCTGGACCGCACCGACGGCATCCGACTCGGCGTCTTCTACCGCCGCCGGGCCAAGCGGCTGCTGCCCGGCCTGTTCGCCACCATCATCCTGGTGGTGGGGCTGTCCGCCCTGGTCAGTCCGCTACGGGACGTCAGGGACCTCCGCCCGCAGGCCCTGGCCACGCTCGCCCAGATCGCCAACTGGGCCCAGCTGTCGCGCGGTGACGCCTACTGGCAGCACTTCGAGTCGATCGACCCGCTCGCGGCCATGTGGTCGCTCAGCATCACCGAGCAGTTCTACGCCCTCTGGCCGCTGCTGCTGCTCGCCGTCCACGGGATCTGCCGCCGCTCCGTGCGCGCGGCCGGCTTCGCCACCGCCGGACTGTTCGTCGCCGCCGCGCTGGTCGCCCCGCTGCTGTGGAACGGCCACAACAGCGACCGCCTCTACCTCGGCACCGAGACCCGCGCGGTCGGCTTCGCGGCCGGCGCCACCGCCGCCTTCGGGGTCTACCTGTGGCTGCGCCGCAAGGTGCGCGCCGGGGCCCCCGACGGCACCGGCGGGCCGCGCCCCCGCCTGCGCCTGCCGGCCGGCCCCGTGCTGCCCACCCTGGTCGGCACCGCGGCGCTCGGCGGCCTGGTGTGGGCCAGCCTCGCCGTCGGCACCTACCACGAACCGTGGCTCTACCAGGGCGGGCTGGCCGTCGTCGCGGCCCTCGCCGCCGTCCTCACCGTCTCGCTGTGCCAGGAGCGGGGACCGCTGGTGTGGCTGATGTCGCTGCCCCCGCTGCGGCTCACCGGCACCATCTCCTACAGCCTCTACCTGCTCCACCTGCCGGTGTACTGGCTGCTCCAGCACTACGTCGACGACATCTCGCCGAAGAAGCTGCTGGCCATCGGCGCACCCGTCTCCTGGGTCCTGGCCTGGCTGCTGCACACCGGCACCGAGAAGCTGCGGGTGCTGCGCTGGCGGGCCTTCCCGGCCGTCCCGCTGGTGGCCGTCACCGCCGCGGTGGCCACCACCGGCGCCTGGTACCTGCCCGCCTGGGTCACGCACGACATGAAGTCCGGGCCGAACGGCAAGCCGATGGTCCTGCTGCTCGGCGACTCCTTCTCCCAGGACCTCTCCACCGGCCTGTACCGGCACGGGGACCGCTACCGCGTCGTCGACGGCGGGATCAGCGGGTGCGGGGTGTTCGGCCCGGAGAAGGTGCGCACCACCTCCGGGGAGGAGTTCGAGACCAGCCAGGAGTGCCGCGACCGGAACGCCGCCTGGGACCGGCAGCTCGGCGCCGGGCCGCAGGCCGTGGTGGTCCACCTCGGCTGGGACGCCGCCGAGCAGTACCTCGACGGCAGCTGGCTCAACCCGTGCGACGAGGACTACCGGACCCGTTACGGCGTCCAGCTCTCCCAGGCCGTGGACCAGATCCGCCGCCGCGCGCAGGGCGCCCAGGTGCTGCTGATGAACGAGCGGGTCGAGAACGGCGCCATCAACAAGACCTGGGGCACCTGCTACAACCAGCAGGTCGGCGACTTCGTGAAGGCCTCCGGCGGCGCCGTCCGGCTGCTCGACCTCAACACCTTCTACTGCCCGTACGAGACCTGCGCCTGGAAGGACAAGGAGGGCCACCTGGTCTCCCCGGCCAACGACGGGGTGCACCTCACCCAGGCCGGCATGCGGTTCGTCACCCCGTGGCTGGAGAAGGAGATCGCGGGCGCGCTGGCCGGCGCGGCACCGGGTCAGCCCGCCGCGGCGCCGACCCCGACCCCCACCCCGACGCCGACGCCGACGGCCTCGACCACACCGGCCCCCACGCCGACGCCGACCCCGACCTCGTCCACCAAGCCGACGGCCGGCCACACCTCGGCGAAGCCCACCCGGACCCCGAGCGCCAAGACGACCGCGCCCCAGGGCTAGGGCGTTGCCCGCCGGGGCCCCGGCGGGCAACGCGCCTCAGGAGGGCGGCAGTTCGTAGGACTGCGCGAAGCAGGTGCGGATCGCCTGCTCGGACGCGGGGCGCCCGGCGAAGTCCATCCGCGGGGTGTCCTGGTTGGTCGGCAGGGTCGGGTCGATGCCGAAGTAGAGCGACCAGAAGTACACCCCGCCCAGCTTGCGCTCCTGCGCCACCTGGCAGACCGCGGTGAACCAGGCGGCCTGGACGGGCTCGTTCAGCTCCCGCTTGGTGTAGAAGTCCCCGGGCGTCTTGTAGGCGCCCTTCTGCGCCGGGATGCCCACCTCGGTGAGCTTGGTGGCCGGCTGCGGCCCCGCGCCCCGCTTGTCGAGCCAGCCGTTCCAGCTGGCCACCAGGTCGGCCACCGGGGCGTCGTCGCCCGCCGACTTGGCGGGGAAGTAGGCGTCCACGCCGGTCCCGTCGGCCGGCAGCGGGAGCGGCCCCTTGGACCAGTTGTCCCAGTTGGCGTCGTAGACGATCTGGCCGCGGAAGGCCTTCCTGGCCTGCTCGATCAGGCCGGCCCAGTGCGGGTCGTTCTCCAGCGAGTTGAACTCGGTGCCGACGGTGAACTCGGTCGCGGAGTGCTCCTGGGCGGTCTTCAGGTACGGCGTCAGGAAGGCGGCGTAGCTGGCGAACCAGGCGTCCTTGTCGGCGGGCGCGATGTTGCCGCGCCACACGCCGGTGGCGGAGTAGTCGAACACCTCCTCGTCCATGATCGGCCGCACCGTGGTGCGCAGGCCGGCCCGGTGGGCGGAGTCCAGCAGCAGGGCCAGCCGCTCCGGGCTCGGGGTGGTCGCCCGGGCGGCGACGGCGTTCGACTTGGGCCCGGTCGTGTAGTACGGGAAGGTCACCGACAGGGAGTTGGCGTTCAGCCCGACCACGTACTTGACGATGCGGTCGACCTTGCCCTGGACGAAGCTCTCCGGGTCCGCCGGGTCGTCCAGCCAGTACACCTGCACGCCCCACTCGGGGCTGCCCTTGGTCCACGGGCGGGCCACCTTGGGGCCGTCGTCCTCCACCTGCGGCGTGTCCTTGCCGAAGCCCCAGACCCGGCCCTGCTCGGTCGGGGCACCGGCCCAGTGCACCGTGGTGGGGCGGCGGTGGTCGAACTTGATCGGATGGTCCCCCCAGACCACCGGGACGCCCACGGTGAGGGCGACCACCACGGTCGGGAGGATGAAGATGACGGGGCGCTTCACGGTCGTGCTCTCCGATCAGGCCGGCTTGGCGATGACGACGAACTTGTTCTCCTCGCGCTTCAGGAACTTGATCAGTCCCCGAAGCCCGCCCCAGCCCTCCAGGAAGGAGAACAGCGGAATGGCCGCCACCACCACGATCGGCTCCCACCACTTGCGCCGGTGGTTGGCCGAGGCCACCACGTTGAGCCGCAGGCCCTCCCAGTACGTCCAGATGACGTACGCGAAGTTGATCGACCAGACCAGCACCACGGACTGGGTGACCGGCGAGGTGTTCCAGGTGCCGGTGAACCACGCCACCAGCAGCACCAGGCCGACGTGCTGCAGCGGGCCGAGCACCCAGCTGACCATGCCCATCCCGATGAACAGCCGGTACCGCAGCGGGATGGTCTTGTTGAAGCAGAGCGCGACCAGGCCCCAGGCCCAGCGCTCGCGCTGCTTGAGGAAGTCCCTGACGCCGGCCGGCGAGGCGCCGTAGCAGCGGCCGTTGAACCAGTCACTGCGGCCGGGGTAGCGCTGGCAGAAGTTGAGCGCCATCTGGGCGTCCTCGACGATGGTCTTCGGGCCGAAGTCCCAGCCGATGGTGGCCTCCACCGAGGAGCGCACGATCAGCAGTTCACCGTGCACGCCCGCGATCGGGGTGCCGGTGCCGGTCATCGCGCGGAAGCGGGCGATGTCGTCGGCGGGGCGGATCGCGTCGGCGAGCCAGGTGAAGGTGGAGACGGCGTTCTCGCGCGGGTACGTCAGGATGCCCTGCGCCATGTGCTTGGCGTCGTCCCCGGCCCGGCGCTGCCGGTTGACGAACTGCGCGACGGCGGCGGCGGTGTCCGGGCCGACGCCGGTGTCGTCGTCCATGTGCAGCACCCAGACGTCGTCCTCGGCCTCGCCCTCCTCGATCCGCAGCTCGTGCGAGTAGTGGTTGGCGCGGGCCTTGAACTTGGTGCCGTTGGGCGTCTCGTACGCCTTCGGCACGGTCACCACGCGGATCAGCGGGTGGCGCTCGGCCAGCTCGTCGATCTTCTCCGCGGCGGCGCAGCCCTCCTCGGTGAGGATGTCCACCCGCATCCACGGGAAGTACGGCGGCAGGTGCTCCACGTACGAGAGCACCGAGCGCTCCAGCGCGGGGTAGGTGTCGTGGCGGCCGATGGTCGGCACCAGCACGATCAGGAAGTCGTCCTCGACGGGCGCGGCCGGGGTCATCCGGCTGACCTGGCGCAGCCGGCGGCGGACCATCAGCACGCCCTGGAAGCCGATCAGCACACCGAAGACCGGCATGCCCCACAGGATGGTGATCGCCCAGCCGAGCGCGGTGGGGTTGGGCACGTACGCCCACAGCGAGAACGAGAAGATGATCACGAAGGAGACGTAGAACGGCGTCACCCGGGGCTTCCACGACATCTGTCGCTCGGCGAGCCGGGCGGCCTCGCGGGACGTGGTCAGCACCGTCCGCTCGGCGGTGGTCGATGACATGGCGGTAGCGCTTCCTCGTCTGGTGTCGTCCCGGCCCCGGGCGGGGAACGGGTCGTTCGTGAGCGTTCAGCCGCGGGGCGGTCGGCCCCCGCGGCGGTCGGCCCCGGGCGGTCAGCCCTGGGGTGGCCGGTCCGCCGGCGGCGGCACGGCCGGGCCGGGCGGCACCGGGCCGGGGGCCGGCGCGCCGGGCTGCGGCGGGGCGGCGGGCCACGGCTGGGCGACGGCCGGCGGGTACGCGCCCGGCTGGGCGGGCTGCTGCGGCGGGTACGGCGTCGGCTGGCCGGGCACCGGCTGCCCCCAACCGGGCTGGGGCTGCGGCTGTCCGGGCTGGAGCTGGTGCTGGGGCTGTCCGGGCAGCGGCTGGGGCCACGCGGGCTGAGGCTGGGACAGCGGCTGCGGCTGCGGCTGAAGCTGGGGCTGCGGCCAGGCGGCGGGCTGGGACCACGCGGGCTGCGGCTGCGCGGACGACAGCGGCGCCGGCGCCGGCTGCTCCCGCCAGACCGACCGGGCCAGCAGCACGATCAGCGCCGCGGTGACGGCCACCCCGAGCCCGAAGGTCGCGAGCTTGAGCCAGCCCTCGGTGGTGCCCGTGAACCACTCCCGCTGCGGCTTGTCCAGCAGCGCGCCCACCAGGCTGCGCACCCGGTTGTACCCCTCGACCAGCGCGACACCGGCCGCCACGCCGAGCGCCCAGTTGCGCCCGCGCAGCAGAAGGATGCCCGAAACCAGGTACAGCAGGCCGTAGTTGAGGCTTCCGGTCTCGGCGAACACCGAGGAGCCGCCGTAGTAGAAGATGCCCTTGAGGTAGGTGGCGACGCCGACCTGACCGAAGCAGTTGTACCCGGCCCAGCAGAGCAGCAGTACGCCCCAGCCGACGGCCACGCCTCCGGCCGCGCGCATCGGACCCGTCCGTGTCATCCCGTATCCCCCGCCCCCTCCGGGCCCGTCCCGGCCGTCGGCCCACCCTCGGCTTCGCCGCCACAGGATGCCACACGGCACAACCGCGCCGGAATTCCACCCGTAAGGCCGAGCCCCGCGGCACCACCCGCCGCACCGCGCCGGAGGTGGCGTCGGCTCAGCGCACGTGCAGGCCACCCCAGTCGACGTTCGCCCCGAACGGACCGGAGCCGCCGGTGAGCGCCAGCGGGCTGCGGTACGTGGCGGTGACGTCCGCGGCCGAGTTGCGCGGCTGGTCCGGGGTCAGGTTGTTCGCGGTGAGGGACTGCCCCCAGACCGTCCAGATCGTCCAGGGCGTGCGCCGCAGGGTCTCCGGCTGGCGGGAGTTGACCGGGACGGCGAAGGACTCGGCCAGCATCCGCGGCTTGCCGTAGGCGGACAGCCCGTCGTAGTACCGCTTGGTCCACACCTCACCGGTGCCGATCGGGTGCGCCGGGCTGCCGCTGTAGTCGTCCACGCCGACCACGTCGACGTACTGGCCGCCCGGGTAGTAGTCCCAGGGGTCCACGCCCGGGGCGCCGTCCCAGGACACCGGCGTCCAGACGAACAGCAGGTTGTGCAGCCCCCGGGTCTCCACCAGGTACCTGTAGGTGATCTTCCACAGCGCCTGGTAGTCGGCCGGCTTCTGGCCCGCCCACCAGAACCGGCGGGAGCAGTCCAGCACGTTCATCTCGTGGTACGGGCGCAGCAGCACCGGCACGTCGTGGGCGGCCAGGTACTCCAGGTGGTCGGCCAGGTAGGACAGGTCGGTGATCAGTGCCCGGTACTCGGGGGTGTCGTGGGCACTGTCCACGACCCGGCCGAACCAGTCGGGGTCCTTCGCCGCCGGCGAGTTCGAACAGAGCACCCGGTCGAAGGACTTGACGTCCGAACCGGGGTAGGGCTGGTGGAAGGACATGCCGACGATCCCGGCCGGGCCGCCGCCGTTGTCGGGCAGTTCGGTGCTGCTGCCGTCGCAGTTCTGCTGCACGCCCGCCGCGCCG
Organism: Kitasatospora sp. NPDC048298; assembly: GCF_043201465.1. Classification (NCBI taxonomy): domain Bacteria; kingdom Bacillati; phylum Actinomycetota; class Actinomycetes; order Kitasatosporales; family Streptomycetaceae; genus Kitasatospora; species Kitasatospora sp. NPDC048298. The sequence continues at coordinate 243,019 of NZ_JBICYZ010000002.1, forward strand.
TAGCCGCCGTCCTCGGCGCGCGGGTGGCCGTTCCAGACGGCGGAGAGCAGGTCGATGGCGTCGTCGGTGTACTGCCAGCCGGCCCGGCAGGTGGGCCAGCGGCCGGCCGAGTAGGAGCGGGGGTTGCCGACGCCCCAGCCGTTCTGGCCGTAGCCGGGGCCGAGGTCGGTCTCCACGAAGCCGGGCAGCTTGCCGGTGATGTCGGCGGCCTTCTTGTAGTAGTAGCCGACCTGCTTGGTGCCCCGGTAGTCCCCGTACTCGGGGTTGTTGCGCTCGTTGTGCGCCTCGACGTGCTGGCCGATCACCGTGCCGCCGCTCTGCCCGGTGCGGGCCTGGGACTCCAGGTCGGCGAGGAACTGCTGGACGGCGCGGGCGTTCGGCGAGGCCTGCGGATCCCGGGCGAGCAGGTCCCGGCCCACCTCCGGCGGCAGGGTGCGCCCGGGCAGGCCGACCGACACCGGGACGCGCGGGGGCTGTTCGCCGTCGGCCCGGCCGTCGTGGTCCAGCAGGAAGACCGCTCCCGCGGCGGCGACGATCCCGGCCGCGGCCAGGACGGCGGGCTTGCCGCGCAGGGCTCTGGGCATGGCCACGGACCGCTCCTCCGGTTGCTCGCCGGCGCCGCCCCCCACGGACGCAACCGGAAACGCGTACGACATGACTGTCCCGAGAGCCTGCCACACTCCCCCGGCCTGCGCGAACGGTCGGCCGGGGGCCGGGGTGTCACGGCGGATCAGCCCGCCGCGCCCGCCCGCGGGACGCCCCGGCGGATCAGCCCGCCGAGGCCGGAGCGGTGCCCTGGACGCCGGGCGCGGCCGAGGACGCGGCCTTGGCGCGCTTGAGCAACTGCCCCTTCACGTGCTCCGCGAACCCGGAGGCCGCCGCGGTCGCCGTGGCGTCCGGGGCGTTGCCGCCCTTCGCCGAGCCCTCGACCGTGAAGTAGCCGTACCGGCCCAGGCTGTTGTGGGTGCCGGTGCAGCCGGCACCGGCGCAGAAGGCCGGCGACCCGGCCGCCGGCGCGCCCTTGAGCTGCCCGGTGAAGTTCTTCAGCGCGGTCTCGGCCTGGAGCTTGCGGTCGAAGACCGCCACCCCGACGGTGACCGCGCTCTCACCGGAGACGTACGTCGCCCGGAGCACCTGCTGGCACCCCTGGTCGCCGAGCACCTTGCCCAGCCCGCCGGTCGTGGAGTTCCCGTCCCAGCAGGGCGAGTCCAGCGCCACGACGGTCCGGTTCCAGGTGGCGCCGTTGATCGTCACCTGGGGCGCGGAGAACAGCGCTCCCGCGTCCTGCGGCGCCGGGTCGGTGGCGGCCTCCCAGATCGGCTTGGACGGGTCCTCCGGCTGGCCGCCCGGCGTGCCGGACGTACTCGGAGACACGACCGGCTGGGTGCTCTTGGCGGCCGTCGGGGAGCCGTCGTCCTTCTTGCCGTTGAGGAGCACCACACCGCCGGCGGCCAGGCCGCCCACCACGGCGACCGCGGCCACCACGCCGATGACCCTCATCCGGCGACGGCGCTTGCCCTCGGCCTCGTTGCGGTCCGCCAGTGCGCCCCAGTCCGGCTCGGCCCGCTGCGGCGGGACCGGCTGCTGGGGCTGCTGCTGGAGGTGCCACTGGGGCTGCGGCTGGGGGGCCGGCTGGGGCTGCGGCGGCTGCTGCTGCGCCTGCGGCTGGGCGTGCGGCGGCTGCCCGACCGGCGGAGCCGGCTGCGGCGCGGGCGCGACCGGCTGCGGCACCGGCGGGATGGGCTGCGCGACCGGCTGCGCCGCCGGCACGACCGGCCCGTACGAGGCCGGCGGCGGCCCGAAACCCCCGCTCGGCGGCGGTACCGGACCAGGTACCACCGGCTGCTGACTCTGTGCGCCCCCCGGCCCGGCGGGAGGCGTTCCCTGCGGCCCCTGCCCAGGTACGCCAGTTCCGTCGCTCATGCGCCCAGATCGTAGGGCATCCTCGCGTCCGCCGATCCTCCCGGTGACCATTCCGTATCGAAACCAGGACGCCCCCGGCCCGGTTCCGGGGCCTCGGACAGCCATCCGGGGCCACGTTTCCGGTACCACCGGTCATCGCCCCGACACGCGGCGCCGTACTACATCTGGGGTCGCTTCAGGGAGACACCACTACATGTATGCTCGCTTCTGCTGTCGATGCAGGGGAACCCGGTGCGAATCCGGGACTGCCCCGCAGCGGTGTGCGGGCGGCTCCAGCAGCCGTACCCGCGAGTCCGATGACCTGCCGGCAGCGTGCGCCACGGCCCTCCCGCAGAGGCCGCGCCGGCACGAGCAGTACCCCTCCGGGCCTCGCGGGCGGGCCGGGGAGTCACCGTCGCGCGACGCCGTCTGCGTTCGTGCCGTGCTCCCCTGCCCCGATCGGCCCGGTGGCCCCCGATCACCGCCGCCGATCGCCGCCAGGAGAGAGCGCCTTGACCACCGCCGCCTCAGCCACCCTGCCCACCCAGGGCACCGGTACCGCCTTCACCGACCCGACGGTCTCCGACCCCGGCGGCGCCCTGCTGCGGCTGCTCACCGACCGCAGCACCGACCTCACCGAGGTCGACCCCGGCCATGTCGCCGCCGCCGCGCTGCGCGGCCGCCACGCCGGCTCGGACTTCGCCGAGCTGCGCGGGCTGGCCGTGGACGCCGCCGCATCGATGATCGCCGAGGACCCCCAGTACTCGAAGCTGGCCGCCCGCCTGCTCGCCCTGGAGATCGTCGACGAGGCGAACAGCCAGGGCTCGGTGTCCTTCTCCGCCTCGATCGCCGTCGGCCACACCGAGGGCCTGATCGGCGACACCACCGCGGACTTCGTCGCCAAGCACGCCACCGCCCTGGACGCGCTGATCGACACCACCGGTGACGACCGCTTCGAGTACTTCGGTCTGCGCACCGTGCAGTCCCGCTACCTGCTGCGCCACCCGATCACCCGCAAGGTGATCGAGACCCCGCAGCACTTCCTGCTCCGCGTCGCCTGTGGCCTGGCGGTCGGCGACAGCGAGCAGTCGGTGCGCGAGGTGGCCGAGCTGTACGGCCTGATGAGCCGCCTGGAGTACCTGACCTCCTCGCCGACGCTCTTCAACTCCGGCACCCGGCACCCGCAGATGTCGAGCTGCTACCTGCTCGACTCGCCGCTGGACAACCTGGACTCGATCTACAACCGCTACGCGCAGATCGCCCGCCTCTCCAAGCACGCCGGCGGCATCGGCCTGTCCTACTCGCGCATCCGCTCGCGTGGCAGCCTGATCCGCGGCACCAACGGCAAGTCCAACGGCATCGTGCCGTTCCTGCGCACCCTCGACTCCTCCGTCGCCGCCGTCAACCAGGGCGGCCGCCGCAAGGGCGCGGCCTGCGTCTACCTGGAGACCTGGCACGCCGACATCGAGGAGTTCCTGGAGCTCCGCGACAACACCGGCGAAGAGGCCCGCCGCACCCACAACCTCAACCTGGCGCACTGGATCCCGGACGAGTTCATGCGCCGGGTCAACGCCAACGAGGACTGGTCGCTGTTCTCCCCGGCCGACGTGCCGGAGCTGGTCGACCTGTGGGGCGCCGACTTCGACGAGGCCTACCGCAAGGCCGAGCAGGCCGGCAAGGCCGTCCGCACCATCCCGGCGCAGACCCTGTACGCCCGCATGATGCGCACCCTGGCGCAGACCGGCAACGGCTGGATGACCTTCAAGGACGCCTCCAACCGCGCCGCCAACCAGACCGCCCTGCCGGGCCGCACGGTGCACTCCTCCAACCTGTGCACCGAGATCCTGGAGGTCACGGACGACTCCGAGACCGCCGTCTGCAACCTGGGCTCGGTCAACCTGGGCGCCCACGTCGCCGCCGGCGCCTCGGCCGACGACCTGATCGGCGCGATGGACTGGCAGCGGCTGGACGCCACCGTGCGCACCGCCGTCACCTTCCTCGACCGCGTGGTGGACATCAACTTCTACCCGACCACCGAGGCCGGGACGTCCAACTCCCGCTGGCGCCCGGTCGGCCTCGGCGTGATGGGCCTCCAGGACGTCTTCTTCAAGCTGCGGATCGACTTCGACTCGGCCGAGGCCAAGACCCTCTCCACCCTCATCGCCGAGCGCATCATGCTCACCGCGTACGAGCGCTCCGCCGACCTGGCCGAGCAGCTCGGCCGCCACGAGGCGTACGGCGAGACCCGCGCCGCCCGCGGCGAGCTGCACATCGACCACTTCCCGACGGCCGCCCCGCAGTGGGCCGACCGCTGGACGGCGCTGCGCGCCCGGATCGCCGAGACCGGCCTGCGCAACTCGCTGCTGCTGGCCATCGCGCCGACCGCGACCATCGCCTCCATCGCCGGCGTGTACGAGTGCATCGAGCCGCAGGTGTCCAACCTGTTCAAGCGCGAGACGCTGTCCGGCGAGTTCCTCCAGGTCAACCCGTACCTGGTGCGCGAGCTCAAGGAGCTCGGCGTCTGGGACCAGCAGACCCGCGACGCCCTGCGCGACGCCAACGGGTCCGTCCAGGAGCTGAACTGGCTGCCGGCCGAGGTGCGGTCGCTGTACCGCACGGCCTGGGAGCTGCCGCAGCGCGCCCTGATCGACCTGGCCGCGGCCCGCATGCCGTACCTGGACCAGAGCCAGTCCCTGAACCTGTTCATGGCGGCGCCGACCATCGGCAAGCTCAGCTCGATGTACGCCTACGCGTGGAAGGTCGGTCTGAAGACCACCTACTACCTGCGTTCGCGCCCGGCCACCCGCATCGCCCAGGCCGCGTCCGGCACCGCCCGGGCCGCCGCGCCGGTGCCCGTGAACACCCCCTCCCTCACCCCGGAGCAGGAAGCCGCCATCGCCTGCTCCCTGGAGAACCCCGAGTCCTGCGAGGCCTGCCAGTGAGCACCCCTGAAGACCGCAAGATGCTGCTCGACCCCGGCTTCGAGCTGACCCTGCGCCCGATGCGCTACCCGTCGTTCTACGACCGGTACCGGGACGCCATCAAGAACACCTGGACGGTGGAGGAGGTGGACCTGCACTCCGACGTCGCCGACCTGGCGAAGCTCAACGAGGGCGAGCGCCACCTCATCGGGCGACTGGTCGCGTTCTTCGCGACGGGCGACTCGATCGTCTCCAACAACGTGGTGCTGAGCCTCTACAAGCACATCAACTCCCCGGAGGCGCGGCTCTACCTGAGCCGTCAGCTGTTCGAGGAGGCCGTCCATGTGCAGTTCTACCTGACGCTGCTGGACACCTACCTGCCCGACCCGGAGGACCGGACGGCGGCGTTCGCGGCGGTGGAGAACATTCCGTCGATCGCGCAGAAGGCCAAGTTCTGCTTCAAGTACATGAACGCGGTCGACCACATCGACTCGCTGCAGACCAAGGACGACCGCCGCGCGTTCCTCCTGAACCTGATCTGCTTCGCCGCCTGCGTGGAAGGCCTGTTCTTCTACGGCGCGTTCGCCTACGTGTACTGGTTCCGCAGCCGCGGCCTGCTGCACGGCCTGGCCACCGGCACCAACTGGGTGTTCCGCGACGAGTCCATGCACATGGACTTCGCCATGTCGGTCGTGGACACCGTCCGCGAGGAGGAGCCCGACCTCTTCGATGACGAGATGGCCAAGCAGGTCACCGAGATGCTGGAGGAGGCCGTCGAGGCCGAACTCCAGTTCGCCCAGGACCTCTGCGGCGACGGCCTGGCCGGCATGAACACCGAGTCGATGCGCCAGTATCTGGAGGCCGTCGCCGACCAGCGCCTGGCCCGCCTGGGCCTGCCGATCCGGTACGGGTCGACGAACCCGTTCGGCTTCATGGAGCTCCAGAACGTCCAGGAGCTGACCAACTTCTTCGAGCGCCGCGTGTCGGCGTACCAGGTGGCCGTCGAGGGCTCGGTGTCCTTCGACGACGACTTCTAAAGAAGCGCGCATGACAGTGGTGCCCCGCACGGCGACAGCCCGTGCGGGGCACCACTGTCGTTTCAGGCGGCCGCTCCGCGCGCCGCCCGTCCGGATGAACTCCTCGGCCGCACCGGCGGCATGCGTCCGGGCACGGCCCGCCTCCGGCTACGGTCCGGCGCACAGCCGAGCGAAAGGGGAACACCATGGCGGCGACCGGAATCCTGGACTACGAGAGCGACGCGATCGTCCAGCTCATGAGCATGGCCGAGGGGGACTGGACCGAGCAGGAGCTCAAGGACGCGCTGCAGCGGGCGATCATGCTGGAGCTCTCCACCATCCCGCCCTACGCCACCGCGCTCTGGTCGATCACCAGCCAGGACGACTCCCAGCCCGTCCGCCACACGATCCGCGAGATCGTCTTCGACGAGATGTCGCACTTCGGTCTGGTCTGCAACATGCTCACCAGCATCGGCGGCACCGTCGTCCTCACCGACCCCGCCACCGTCCCCAAGTACCCGGGCGAGCTGCCCGGTGGGGTCAACCCGGGGCTGATCGTCTCCCTCGGCGGGCTGACCCGGGAGTCGGCGGGCCTCTTCTCCGACATCGAGAAGCCCGAGAACCCGCTCGCCTTCGCCGCCGACGGGAACACGATCGGCGCGTTCTACCAGCGGATCGCCAATGTCTTCCCGAACTTCGCCCACCTGCTGACCGGGCAGAACCAGGTGACCTTCCCGCTCGGGTCGGGCCACGGCGCCGGCAACGACATCGTCGCGATGAACACCATCGACGACGTTCTGAAGGCGATCGACATCATCCAGACCCAGGGCGAGGGCACCACGGCCTCCCCGGACAATCCCTTCCCCGGCGCCCCGGGCGAACTCGCCCACTACTACGCGTTCAAGGAGATCGCCGTCGGCAAGAAGCTCGTGCAGAACCCGGCGACGGGGACGTTCGAGTTCACCGGCCCCGACGTGCCGCTCCCGGACACCTCGCCGGTCGCCCGGGTCCCCGCCGGCGGCTGGGCCAACGACCCCGGCAACGCGCCCGACCAGTCCACCGCCGCCCTGCTGCACGACTTCAACTCGACCTACAGCACCATGCTGACCTCCCTCGAACACGCCTGGGGCGGCAACCCGAACGAGCTCTTCACCGCGATCGGGAACATGAGCGACCTGGCCGACACCGCCCAGCGGATCAACGCCATCAAGCTCCCCGCGGACCCCCGCTTCACCTACGGCCCGGAGTGGCTCTTCGTCACCGGCTGACCGCACGCGGGCCCCCGCCCGGCGCACGAACGCCGGGCGGGGGCCGAGCCGTGCGTCACCCCTCCGCGACGGCCTCCAGCGGGCTCAGCGCCGCCGCCCGCCGCGCCGGCAGGGCGGCCGCCAGCGCACCGATGACCAGCGAGCCCAGGCAGACCAGGGCCAGCGTCCCCCAGGGCAGGGCGAGCGCGTACCCGTCCATCGCGCCGCCCGCCAGGGCGCCGACCGCCCAGGCGCCGAACAGGCCGCCCGCCAACCCCAGCAGAGTGCCGAAGGCGGCGACCGTCACGGCTTCCAGGCGGATCATCCGACGGACGCCGGCACGATCCATACCGATGGCCCGCAGCATCCCGATCTCCCGCGTCCGCTCGGCGACCGACATGGCCAGGGTGTTCACGATCCCCAGCGCGGCGATCACCACACCGATGCCGAGCAGCCCGTACATCAGCGTCAGCAGGTCACCCGTCGTCCCCGCCGCCTCGTGCACCAGCTGCGAGCGGTCCTGCACCTTCAGCAGCGGGTTGTTGCCGACCGCCGCGCGCAGCGCGTCCGTGGAGGTGCCGTCGGCCCGGACCAGGATCCGCTGGACGGAGCCGGGCTTGTAGCCGTCGCGCTGCACGTCCTCCCGGGCACCGACGGCGTCCCGCGCGGTGGGGTTGTCCCGGTAGACGCCCGCCACGGTGTACTTCGCGAACTCCTTGCTCCGGCCGACCCGGACGTCGACCTGCCCGCCCGTGCTCACCCCGCTCTCCCGGGCGACGCTGCCGGAGAGGGCGATCCGGCCTGGTCCGAGGTCCTCGGCCGAGCCGCTGACGAAGTCGAGCTTCATCACCTGACCGACAGCGCCGGCGTCGACGCCGGAGATCTCCCGGACCCGCCCCCCGACGACCGCCGTCGAGTCCGCGACCGCGCTCGCCTCCCGCACCCCGGGCACACCGGCCACCCGCCCGACGGCCGCCGGGTCGATGCCCGTCATGGTGTCGCCGGTGCTGATCACGTAGTCGGCGCCGAGCCCGTCCGCCGTCTGCCGGTCCAGGGCCTGCCCGGTCGAGTTGCCGATGGTGGCGAGCCCGCTGACCAACGCCGTGCTGATCAGTAGGGTGGCGGCGGTCGCCGCGGTACGGCGGGGGTCCCGCAGGGCGTTCTGCCGGGCCAGGACACCGGCGGTGCCGAACCGGCCGGTCAGCCGTCCCGTCAGCCGGATCACCGGGCCGGCGAGCGAAGGCGCCAGCACGATCAGCGCCACCACCAGCACCCCGCAGCCGAGCATCGCACTGCGCAGGTTCTCCTCGGAGGCGTCCTTCGCCGAGCCGGCGAGCGAGACCGACAACCCGAAGCCCAGCAGCAACAGCACCGCTCCGACGACCGCCCGCACCTTCGACCCGTCCGCCGGCCGCGCGGCCGCCCGCAGCGCCTCGACCGGCGCGATCCGCGCCGCCCGCCGCGACGGCAGCCAGGCCGCCGACACCGTCACCCCGACCCCGACGAAGAGCGCCGCCGCCACCGGCCGGGCCCCGATCACCAGCGGGCCCTCCGGCAGCCGGCTGCCGTCCCCGCTCAGCAGCCCGGGCATCACGGCCGCGATGCCGAGCCCGAGCGCGAACCCCACCGCCGACGCCACCAGCCCGACCAGCGCCGCCTCGGCCAGCAGCGAGCGCACCACCTGGCGCCGGGTCGCCCCCACCGCCCGCAGCAGCGCGATCTCCCGGCTGCGCCGCGACACCAGCATGGTGAAGGTGTTGACCACCAGGAACGACCCGACGAACAGCGAGACCCCGGCGAAGACCATCGGCATCTTCTGGTAGCCGCGGGTCAACGTGCCGACGTAGACGGCCTGTTGCTCCGCCTGCGCCCGCCCGGTGGTGGCCTCGGCCCGGTCGGCGGGAAGCATCCCCCCGATCCGCTCGGCCAGCTCGTACTCGTCGGTCCCCGGAGCGGCGACGAGGTCGATGCCGGTGTACCCCCCGGGCGCCGCGAACAGCCGCTGCGCGGTGGCCCGGTCGAACAGGGTGAGGGTGGCGCCGGCCGTGACCCGGGTGTCGGCGGTGCTCACGATCCCGACCAGGCGCGCCGTGAGCACCGGGCCGTCCGTGGCCAGCGTGACGGTGTCGCCCAGGTGGAAGCGGCCCGCGTCCGCCGTACCCCGGTCGACGGCGATCTCCTCGGCACCGGCCGGAGCCCGGCCCTCCACCAGCGGGTGGCGCCCGGGTTCGTACGCGGCGGCGAGGTTCGCTCCCCGCTTCACCCGCAGCGGGGTGCCGTCCGCCGCGTTCAGGGTGGCGCTCCCGTCCGCCGTGGGCCGCACGGCCGCGACGCCGGGCACGTCCGCGAGCCGGCGGGCGAGGGCGTCGGTCAGGACGCCGGGCTCCTTGCCCGTCACCGTGACGGAGACGTCGGCGAAGTTCCGTGACGCGGCGGCGCGTTGGGCGGCGGCGGTGGAGTCCGCGAAGACGAGGGTGCCGGAGGCGAACGCGACGCCGAGGCAGACCGCGAGCACGGTCATCAGCAGCCGGGCCTTGTGCGCGAGGACGTTGCGCAGGGCTGTGGTCAGCATGAGCAGCTTTCGGAGGTAGAGGGGGCGCGGGTTCAGCCGGCGAAGGCGGGGGTCTCGGGGTTCCCCCCGGAAAAACGCAGCATGACGTCCAGCACCCGGTCCGGCGTCGGGTGCGCCATCTCGTCGACCAGCCGCCCGTCGGCCAGGAACACCACCCGGTCCGCGTACCCGGCGGCCACCGGGTCGTGGGTGACCATGACCACCGTCTGCCCCAACTCCCGTACGGAGTCCCGCAGGAAGCCGAGCACCTCGGCGCCGGAGCGCGAGTCGAGGTTGCCGGTCGGCTCGTCGCCGAACACGATCGCGGGGCGGGCGACCAGCGCCCGGGCGACCGCGACGCGCTGCTGCTGCCCGCCGGACAGCTCGGCCGGGCGGTGCCCGAGGCGCTGGGAGAGGCCGACCATCGCCACCACCCGGTCCAGCCACGCCTTGTCGGGCCTGCGCCCCGCCAGCGACAGCGGGAGGGTGATGTTCTCCAGCGCGGTCAGCGTGGGCAGCAGGTTGAACGCCTGGAAGACGAACCCGACCCGGTCGCGCCGCAGTCGGGTGAGCCGCCGGTCGTTCAGGCCGCCCAGTTCCGTGGTCCCGATCCGCACGGAGCCCGAGGTGGGGGTGTCCAGCCCGGCCGCGCAGTGCAGCAGGGTGGACTTGCCGCAGCCCGACGGGCCCATGATCGCGGTGAACTCGCCCTCCCGGAAGGCGACGCTGACCCCGTCCAGGGCGGTGACCCGGGTGTCGCCGCCGCCGTAGACCTTGGTCAGGTCGGCGGTGGCGGCCGCGATTCCCGGCGTCACGTTCGGGTTCTGCGGGCCGAGGGGGGTGGCGATCACGTGGGGGGCTCCTGTCCGAAGTGCGAATCACTGCACTTCGGATGGTGTCCGAGCCACGTATCAGCGCCCCGGCCCGCCGTGTATCAGGGACCGCTCCGCTGTGCGGCAGTCCGGTAGCGGCCGGGCGCTCAGCCCGGCAGCCGCAGCGTGGCCACCGCCCCGCCGCCTCCCGCGCCGCCGTCCCCCGCGTTGGCGAAGCTCAACTCCGCGCCCAGCACCCGCGCCTGCCCCACCGCGATGGTCAGCCCCAGCCCGTGCCCGGCGCCCCGCTCGGCGGCGCCGGTGTGGAACCGGCGCGGACCGTGCAGCAACAGCTCGGCGGGGAAGCCGGGGCCGTGGTCGCGCACGACGACCGTCCGGCCCTCGACGGTGACCAGCACCGGGGCCGCGCCGTGCCGATGGGCGTTGACCACCAGGTTCTGGACGATCCGCTCCAGCCGCCGAGGGTCGGTCTCCACCGGCTCCGCGTCCTTCACGGAGACCTCGGCCTCGAACCCGGTCCGCGCCACCGCCTCCCGCACGACCTCCCCCAGCGGCACCGGGACACGCACCGGCTGCTCCGCCCCCGCGTCCAGCCGGGAGACCTCCAGCAGATCCTCGACCAGTCCCCGCAGGTCCCGCACCCGGGCCCGGATCAGGTCCTCGGTCTCCCCGTCCGGCAGCAGGTCGACGGCGGCCAGCAGCCCGCCGACCGGCGTGCGCAGCTCGTGCGCCACGTCCGCGGTGAACTGCCGTTCGGTGCGCAGCCGTCGGCCGAGGCTGTCGGCCATCGCGTCCACCGTCGCCGCGATCTCGGCCACCTCGTCGCCGCCCCCGGTGGGGCCGGTCCGGGCGTCGAGGTCCCCGGCGGAGATCCGGCCCGCGGTCTCGGCGACCCGCCGCAGCCGGCGGGCGAGCAGCCCGGCCCCGTACCCGGCGAGCGGCAGCGCCACCGCGAGCGCGACCAGCGAGGCCACCGCCATCGCCACGTCCAGCCGGGGCAGGTCGGACAGCTCCGGCGCCATGTTGATTCGGACGGCCAGCACCGGGCTGCCCGGCCCGCCGGTGCGCTGGGCGGCCCAGTAGCTCGGGCCGACGTTCCCCTCGGCCCGCCCGTCGTAGGCGGTGTGCCGCCGGTCGTCGGCCGGGTGCCGCAGTTCCGCGGGCAGGTCGGGCGGGTCGAGCTCGGCCCCGTCCGCGAGTGCGCCCGTGCGCCGGTAGACGTCCATCGCCGAGTACACCGTGTTGAAGGCCCGCGCCTCGGCCCGGGCGCGGATGTCCTGTGCCGTCCACAGGTGCACCAGCAGCCCGACCGCCGCCGCGACCAGGCAGGCGGTGGCGGCGGCCAGCGCGGCGATCTTCCGGCGCAGCGACGCCGGGCGCTTCATCCGGGCACGCACCGCGCTCAGCGCCTGAGCTTGTAGCCGAAGCCGCGGACCGTCTCGATCCGGTCCCGGCCGAGCTTGCGGCGCAGCCGCTGCACGCACAGGTCGACGACCCGGCTGTCGCCGTCCCAGCCGTACTCCCAGACGTTGCGCAGCAGGGTGTGCCGCTCCAGCACCACCCCGGGGTGGGCGGCGAACTCCAGCAGCAGCTTGAGCTCGGTCGGGGTCAGCGCCACCGGCTTCCCGCCGACGGACACCTCCATCCCGGCGGTGTCGACGCTCAGGTCCCCGAAGACCAGCACCTCCCCGCCGGCGGCCTCCTCCGGCGGCGCGGCCGCCGCGTACGTCGCCCGCCGCAGCAGCGAGCGGATCCGCGCCACCAGCACATAGGTGTCCACCGGCTTGACCACGTAGTCGTCGGCCCCGGCCTCCAGGCCGGCGACCACGTCGAGGCCGTCGCCGCGCGCGGACATCATCAGCACGGGCACCAGGCTGCTCTCCCGGACCCTGCGGCACAGGCCGATCCCGTCCAGGCCGGGCAGCATCACGTCGAGGATCAGCAGGTCGAACGGCTCGTCCCGGAACAGCTCCAGCCCGGTGAGGCCGTCCGCCGCGGCCCGCAGCTCGTAGCCGTAGCGCTCCAGGGCGACGGTGAAGGAGCGGCGCATCAGCTCGTCGTCCTCGACCAGCAGCACACGGACGGGGCGCGGGGAGGGCTCGGGCGAGGACACGGGCGGAGGGCTCCAGTTCACGGGGCGGAACGGTCCGCTGCAGGGGGCGGCGGCCAGGGGAACGATACGGCAGAAAGCGGACGCGAAGGCCCCGCCGCCCACGTCGATGCCGGGCCGAGCGCCCCCTGATACCCGGCCGATACGAAACGCGGGGGCCGGCCCGGGATTCCCCCGTGCCGGCCCCCGACTCGCCTCCGGGCTTTACGCGTTCGGCACCGTCGCGTACTTCGGGGTGCCCTCGGCCATCTGCCGCAGGGCGTCCTTGCGGTCCCGCTTCGACAGCTTGTCGATGTAGAGGGTGCCGTAGAGGTGGTCGGTCTCGTGCTGCAGGCAGCGGGAGAAGAAGCCGGTGCCCTCGACGCGGATCTCCTTGCCGTCCTTGTCGACGCCGGTGACGGCGGCGTAGTCCGGGCGGGCCAGCTCGGCGTAGGCGGTCGGGACGGAGAGGCAGCCCTCGTTGCCGTCGTCCAGGACGCGGCGGCGGTCGGCCGGGTACTCCTCCAGCACCGGGTTGATCACGTGGCCGATGTGGCGCACGCCGTCGTCGTCCGGGCAGTCGTAGACGAAGACCTTGAGGTCGACGCCGATCTGGTTGGCGGCGAGGCCGACGCCCTCGGCGGCGTACATCGACTGGAACATGTCGTCGATCAGCGCGGACAGTTCACCGTCGAAGACGGTGACGTCCTTGACCTCGCGGTGCAGGACCGGGTTGCCGACGACGGTGATCGGACGCGCGGTGCCCTTGCTGAGGTCGGGCTCCTCACCGATCACCTTCACGGGCGTCTCGGGCGCCGTCCCCTCCACGTCGTGCTCGTGCTCGTGCTGCTCGGCCTGCTCCGCCATGTCTTCCGCTTCCGTAGGTGTACGCGTTACCTCACCAGGGTACTCAGCACACCTCTTCGAGATCCCGGTAAGCCCGGCTTCCCGGGGCCGCCGCGACCCAGCGGTCCAGCAGGGTGCGCACCAGGTGCGCCGGGGCGGCGATCCCGCACTCGCGCTCGACCAGCCAGGACATCCCGGCCGCGCCGCCCTGGCTGAGGTGGCTGAGGTGGCCTGGGTGGGCGGCGTCGCCGTCGTCGTGGGGGTCGTGGTGGGCGGCGACGCCGTCGTCGGAGGCCATCCGGCTCTCCGAGCAGGCCCGGCACAGCAGCCGCACCGAGGACGTCCAGTCCTCGGCCGCGTAGCCGGCGTCGGCGACCAGCCGCTCCAGCGCGTCCCGGTCACCGGCGGTGGCGGCCTGGAGCAGCACCACGTACGTCGGCACCGGGGAGGGCGCCCACAGCTCGATCTCGTCGAACACCGGGTAGGCGACACCGTCGGTGACCCGCTCGCCGTGCGGGGCGCCGTCGTGCAGCACCACCTCGCCCCAGCGGCGGCCGGAGGAGGGCAGCGGGATGGACAGCACCTCGATCCGGGCCGGGTCCAGCCGGCGGCCCCAGACCACCTCGGACTCGCCGTCCGGGGAGAGCCGCACCGGGGTGGTGCCGAGGTCCAGGCTGACCGGGCCGTCCTGCTGCGCGCCGGGGCCGCCGGGCAGCTTCAGGCCGTACGCCTGCCAGGCGCGGCGGGCCAGCGGCCAGTCCTGGAGGGCGGTGGCGGTGATGCCGAGGTTCCACCAGTCCGGGGCGCCGTGTTCGCGGTCCAGCAGGGCGACGGCGCGCAGGCCGGCCGAGCGGGCCTGTTCCCAGTCCCGGCGGAACTTGTGCAGCAGGGCGAGGTTGAACCAGGAGTCGGAGAGCCACGGCTCCAGGTCGGCGGCCATCACCAGCAGCGCGCCGGCGTCCTCGTAGCGGCCGTCGCCGATCAGCGTGAAGGCCCGGTCGGTCGTCTGCCGCCAGGTGGCGGACGGCCGGTGCCGTGCCCGGTGGAAGATCCTCACGTTCGTCCCTGCCGTCGTCGTCCGCTCAAGTCCCGTGCCACCGTGCCCGTACCGCCTCCGACGTGTGCGGGGCCCGGTGCCCCGGGTCGGTGTTCCACGCTACGACCGCATCCAACCACGCCCGCCCCCGCCCGCGCTCCCCACCGCCGAGGTTGGGGCCCGCCCCTCCCCAGCCTGCCTGTCCGATCCCGCCCGCTCAACCCCTGACGGCCGCGGCCCGGTTCCCGGGGGCCGCGACGGCGGCGGCCGGGCCCGCTCGGCACGGGCCCGGCGCGCCCCTCGGCAGCCCCCGGCGCCCCCTGGACGCCCTGGCCGGGCGGGCCGGCCGGGCCCGGCGGCGGCCCCGGCCGTTCAGCGGCGGCCCCGGCCGTTCAGCCTGGCCAGGGCGTCCACCACCCGGGCGTCGTAGACCCGGCCGCGGCCCAGTCGCAGCACCTCCAGCACCTCCAGCCGCCCGACCGCCTCGCCGATGCCCCGGCCGCGGGCCGCCGTGAGCAGGTCGTCGTGGGCGTTGGCGACCCGGATGATCCGGGACGCGAGCGGCACCTGGCCCTCGCCGGAGGCGGGTCCGGTCCAGGGGTCGGCCAGCCGGGCGACCTGCTCGGCGACCTGCCGGGGCACCCTGGTGCGGCTGATCACCTCGCTGCCGAGGCGCGCGATCCGCTGCTGCTCGGCGCCGGGCAGCAGCGCGGTGGCGCCGTCCGGCACCGGCTCGACCAGGGACAGCTGGCCGACGTCGTGCATCAGCGCGGCGTACTCCAGCAGAGCGAGCTCGTGGGTGCTCATGCCCAGCTCGCGGCCGAGCGCGCACGCCGTGTCCGCGACCCTGCGCGCGTGCCCGTGCGGGGTGTAGCCAGCCACTTCGGTGGCCCGGGCGAGGCTGGCGATGGTCTGCCCGGTGGTGGCCCGTACGGCGGCGGCCCGCCGGAAGGACACCTGGGCGAGCAGCAGCGGGGTGCAGAACAGCGGCAGCGCCCACAGCCCGACCTCGCCGGCCGCCAGGCTGACCAGCATCCCGGTCGCGACGATCGCCGAGCCGATGCCGAACAGCGAGCGCAGCTCGTCCTCCAGCGCGGCCGGGAACCGCGGCCCGCCGCCGGAGCGGCGCAGCAGCGCCGCCAGGGTGGCGTCGCAGAGCGCGGCCAGCCCGGCCACGGCGGTCAGGAACACCCCGTACGCCGGGCCCTCGGGCGAGAAGCGGTCGACCATGCCGCCGTTGTAGAGCGGCTGGAAGACGGCGGCCGCGAAGCCGACGGCGAGCAGCCGGCGGGCGGCGCCGTCGCGGCGGGCCGGGTCGGCCCAGGGCGGGCGGCGGTGCGGGTGACCGGCGCCGCCGACCAGCCAGCCCAGCAGCAGGCCGGCCCCGGTCACCGCGACCACCTGGAGCGTCCCGTGCGCGGTCGGCACTCCGCGCAGCGGCCCGAGCACGGCGTACGCCAGCGCGGCGGCCGCGCCGATCGGCGCCTGCTCCCGATCGCCCGGAAGGGTGATGCGGACGCACTCGCCGAGCGTGATCAGCGCGGTGAACGCCAGCGCGACCCCCGGCTCCGCGACCCCGCGCACCGCGACCGCGCCCAGCGCGAGCGCCAGCAGCGCGGCGGCCGCGGCATGCACCCCGCGCGTGGTGCGCCCTCGGGGCGTGCACCCCAGGAGCACGCGCCCCAGCCTCCGGAGCCCGACCACCCCGGCCCCCGGCACCGCCCGCCCGGACCCCGGCACCGCCCGCCCGGCGGCCGTCCGCCCGGCCGCGGTACGGCCCACGTCGCCGCGCCCGGCGGCCCTCACGGCTGCCCCACCGGGGGGAAGCTCCCGCCCTGGGGCGGTACCCGGCCCGGCGGCACCCGGACCGGCGCCGCCCGGACCGGCTCGGGCACCCCGAGCGGGATGTCCGGCACCGCCTGGATGGAGTCCTCGGAGTGCACCACCGGCTGCCAGTCGTGCCCGGCCAGCGCGTCGATCAGCGCCCGCACCATCACCGGGTCGAACTGGCTGCCCGAGCAGCGCTCCAGCTCGGCGACCGCCTCGCCGACCGGGCGTCCGCGCCGGTAGGAACGGGTGGAGGTCATCGAGTCGAAGGCGTCGGCGACGGAGATGATCCGGGCGAACTCGGGGATCTGTTCGCCGGCCAGCCCACTCGGGTAGCCCCGGCCGTCCATCCGCTCGTGGTGGTGCAGGATCCCGGCGTGCGCCTCGCCGAGGAAGTCGATCCCGCGCACCAGCTCGTACCCGTACACCGGGTGGATCTCCACCGCCCGGCGCTCCGCCTCGGTGAGGGGACCGTTTCTGCGCAGCAGCTCGGTGGCCACCCCGAGCTTGCCGACGTCGTGCAGGATGCCGGCGAAGCGCAGGGTGCGCAGCCGCTCGGCCTCCATGCCGAGCTGAGTGGCGATCAGCACCGAGGCCAGGCCGACCCGTTCGCTGTGGCCGCGGGTGTAGGAGTCCTTGATCTCCACGGCCTGCACCAGCGACTGCACAGTCGCCTGGTGGGCGTCGCGCTCGCGCTGGCCCTGCGCGAACACCCAGGCCGAGATGGACAGCGGCAGCAGGGCGAGCAGCGCCGCGAACGCGCCGTACGGGCCCTGCCAGAGCACCGCGACCATCAGCCCGCCGGCCGCGTGCACCAGCACCGGCAGCCCGTACACCGAGTGCGCCCCGCGCAGCAGCACCCACGGCCCGCGGCCCTCGCTGAGCATCAGCATGACACCCACCACCACCCCGTTGACCAGGCAGAACACCGCGACGGCGGCGAATCCGGGCAGCAGTGCGGCCGGGAAGCGGGAGCCGAGCAGCAGCTGCGGGCCGCGCAGCAGGTGGAAGGCGGCCGAGGAGGCGAAGGCGCACAGCGCGAGCTGGGAGCCGTTGAACAGCTGGCGCGGGCGGCAGCCGCGCCCGTTCGGTCCGCCGAGCACCGCGGCCGGGGCGGCGACCAGGGCGGCGGCGGCCGGCGGGAGCATCAGCACCCCGGCGAACAGCACCGGGAAGAAGGCGTTCACCCCGGGCCGGGCGGGCACCCGCTCGGGCAGCGCCGGCCGGCGCAGCAGCCGGCGCACCAGCACCAGGCAGGGCGTGGGCAGGCCCTGGGCCAGGGACTCCCAGCAGCCGTGCAGGAAGGCCAGCAGCGCGACCTTGGGCCAGTCCACCGGCGCGCCGAGCCAGTGCGGCACCCCGGGGGCGGCCGCGGCGGGCAGCAGCGGCACCAGGCAGCACAGCGCCGCCGCCGGAACGGCCGCCAGGTAGCGCGCCGCCCCCCGCGGCAGGGCCGATCCTCCACAGTCGGTAGCGATCTCGACCTCCCCGCCGTACGGACCCCGTGCTGCCTCGACCCGCCGGACGGACCGACGGTGAGTGACCGTCAGGAGAATAGGCGGCCACCCGGGCATGGGGACGCATGATGCCGCAACGGCACAGGCGGCGCACCGCCGACTCACCCGAACGAGTGAGGGCGCTCGCGGGCGGAAACGGAAGCGGCCCCGGGAGCTCACGCTCCCGGGGCCGCTGTACTCCTTGCCCGAACCACCGACCCCGCTCTCGGCGGTGGGCCGGCGGACTACCGCACCCGGTCGTCGACCGACCGGTCGACCACCGCGCGGACGTTCGGCCGACGGGCCGTCACTCCGCCTGGGCGCCGGCCTCGACCGGTGCGCCGGGGTGCGCCGGCTCCTGTCCGGCCGCTCCGCCCGGCCTGGGCGCCGGCCGCGCCGACTCGGCGTGCACCTCGACGGTGGTCTCCACCGCGACCACCACCTGCTCGCCCGAGCGCTGCCCGGCCCGGATCGAGTCGATCCTGGCCAGCACCTTGCTGCGCAGGTCCGTCGGCGTGTCGTCGCACCCGCAGGAACGCTTGATCAGCGCCTTGATCGCCTGCTCCAGCCCGTACTGCTTCAAGCAGGGCGAGCACTCCTCGAAGTGCACCCGCAACTTTACGCAGTCGCCCTCGGGCATCTCGTTGTCGAGGAATTCATAGAGGTGGTCGAGGACCTCGCCACACTCGGTTTCGTGCGGATCGCCGCAGCTCATGAGCCCGAGCCCTTCGCTTCCTGCCCTGCCCCGCTGCCGGCCGGGACGAGCCCGCGCTCACGGGCGTAATCCTCCAGCATGCCGCGCAGCTGACGACGGCCGCGGTGCAGCCGGGACATCACCGTACCGATGGGAGTACCCATGATGTCGGCGATCTCCTTGTACGCAAAGCCTTCTACGTCCGCGAGATAGACGGCGATCCGGAATTCCTCCGGGATGGCCTGGAGCGCGTCCTTCACATCGCTGTCGGGGAGGTGGTCGAGCGCCTGGGTCTCGGCCGAACGCAGACCGGTCGACATGTGCGACTCGGCCCGGGCCAGCTGCCAGTCCTCGATCTCCTCCGCCGCGGTGCGCTGGGGCTCCCGCTGCTTCTTGCGGTACGAGTTGATGAACGTGTTGGTGAGGATGCGGTACAGCCAGGCCTTGAGGTTCGTGCCCTCACGGAACTGGTGGAACGACGCGTACGCCTTGGCGAACGCCTCCTGGAGCAGATCCTCCGCGTCGGCCGGGTTGCGCGTCATGCGCAGCGCCGCCGAGTACATCGGATCCAGGTAGCCCAGGGCGTCGCGCTCGAAGCGCTCCCGCCGGGCCTCCTCGCTCTCCTCCGCCGACACCCGGTAGGTGTCCTCACCGATCGCCTCGGCCAGCTCCTCACCGGTGAGCGCCTCGCCCGCGGGCATGGCGTCGCCCGGGCCACGGCCCGGATCGGCCTCGTGCTCGGTCCCGACGACCGGACCCACCTCCTCGGCATGACGGGAACGGCCCACGGCGGGCCGCCCAGAAATGGAGGATATAGGGCTGACGGGCTTCTCGCCCGCGTCGAGCCACTCCGACCAGGAGGGGGCGAACGCCGCGGTGGCCTCGCGCTCCTCAGGCCGTTCCGGGCACGCGATCGAACCCATCTGCCCTGCCTCTCTCACCGGTGACTCGTGCTGACGGACACGACAACCACCCCGGCCCCGCCCGCATTCCCGCCCCCCGGCACCATTCACTCGCACGAGTGATCGAACGGCAGCGGTCCGCGCACGGCCCCGCGGCCCCGCCACCGCCCGGCCTCACACCAGCCGCAGCACCCAGTCCCCCACCGACGAACAGATCAGGTCCAGCACCTCGTCCCGCCCCACCGGCGCCCGCTTGGGCACCTCGAACCCGTGGCTGCCGTACGGCACCGCCACCAGCTCGTGCCCCGCCGGCAGCTCCGGGAACTCCCCCGGCCCGCCGAACGGATCCGCCGCACCCTGCACCACCAGCGTCGGCAGCCCCGACCCCAGCAACTCCTCGGCCCGGCTCTTCTCCGGCCTGCCCGGCGGGTGCAGCGGGAACGCCAGCGCCACCACCCCCACCGCCCCGCTCGCCGCCCCCGTCCGGCAGGCCACCCGCGCCCCGGCGCTGCGCCCGCCCACCACCAGCGGCAGCCCCGCCCCCGCCAGCCGCTCGGCCACCGGCCGCCAGCCCAGGTCCAGCGTCCTCGGCGCCGGAGCGAGCCGCTTGCCCGCCACCCGCCAGGGCTGCTCGACCAGCGCCACGGTGACCCCCCGGGCCGGCAGCGCCCCGGCCAGCGCCACCAGGTCCCGGGCCTCGATCCCGCCGCCCGCGCCGTGGCCGAGCGCCAGCACCGCCACGGGCTTCGCGGCCCGGTGCCAGGTGATCCGGGCCTCCCCGGCGTCGGTGGGGACCGGTTCGGTGGTGCTCATCTCGGCGACTCCAGAAGTGGTCAGAACAGCGTGGTCTCGTACTCGGCCTCGGCCCACGGCTCCTTGAGCCCGGGGCCGTTGTTGCGGATGCTGCCGACCGCCGGCGACACCGGGGTGGCCAGCAGCGCCCCCGGCGGCGGGGGCGTCAGCAACCGGCGCAGCCCGTCCGGGTCGGTCAGCCGCGGGTCCAGCCACTCGTCCCAGTCCGCCCGGTCCAGGAACAGCGGCATCCGCTCGTGGATCGGCGCCAGCGCCTCCTCGGCATCCGTGGTGACGATCGTGAACGTCACCAGCCACGCCTCCGGATGCCCCGGCGGCACCGCCCGGTTGCGCCAGAACTCGTACAACCCGGCCAGCGCCAGCGGGCTCCCGTCCACGCGGGAGACGAAGTACGGCTTCTTGCGGGCCTTCCCCCGCTCCCCCGGCACCGTCTGCCACTCGTAGTAGCCGTCCACCGGCAGGACGCACCGGCGCGCGGCGAAGGCCTGCCGGTACGAGGGCTTCTCGTGCACCGTGTCCGACCGCGCGTTGATCATCTTCACCGCCGTCTCGGCGGAGTTCGACCACTGCGGCACCAGCCCCCAACGCAGCACCCGCAACTGCCGCACCGGCCGCGGCTGCTCCCGGCCCAGCCGCTCCAACACCACGAAGGCGCTGTTCGTCGGCGCGACGTTCCAGTTCGGGTCCAGGGTCTCCTCGGGGTCCCACTGCTCGACACCGAACAGCTCGACGATGTCCTCGGGCTTGCCGCTCGCTGCGAACCGACCGCACATGCGGGCCAGCTTGCCATGCCGCCCGTCCTCAGGACTTCCTCATCCCCCGGCCAGAACCACCCGCCCCCTCCCACCCGTCCCCGCATGGGAGGCTGCCCCGAACGGCCCAACGCGACGGCCCAGTGCGGCGGACGGAGGCGGAGAGACACCGATGAACGCGAACGACCGGACCCTCGGCGACCTGTGGAACCAGGTGACCGGCACCCAGAGCGCCCCACCCGGCTGGCTCGTCCTGGCCACCGGCGCCGCCGCCCTGCTCACCGTCCTGGCCCGCCCGCTGTGGCACGTCGCCCGCAACGCCGTGACCATCGCCCACGAGGGCGGCCACGGCCTGGCCGCCGTCGCCACCCGCCGCAAACTGGCCGGCATCCGACTGCACTCGGACACCTCCGGACTCACCCTCTCCTACGGCCGCCCCACCGGCCCCGGCATGGTCCTCACCGCCGCCGCCGGCTACACCGCCCCCGCCCTGCTCGGCCTCGGCTGCGCCGCCCTGCTCGCCGCCGACCGGATCACCCTGCTGCTCTGGCTGGCGATCCTGCTGCTGCTCGCCCTGCTCCTGCGCATCCGCAACGCCTTCGGCTTCCTCAGCGTGCTCGTCGCCGGCGGCGCCTTCTTCCTGGTCTCCTGGTTCGGCAGCGCCGAGGTCCAGGCCGGCTTCGCCTACCTCGGCTGCTGGTTCCTGCTGTTCGGCGCCGTCCGCCCCGTCCTGGAACTCCAGCACCAGCGCCGGATCGGCTGGGCCCGCGACTCCGACGCCGACCAGCTCGCCCGGCTCACCCACGTCCCCGCCCTCGCCTGGGTCACCGTCTTCCTGCTCGTCGCCCTCGCCTGCCTCGCCCTCGGCACCGCCTGGCTGCTCCAACCCCTCCAGTAGGCGTCCCGCCGTCTCCAGCAGGCGTCCCGCCGTCCGACCGCCGCCAGGACTGTTCCGGCAGGGGTCCACACGACGAGCCCTAGACTTGCCCCATGACCGAGACCCTGTGGCCCGCCCCCGTCGCGACCAGCCCCGTCGACGCCACCGTCACCATCCCCGGCTCCAAGTCGGTCACCAACCGGGCCCTGGTGCTGGCGGCACTCGCCGACGGGCCGGGCTGGGTGCGCCGCCCGCTGCGCAGCCGCGACTCCCAGCTGATGGCCGACGGCCTGCGCGCCCTCGGGGTCACCATCGAGGAGAAGGTCAACAACGACTCCGGCGGCACCGGCGGCGGCGAGGCCTGGCGGGTCATCCCCGCCCCCGCCCTGCTCGGCCCCGCCTCGGTCGACGTCGGCAACGCCGGCACGGTCATGCGCTTCCTGCCCCCGCTCGCCGTCCTCGCCGACGGCCCGGTGCACTTCGACGGCGACCCGCGCTGCTACGAGCGCCCCCAGCACGGCGTGATCGACGCCCTGCGCGCGCTCGGCGCCCGGATCGACGACGGCGGCCGCGGCGCCTTCCCGCTCACCGTGCACGGCACCGGCTCGCTGGACGGCGGCCCGGTCGAGCTGGACGCCTCCTCCTCGTCCCAGTTCGTCTCCGCCCTGCTGCTCTCCGGCGCCCGCTACAACCACGGCATCGAGGTCCGCCACGTCGGCGGCCCGGTCCCGTCGCTGCCGCACATCCGGATGACCGTGGAGATGCTGCGGCTGGCCGGCGCCCAGGTCGACGCCCCCGAGGACGGCGGCGAGAAGGACGTCTGGCGGGTCACCCCCGGCGCCCTGATCGGCCGCGACCTGGTGGTCGAGCCGGACCTCTCCAACGCCGCGCCGTTCTTCGCCGCCGCCCTGGTCACCGGCGGCCGGGTCACCGTGCGGGACTGGCCCAGGCACACCACCCAGCCCGGCGACCAGCTGCGCGAGATCTACACCCGGATGGGCGGCGCCTGCGAGTTCACCGACGAGGGCCTCCAGTTCACCGGCACCGGCCGGATCCACGGCATCGAGGCCGACCTGCACGACGTCGGCGAGCTCACCCCGGTGATCGCCGCCGTCGCCGCGCTCGCCGACTCCGAGTCGCACCTGTACGGCATCGCCCACCTGCGCCTGCACGAGACCGACCGGCTCGCCGCGCTCGCCAAGGAGATCAACGACCTGGGCGGCGACGTCACCGAGACCGAGGACGGCCTGCGGATCCGCCCCCGCCCGCTGCGGGGCGGCATCTTCCACACCTACGAGGACCACCGCCTCGCCACCGCCGCCGCCGTGCTCGGCCTCGCCGTGCCCGGCGTGGAGGTCGAGAACGTCGCCACCACCGCCAAGACCCTCCCCGACTTCCCGGCGATGTGGGCCGAGTTGCTCGGCGAAGCGGCGGCGGGCGCCTGAGCGGAGACTGAGCACATGCGCCGCTACGGCAAGGACGCCGACGAGGACGACATCCGCAACCGCCCCGCCCGCCGGGGATCCCGGCCGCGGACCAGGATCCGGCCCAAACACGAGGACGCCGCCGGGGCGATGGTGCTGACCGTCGACCGCGGTCGGATCACCTGCCTGGTCGACCCGGGGACGAAGCAGGAGCGCCAGGTCGTCGCCATGAAGGCCCGCGAGCTGGGCCGCAAGGGCGTCGTCGTCGGCGACGTGGTCAACCTGGTCGGCGACCTCTCCGGGGACGCCGACACCCTCGCCCGGATCGTCCGGGTCGAGGAGCGCAGCTCGGTGCTGCGCCGCACCGCGGACGACGACGACCCGTACGAGCGGATCGTGGTCGCCAACGCCGAGCAGCTGGCCATCGTCACCGCGCTGGCCGACCCGGAGCCGCGCCCGCGGCTGATCGACCGCTGCCTGGTGGCGGCCTACGACGCGGGCATGGAGCCGCTGCTGGTGCTCACCAAGTCCGACCTCGCCCCGGCCGCGACGATGCTGGACTCCTACGCCCCGCTCGGCATCAAGTACGTGGTCACCCGCCGCGACGAACTGGAGACCACCGGCGCCGAGGCCGTCCGCGAGCACCTGCGCGGGCTGTCCACGGTGTTCATCGGCCACTCCGGCGTCGGCAAGACCACCCTGGTCAACGCGCTCGTCCCGGACCGCCAGCGGCAGACCGGGCACGTCAACGCGGTCACCGGCCGCGGCCGGCACACCACCGTCTCCGCCCTGGCGCTGCGGCTGCCCCCACCGGCCGGCGCCAAGCCGGGTTCGAAGAAGGCCCTGAACCCCGGCTGGGTGATCGACACCCCCGGCTTCCGCTCCTTCGGTCTCTCGCACATCGACCCGTCCCGGGTCATCCACGCCTTCCCCGACCTGGAGCCCGGCACCGTCGACTGCCCTCGCGCGTGCAGCCACGACGAGCCGGACTGCGCGCTGGACGCCTGGGTCGCGGACGGCCACGCGGAGGCCGCCCGGCTCTACTCGCTGCGCCGGCTGCTGGCCAGCAAGGAGGGCGAGGCCGACTGAGTCGGGCCCTGCTCCGCTCTTCCCCGGGGTTGGTGGCCCGTTCGAGGTGTCGGAGCGGCCCCTCCTGGCGATCATAGGAAAGTCGGGCCATCCGCGGTCCGACCGTCGATCGACAGGGAGGGCACCCGATGGCATGGGCCCTGGTGGTCCTGGCCGGCCTGCTGGAGACCGGCTTCGCGGTCAACCTCAAGCTCAGCGAGGGCTTCACCAAGCTCTGGCCCACCATCAGCTTCTGCGTGTTCGCCCTCGGCAGCTTCGGCCTGCTCACCCTCTCGCTGAAGACCCTGCCGGTGGGCCCCGCCTACGCGGTGTGGACGGGCATCGGCGCGGCCGGCACCGCGATCTACGGCATGCTCTTCCTCGGCGAGAGCACCTCGGTGCTCAAGCTGGTCTCGATCTCGCTGGTGATCGCCGGCGTCATCGGTCTCCAGCTCAGCGGCACGGCGCGCTGAGACCGAGCACCGCGGCGCACCGACCGGCTAGGGTTTCCGGCATGGCCGACTACCACGACGATCTCCGACTCGCCCATGTCCTCGCCGACTCGGCCGACTCGGTCACCCTGGAGCGCTTCCGCGCCCTCGACCTGAAGATCGAGACCAAGCCGGACCTCACCCCGGTGAGCGACGCCGACAAGGCCGCCGAGGAACTCGTGCGCAGCGTGCTCCAGCGTGCCCGGCCGCGCGACGCCGTCCTCGGCGAGGAGTTCGGCCTGCAGGGCTCGGGACCGCGCCGCTGGGTGATCGACCCGATCGACGGCACCAAGAACTACATCCGCGGCGTCCCGGTCTGGGCCACCCTGATCGCCCTGCTGGAGGACGGCCCGGACGGCGTCGAGCGCCCGGTGGTCGGCATCGTCTCGGCCCCGGCGCTGCAGCGCCGCTGGTGGGCGGCCAAGGGCCTGGGCGCGTTCGGCGGCCGCAGCCTGGCCAAGGCCTCCCGGCTGCACGTCTCCGGCGTCTCCCGGATCGAGGACGCGTCCTTCTCGTACTCCTCGCTCACCGGCTGGGAGGAGCGCGGCCGCCTGGACCCGTTCCTGGACCTCACCCGTGCCTGCTGGCGCACCCGCGCGTACGGCGACTTCTGGTCGTACATGATGGTCGCCGAGGGCGCCGTGGACATCGCCGCCGAGCCCGAGCTGTCGCTGTGGGACATGGCGGCCAACTGCATCATCGTCGAGGAGGCCGGCGGCCGTTTCACGGGCCTGGACGGCGTCCCGGGCCCCGGCGGCGCCGACGCGGTCGCCTCCAACGGCCTGCTGCACGAGGAGGCCCTGCGCCGGCTGAGCGTCTGAGCGGCCGGGGCTTCGGAGGCCTGAGCACCTGAGCATCCGAGCGCCTGAGAGACGGTCGCGGCCCCCTGACCGGTGGGAGCCGGTCAGGGGGCCGCCGTCGTGCCAGGCCCGGCGCCTACTGCTTGCGCAGCTCCCGGACCGCCGCGTCCAGCCGCTGCCCGAAGTCGGCGTCGGCCTTGCGGAAGTTGTCGACCGCGCGCTCCACGATGTCCTCGCGGTCGGCGGAGACCTTGGCGATGAAGCCCGACAGGTTGCCGATCAGGCGCTGCTTCTCCTCCTCGGAGAGCAGTCGGTACAGGTCGCCGGCCTGCACGAAGTCGTTGTCCTCGGCGTGCGAGGGCGCGGCGTGGGTGCCGGTGGAACCGTCGACGGCGGTCGCGGCCCACAGCGGGCGGCCGGTCTCCACCGGGCCGCCGAAGCTGTTCGGCTCGTAGTTCTTCTGCCGGCCGTGGCGGCCGTCGTACAGGTGGCCGTCCCGGCTGTTGGTGCGGGCCTCGGTGGCGTGCGGGCGGTTCACCGGCAGGTGGTCGGCGTTGATGCCGACCCGGTAGCGGTGGGCGTCGGCGTACGCGAACAGGCGGCCCTGGAGCATCTTGTCCGGGGACGGGCCGATGCCGGGCACGAAGTGCGCCGGGGAGAAGATCGACTGCTCGACCTCGGCGAAGATGTTGTCGGGGTTGCGGTTGAGTTCCAGCTTGCCGATCTCGATCGGCGGGTAGTCGGCGTGCGGCCAGACCTTGGTGAGGTCGAAGGGGTTGAAGCGGTAGTTCGCCGCGTCGGCCGCCGGCATGATCTGGACCTGCACCGTCCAGCTGGGGAACTCGCCGCGCTCGATCGACTCGCGCAGGTCGCGCTGGTGGCTGTCCGGGTCCTGGCCGGCGAGGGTGTTGGCCTCGTCCTGGGTGAGGCTGCGGATGCCCTGGTCGGTCTTGAAGTGGTACTTGACCCAGAAGTGCTCGCCGGCCTCGTTCTGCCACTGGTAGGTGTGCGAGCCGTAGCCGTTCATGTGCCGGTACGAGGCGGGGATGCCGCGGTCGCCGAAGAGCCAGGTCACCTGATGGGTGGCCTCGGGCGACAGGCCCCAGAAGTCCCAGACGTTGTCCGCCTCCTGGGAGCCGGTGTACGGGTCCCGCTTCTGGGTGTGGATGAAGTCGGGGAACTTCAGGGCGTCCTTGATGAAGAAGACCGGGGTGTTGTTGCCGACGAGGTCGTAGTTGCCGTCCTCGGTGTAGAACTTCACCGCGAAGCCGCGCGGGTCGCGCACCGCGTCGGCCGCGCCGAGGTTGCCGGCCACGGTGGAGAAGCGCAGGAAGACCTCGGTCTGCTTGCCGACCTCGGACAGGAAGGCCGCCCGGGTCCAGGGCGTCACGTCGGCGGTCACGGTGAAGGTGCCGTACGCGCCGGCGCCGCGGGCGTGCACCACGCGCTCCGGGATCCGCTCGCGGTTGAAGTGCGCGAGCTTCTCGAACAGCTGCTGGTCCTGGATGAGCGCCGGGCCGCCGATGCCGGCCGTCTCGGTGTTCTGGTTGTCGGCGACGGGGGCACCCGCCTCCGTGGTCAGGGTCGGGCGCAGCTCGTCCTGGGTCGTCATGGGTGTGCCTCCGCGATGTCCGGTCGTGATGACACGATCCTAACTTGGACTTTGTCCAAGTCAATACTGGAACCAATCTCAGAGCTTGACCTACTCTGGATGGCATGAGCGACCTGCTGGAGAGACTGCGCGGAAGAGGCTGGCGGCTGACCTCGCAACGCCGGGTCGTGGCCGAGGTCCTGGACGGCGAGCACGTCCACCTCACCGCGGACGAGGTGCACACCCGCGCGACGGCCCGGTTGCCGGAGATCAGCCGCGCCACCGTCTACAACACGCTCGGCGAACTCGTCGCCCTCGGCGAGGTCATGGAGGTCGCCACCGACGGCCGCGCCAAGCGCTACGACCCCAACGCGCACCGCACCCACCAGCACCTGGTCTGCTCGGGCTGCGGCGCGATCCGCGACGTCCACCCCCAGGGCGACCCGCTCGCCGCCCTCCCCGCCACCGAGCGCTTCGGCTTCGCCGTCACCGGCGCCGAGGTCACCTACCGCGGTCTGTGCCCCGACTGCCGGCCCTGACCGAACTGCCGGATCCGACCCAACCGCCGGATCCGACCGAACTCCCGCCACCCGCCCGGGACTTGGCAGGGCCCGCCGCTACGCGCTCAACTCCGCGTCGAGCGCGCCCAGCAGCCGCCCGGCCCGCTCGGCCACCTCGGCCGGCCCGGAGTCGATCGCCCGCCGGCACCAGTTCTCCGCCTGCACCGGCTCCCCGCGCCGCAGCGCCAGCAGCGCCAGACGCAGCGCCGCCCGACCGTGCCCGGCGTCCGCGGCCCGGGTGTACCAGAGCATCGCCTCCGCCTCGCTGTCCTGCCGGGCCAGCAGCAGCCCCAGGTTGAACGCGGCACTGCGGCTGCCCGCCTCGGCGGCCCGCCGGTACCAGCTCTCGGCGATCTCCAGCGCCCCGCGCTCCGCCGCCCGCACCCCCATCCGCACCTGCGACCGGCGGTGCCCGGCGTCGGCCGCCAGCGCGTACCAGTGCTCGGCCTCGGCGTCCGCGTCCCCGCGCCGGTCCAGCAGCGAGGCCAGCCGGAAAGCGCCCTCGGCCGAACCGCCCGCCGCCGCCTGCCGGTAGCGCTCCAGCGCCCCGGCCAGGTTGCCGCGCTGCTCCTGGACGACCGCCAGCTGCAGCGCCGCCTCGCCGTGCCCCTCGGCCGCGGCCCGCGCGTACCACTCGTGGGCCTGCTGCTGCTCGCCGCGCCCGGCGTGCAGCACCCCGAGGTTGAACGCGCCGTCCACGCTGCCGGCCTCGGCCGCCTTGGAGAACCAGGGCTGGGCGCCGGACTCGTCGCCGCGCTGCAGCAGCACCACGGCCAGCGCGTTGCAGGCCTCCCGGTGCCCGGCGTACGCGGCCCGGCGGTACCACTGCTCGGCCTGCTGCTCGCGGCCGGTGCCGGCGCAGAGCAGGCCGAGGTTGAAGGCGCCGTTCTGGTCGCCGGCGTCCAGCGCGGCGCGGTACCAGCGCTCGGCCTCGGCGGCCTCGCCGCGGCTCGCGTGCAGCGCCCCCAGCGCGTTGGCGGCGTTGCCGTCCCCGGCCTCGGCGGCCTCCTGCCACCACTCGGCGGCGGCCGCCAGGTCCCCGGAGTCGCGCAGCAGGAAGCCCAGCGCGCACGCCGCGCGCGACTCCCCGTTCTGCGCGGCCTGCCGGTACCAGCGGGCCGCCTCGTCCAGCAGCGACCGGTCGGTGCGGGCGCGTTCCTCCAGCAGCACGCCCAGGCGCAGCGCGGCGCGGGCGTGGCTGCGGGCGGCGGCGGTGCGGTACCAGGTCTCGGCGGTCTCCTTGTCCCCGGCGGCCTCGCGCATCCGGGCCAGCCGGTAGGAGGCCTCCCGGTGCCCGGCGTCGGCGGAGACCTTGAACCAGCGCTCGGCGCGCACGTCCCGCCGGTGCTCCATCAGGTCGCCCAGCGCGTACGCGCCCAGCGGGTGGCCGTGGTCGGCGGCGAAGTGCAGCCAGTACTCGGCGGCCTCCTCCTCGCCCTGGTCGCGCAGTTGCAGCCCGAGCGCGTGCGCGGCCGGCGCGCTGCCGGCCACGGCGGCGTGGCGCCACCACTGGCCGGCCTCGGCCCGGTGGCCCTGCTGGTGCAGCAGCACGCCGAGGTTGTTGGCGGCGGCGCGCACTCCGGCGGCCGCGGCGGCCCGCAGGTACGGCTCGGCGTCCTCCAGCTCCCCGCGGCGCAGCAGCAGGGTGCCGAGCCGGCAGGCGGCGTCCGGGTCGCCGCCGTCGGCGGCCTGCCGGTGGCGGGCCTCCAGGGCGGCGGACTCGCGGGCGGCCAGGGCGGTCTCGAAGCTGGTCGAGTCGAGGCCCGCCGGGTCGAGCGCGGCGCCGGCGGCCGACTTCCCGCCGGAGTCCTCCCCGTACGCGCCGACGGCGGCGGCGAACTGACGGGTCGACACGTGGACCAGGCTGTCCGGCCCGTAGCCCGGGGTCGGGGGGCGCTCGGACAGTCCGCTGGTGCGCTGGGCGGGCAGGGCTCCGGGGTGGTTGGCGGTGGCCTCGGCGCTCTCCGCCCAGGCGTCGGTGTCCGCCTCGGCGGCCGCCGAGGACCTGGCGCCTGACTTGCCGATCAGCCTCATGCCGACTCCCGCTCCCCCAGAGTGTCGCGGCATCGTGCCCCGGCGCGCGGCCGGGGGGACTCCCAGGAGAGGCGCCGGACCCGACGGCCGGTCAGCGGCCGTGCACCGTCCCCCATGTGTCCCATCGTCGCATCACCCAGTACCCGCGTACACCTGCCCCGGCCGAATTCCGGCGGGGCCGACCCGAAGCCGACGGAATTGCTTCGGCGCTTTGTCGATTTCCCGACACTTCAACCCCACAAACCCCGCTGCCGTCGTCCTTGGCGACGGTCGATAGTACCGGAGCGGTTCCCGCCGCTTCCGGGGCGAGAACGGCACGGAAAACACCAGAGGCCCGGAGGAAGGATCCTCCGGGCCTCTGGCCTTTGTAGCGGGGACAGGATTTGAACCTGCGACCTCTGGGTTATGAGCCCAGCGAGCTACCGAGCTGCTCCACCCCGCGTCGGTGATTGAACCTTAGCACGGATGCGGGGTGGAACGGAAAACGGTTGCCGCAGCTCAGCGGCCTACGGCTGCGGAGCGGGCGATCCGGCGCCGGTGGCACCGGGGGCGGGAGTGCCGCCCGGGGCCGGCGCGGCACCGGCGCCGCGCGCCGCCTCGGCGGCCTTCAGGGCGTCGCCGAGCGCCTTCTGGGCGTTGCCGTACGCCACCCAGTCGCCGTTCTTGAACGCCGTCTGGCTGTCGCCGTACGCCTTCTCCGCGTCCGTGAGCGCCTTCTGGAGCTCCGGCGAGATCGTCCCGCCCGGCGCCGGCGTGGTCGGGGCGGGTGTGGTCCCGGTACCGGGCGTGGTCGGCACGGTCGGGGTGGTCGCCGGGGGCGCCCCGCCGAACACCTTCTTCAGCGCGGCCTCCAGGGTGTCCTCGAACGCCACGTTGTCGTCCCCGTACACCGCCAGGACCTTCTGCATCGTCGGGTACTTGGCACCGCGTCCGCGCACGTACACCGGCTCGATGTTGAGCAGACCGCCGCCGACCGGCAGGGTCAGCAGGTTGCCGTACTCCAGCTCGGAGTCACCACCGCTCTTCAGCAGCGTGATCTGCGAGGCCACCTCCTGGCGGGAGTTGAACTTCGACTGCACCAGGCCGGGGCCGGGGGCGCCGCTCTCGCCCGTCATCTTCAGGATGCGGATCTTCCCGTAGTCGTCCCCCGGGTCCGCGTTGACGGCCATGAACGCCGCCAGGTTGGGCCGCTGGTTGGGCACGAAGGTACTGGTCAGCGAGAAGCTCGCGGCGTTGGTGTCCGGCATCCGCACCGTCACGTAGTACGGCGGCTGGACCTGCTTGGTGTCGCTGGTCGGGTCCACCGGGGTCTGCCAGATGTCACTGCCGTTGAAGAACGAGTTGGCGTCGGTGACGTGGTACTGGCCGAGCAGGTCGCGCTGCACCTTGAACATGTCCTGCGGGTAGCGCAGGTGCGGCACCAGCGTCTGCGGGATGTCCGCCTTCGGCTCGACGGTGCCGGGGAAGGCCTTCATCCAGGTCTTCAGCACCGGGTCCTTGTCGTCCCACTGGTAGAGCTTCACCTCGCCGGTGTAGGCGTCCACCGTGGCCTTGACCGAGTTGCGGATGTAGTTGACCTGGTTCGCGGCGGTCAGCAGCTCACCGCGCTGGTTGGTCAGCGAGTCCTTGGTGGCGGCGCCCAGCGTCGTCTTCGACGAGAACGGGAAGCCGTCCGAGGTGGTGTAGCCGTCCAGCACCCACAGGATCCGGCCGTCCTGCACCACCGGGTACGGGTCGGCGTCGATCGACAGCCACGGCGCGACCTTCTCCACCCGCTCCTTCGGCGTCCGGTTGTAGATCACCTTGGCGCCGTCGGTGATCGCCCCCGCGTAGAGGATCTGCGGCTCCGCGAAGCGCACCGCGTAGGCGGCACGGGTCAGCGGGTTGTCCAGCGAGACCCCGCTGTCGCCCTGGTACGTGGTCTCCGCGTTCTGGCCCGTCTTGGTGTCGGTGTAGTCGATCTCCTTGTTGGAGCCGCCGACGATCGAGTACGTGGTGGTCTTCTCGCCGTAGTAGATCCGCTGCTGGTAGTCGCCCAGCGTGCCGGTGGCCGGCAGACCCGACTCGGTGAACACCGGCTGGCCCTTGTCGTCGACCTGGTTGCCCTTGGCCACCACCGCGCCGTAGCCGTGGGTGTACTTGAAGTGGTCGTTGATCCAGTTGCGCTGCACGCCGTTGAGGTCCAGCTCACGCAGGCCGATCACACTGTCCTGCTTGTCCTGCCCGCTGCCGTACCGGTCCACGTCCAGCGTGTTCGGGAAGGCGTAGTAGTTGCGCTGCTGCTCCAGCGACTGGAACGCCGGCGAGACCACGTTCGGGTCCAGCAGCCGGATGTCCGAGATGGTCTGGGCGTCCGGCTTGAGCGCGTCCGCGGTGGCCGTGCCCTGCGGCGTGTACGGGATGGTCTGCGCGTCCGCGATCCCGTACGCCTGACGCGTCGCGTCGATGTTCTTCTGGATGTACGGCGTCTCCTTGGCCTGCTCGTTCGGCTTGACCTGGAACTGCTGCACGATCGCCGGGTACAGCCCGCCGATCAGCACCGCCGACAGCACCATCAGCCCCAGGCCGATCAGGGCCGGGGCCCAGGTGCGGCGGATCGGCGTCAGGAAGAACAGCACCGCGCAGATGATCGCGACGA
Source organism: Kitasatospora sp. NPDC048298 (assembly GCF_043201465.1). NCBI lineage: Bacteria > Bacillati > Actinomycetota > Actinomycetes > Kitasatosporales > Streptomycetaceae > Kitasatospora > Kitasatospora sp. NPDC048298. Next base: position 275,427 of record NZ_JBICYZ010000002.1, read on the forward strand.
AGAACAGGATGGTCTTGGCCGGCAGGAACGCGTTGGCGTCCACGTACCGCAGGCCGGTCCACCCCGAGACACCCTTGTACGAGCCGGTCTTCACCGCCAGCGCGTACCGGTCCAGCCAGTACGCGACCGCCTTCAGCAGCACGAACACGCCCAGCAGCACCGCCAGGTGTCCCTGCGCCCCCACACTCGCCCGGCGGCCCGGACCCTGCAGCCGCAGCCCGCCGTACAGGTAGTGCACCATCGCCGACGTCAGCAGCGAGACGATCACCGCACTGAACGCGAAGCCCAGCACGAACTCGTAGAACGGCAGGTCGAACGCGTAGAACGAGACGTCCATGCCGAACTGGGCGTCCTTCTCACCGAAGGAGGTCGCGTTCGTCCACATCAGCCACGTCCGCCACTGCCCGGAGGCCGCGGCACCGGCCACCAGGCCGATCACCAGCGAGACGCCGATCAGCGCCCAGCGCTTGAACGGCGCCAGGCCGGACCGGTAGCGGTCCAGGCTCTGCTGCTCCACCGACATCGCCGACAGCGGCGGCCGCAACCGGTGCGCCAGCCAGATGTTGAAGCCGACGATCACCGCCATCAACAGGCCGAAGACCCCGAACAGCCCGACCTTCGTCCACAGCTGGGTGGTGAACACCGAGGAGAAGCGGACCGACTTGAACCACAGCCAGTCCGTCCAGAAGCCCGCGAACATGACGAACAACAGGAAGAGCACCGCGAGCACGCCCAGGGTCAGCAGGGCCACCCGCGCCCGCCGGGAGGGCGGGCCTACCCTTCGCCGGAAACCCGGCCCTGAGCGTTCGGGCATCTGGAAGACCACGGTGGCACCTCGGCTGTGTCGTCTGAATGGGGTCGGTCGTCAGAGAAACTTAACCAGGCTTTGGTCGAGTTCCCACCGTTAGCAGACGGTTACGACAGCCACCCGCCCGGCGGGCGCGCCCCGCCCGGCGTGTGAGGATTGAGGCATGTCCGACGCGTCTGATCTGAACAACTCCCCCGACGACGTCTCCAAGCTCCCGGCCGCCACCCCGCTGACCCGGGCCGCGCTGGAGATCGACGAGTACGCCGCCACCCTCGGCTGGGACCTCCCGGCCCGACTCTTCGCCCTGGTGGACAGCGCCGCCCTGCGCAAGGCCAACCCGAAGATCGCCAAGCAGCTCGGCCTCGCCGAGGGCGACGAGGCCGGCCTCACCCCGATCGAGCAGGACGAGCTGCCCGCCGGCATGGAGCTCGACAAGTTCCTCGGCACCATCGCCTGGCCCGACTCCGTGGCCGGCTGCGCCCTGGTCGTCGAGCGCCTGATGCTGCCCCCGGGCGCCGAGCAGTCCCGCCCGCGGGGCGCCAGCGACGCCCAGCTCGCCGAGTGGGTGGCCAACCACCCCAAGCGCGAGGAGGTGCGGATCACCGCCGCGGTGCTCCGCGACGGCAAGAAGGAGATCGCCCTGCGGCTGCGCTCCAAGGACGTCGCCCGCGAGGTGCTGACCGGCCCCGACCTGGTGCCCGGCCTGACCGAGGCGCTGCTGGCGACCTTCGCCTGACGCCTTCCCGGCGGCGGCCTCCCGGGGCCGCCGGCGGCTTCCCGGCCCGGCGGCGGCTTCCCGGCCCGGCGGCGGCTTCCCGGCCCGGCGGTTCCGCGGCTACTTGGCCGGCCGTTCCATGGCTCGGCGGTTCCGTGGCTCGGCGGCTACTTGGCCGGCCGTTCCGTGGCCCGGCGGCCGCCCGGCCCGGCGGCTACTTGGCGGCGCAGGACGGCAGCGCGGAGGTCTGCCCGGAGCGGACCTGCTCCAGCGACTTCAGCGCGCCGTCCAGCGTGTCCGCCTTGATCAGGGTCAGCCCGGACGGGACGTTCTTGCTCGCCTCGGCGCAGTTCGAGGACGGGGTGAAGAAGTACTGGGCCCCGGCGTCCCGGGCGGCGATCAGCTTCATCGAGATGCCGCCGATCGGGCCGACCTTGCCGTCGTCGTCGATGGTGCCGGTGCCGGCCACGAACTTGCCGCCGGTGAGGTCGCCGCCCGGGGTGAGCTTGTCGATGATGCCGAGCGAGAACATCAGGCCCGCGCTCGGGCCGCCGACGTCCTGCAGGCCGATGTCGATCTGGAACGGGTAGGTGTGCCGGAGCCCGGTGCCGATGCCCACCACCGCGAGCTCCGCCCGCTCGGCCGGGGCCTGCGGGTCGAGGTCCTTGGCCCGTGCGGTCGGCACCGTGACGTCGGTCTTCCCGCCCGCGGCGGCGGCGCCGTTGCCGTCCTTGACCCGCGGCACGACGGTGAAGACCGCCGACTCGCCCGGCTTGTGCTTGGTGACGGCCGCGACCACCTGCTCGACCGAGCCGACCGGGGTGCCGTCCACGGCCACGATCTGGTCGCCCGCGTGCAGCCGGCCCTCGGCCGGGGCACCCGCGGTGACCGACTTCACGATCAGCTCGCTGCCGACCGGGATGCCCAGTTGCTTGAGCGCCGCGGTGCGGGCGCTGTCCTCGGAGGAGGCGAACTCCTCGGCGTTCTGCTTCTTGGCCTCCGCGTCCGACTGCCCCTTGGGGTAGACGTTGTCGTGCGGCACCACCAGCACGTCGTCCCGCAGCCAGCCGACCACCGCGTTGACCAGGCTGGGCTCGTACTTGGCCCCGGTGACCTGCACCGTGGTCATGTTGAGGTTGCCCGTCGTCGGGTACGAGTCGTGCCCGCTGATGCTGATCACCGGCTTGCCGCCCTGGTTGCCGAGCGTGTTGTACGTCGGCCCCGGGCTCATCTCCGTGTACGGAACCTTCATCAGCACCGAGACGCAGAGCAGCGCTATGAGCAGCAGGGTGGCAGCGAGCATCGTCGCGGAGCGGCGTGGCATGCCTCGACAGTACGGGACGGGCGTGAACAGGCGCCCGCCGGGCTACCTGCCGGAGCCCTCCCCCGGGGCCGCGGTGCCCGCGGTGGTGCGCTCCATGGCGGCCATGAAGCGCTGGTGTTCGGCGAGTGAGGCCGGATCCCCGGCGGCCCGCGGTTCCCGCTGGGCCCACAGTGCCCAGAGGCCGGCGGCGACACCGGCGACACCCGGAATGATCAGCCAGGCGAGCGCACTCATACCAGTACTCCCAGCTCGTCGTGTCTATGAGCAGATTAACCACTCCGGCGGACAACGCGGCCGGCGCCGTCCGGGTTACGGGACGGCCGATCGGCTCACTTCCGGGGAGTATTCGGAGCGCCGTCACGGGGCCGTTGGAGTGACATCCCGGCGCGCCTCACCCGTCGGACGCGCGAGGTGTGCCGGCCGGTTCCGCGAGGTGTGCAGACCGGTTCCCCGAGGCGTGCCGATCGGTTCCGCCGGCCCGGGAGCGGTCCTCAGCAGCCGCCGGCGCCGACCCACTCCTCCTCGCCGTCGGAGAAGACCTGGTGCTTCCAGATCGGCACCTCGTGCTTGAGGTCGTCGATCAGCCGACGGGCGGCGGCGAAGGCCTCGCCGCGGTGGGCGCAGGAGACGGCGACGATCACGGCCTTGTCGGTGATCTCCAGCCGGCCCACCCGGTGGACCGCGGCGAGCGCCCGGACCGGGAAGTCCGCGGCCACCTTCTCGGCGATCCGGCGCATCTCCCGCTCGGCCGTGGGGTGGCAGCTGTACTCCAGCGCGGAGACCGACTTGCCGCCGTCGTGGTCCCGGACCGTCCCGACGAAGACGGTGGTACCGCCCGCCGCGTCGTCACCGACCGCCTCGTACACCTCGTCCAGCGAGAGCGGGGTGTCGCGGATGGCGAGCAGGCGGATGGGGTCGTGGTTCTCGGACATGGCCCCATGATTCCCCATCCGGCACGGGCCGGGGCAAGCCCCCCTTCCGCATCACGAGGCGGGGATTTCGCATCGCGAGAAACCCCCGCCGGGCGCCGCCCGGCCGACCCGACCCGCCCCGTCGGCACCGCCCTGTCGGAACCGCCGCTCGCGGACGCGTCACCGGCCGGTCAGAACCGCCGCCGCCTACGGGCCCGGCGCACCAGCGCCGCCGTACCGACCAGCGCCACCGTCGCCCCGGCCGCCCCCAGGCTGGTCGCCGCCTCCTTGCCGCCCAGTCGGCGCCCGGCCACCGCGTGCTTGCCGGACACCTGCTCCAGCAGCTCGGCCAGCACCTGCTCGTTGGTGTGCGCCGGGCGCCAGCCCGCCTCGTGCAGCCGGCTGCCGGACACCACCCAGGGGTACATCGTGTACGCCAGGTCCCCGGCCGGGGCCGGGGTCAGGCCCAGCCGGTGCAGCCGCGCCGCCGTACCGAGCGCCAGCGAGGCCGGCAGCTCCATCCGCCGGATCCCGGACAGCCGCTCCACGTCCTCCTGCTCCAGCCAGCCGTCACAGCCGACCGTCACCTCGCCCTCGACCAGGCCCAGCACCGCGTACTCCAGCGCCGCCGCCAGGTCGTCCACGTGGCAGAACTGCCAGCACGGCCGGGACCCGGCCACCACCAGCAGCCGGGGCGCCTCGAAGTGCCGGGTCAGCACGGTGTCCACGCCGGGGCCCACCACCACGGCCGGGCGCAGCACCGTCACCTGGAGGCCCGGGTGGGCGCGCGGCGCCCGGCGGGCCAGCCGCTCGATCTCCAGCAGGTCCCCGACCAGCGAGGCCTCCTCGGTCGCCCGCAGCTCGGAATCCTCCGCCAGCGGCACCTCGTTGTCGGCCAGCGCCCCGTAGACCATCGCCGAGGTGCACAGCACCACCCGGTGCACGCCGGCGGCCGCGGCCGCGGTCAGCACCGTCTGGGCGCCGCGCACGTTGTAGGCGCTGCGGGCCCGGGCGTCGGACTCCATGCCGAAGTCCATCGCCAGGTGCACCACCACGTCGACCCCGGCCAGCCGCTCGGCCACCGCCGGGTCCCGCACGTCGAGCACCCGCCACTGCACGCCCGGAACGTCGCCCCGCCGGTCGTCCACCGCGAGGACCTTCCGCACGTGCGGAGAGGCCACCAGCCGGGCGGCGACCCGCTCGCCCAGCACCCCCGCGGCACCCGTGACCGCCACGGTCAGCAGCCGACCGCCGTAGGCTGGAGGCGGCGACGCCGTGGTGTCCGACGCGTCCTCTCCTCCGGTCAGCCCAGAGCGAACGTCCGAGGGCGGGGAACTCACCGGCCATCCTCCACGGTTAGCTTTATGTGCGTACGGACGTGTGTCACGTACGTCCATCCTGCCCGAGGCGAAGGCCCGGCGGTGCACCCGGCGCGGGCCTGCCGCGCGGGAGCCGCCCCCGAGTCCCCCACTCCACCGCCGCCCCGGGCGCAGACTTTTCCGCCACACCCGCATGACGGCCGACCGGATCGAGGACCCCGTGAGCGACCTTCCCTTCGGATTCGGCGTTCCGCCCGAGGAGCCCGAGGACGGCAAGGCCAAGCCCGACGACGCGCAGAAGAAGAAGGACCAGGAGCAGTCCGGCAGCGGCCCGCAGTCGTTCGGCTTCGGCGGCGGCAACCCCTTCGGCGCGATGTTCGGCCTGCCCGGCACCCCGGGCGGCCCCGGCGGCGCCGGAGCCGACAACCCCTTCGCCGCGATGTTCGGCGGCATGAACCCGGGCGACCTCGGCGCCGCCTTCCAGCAGCTCGGCCAGATGCTCTCGTTCGAGGGCGGCCCGGTGAACTGGGACCTCGCCAAGAACATCGCCCGCCAGACCGTGGTCGCCGAGCCTGCCGAGGGCAAGAGCAAGGACCGCTCGGTCGGCGACGCCGAACGCTCCGCCGTCGCCGAGGCCATCCGCCTGGCCGACCTGTGGCTCGACGGCTCCACCGAGTTCCCCTCCGGCGCCGGCACCGCCGTCGCCTGGAGCCGCGCCGAGTGGATCGAGGCCACCCTCCCGGTCTGGAAGGACCTGGTGGACCCGGTCGCCGAGCGCGTCGGCAACGCCATGGGCGGCGTCCTGCCCGAGGAGATGCAGGCCATGGCCGGCCCCCTGATGGGCGTGATGCGCTCGATGGGCGGCGCCATGTTCGGCACCCAGATCGGCCAGGCGCTCGGCGCGCTCGCCGGCGAGGTGGTCGGCTCCGCCGACGTCGGCCTGCCGCTCGCCCCGGCCGGCAAGGCCGCGCTGCTGCCCCAGAACGTCGCCGAGTTCGGCGAGGGCCTGAACGTGCCCGCCGACGAGGTCCGGCTCTACCTCGCCCTGCGCGAGGCCGCCCACCAGCGGCTCTTCGCCCACGTGCCGTGGCTGCGCGCCCACCTGCTGGGCGCCGTCGAGGCCTACGCCCGCGGCATCAAGGTGGACACCTCCCGGATGGAGGAACTGGTCGGCCAGCTCGACCCGAGCAACCCGGAAGCGCTCCAGGAGGCCCTGGCCGGCGGCCTGCTCCAGCCCGAGGACACCCCCGAGCAGAAGGCCGCGCTCGCCCGCCTGGAGACCGCGCTCGCGCTCGTCGAGGGCTGGGTCGACGCCGTCGTGCACGCCGCCGCCGAACCGCACCTGCCGCAGTCCGGCGCGCTGCGCGAGACCGTCCGCCGCCGCCGCGCCGCCGGCGGGCCCGCCGAGCAGACCTTCGCCACCCTGGTCGGCCTGGAGCTGCGCCCGCGCCGGCTGCGCGACGCCTCCCGGCTCTGGGCGCTGCTCGCCGACGCCCGCGGCGTCGAGGGCCGCGACGCGCTCTGGGAGCACCCGGACATGCTGCCCACCGCCGCCGACCTGGACGACCCGGACGCCTTCGTGCACCGGGGCTCCGCCGACGACCTGGAGGGCGGCATCGACTTCGACGCGCTCGACAGGCTGCTCGGCGAGGCCGCGGCCGGCAAGCCCGACCTCACCAAGAAGGACGAGCAGCCGAAGACCGACGAGGACGGCACCGACGGAAAGGGCGAGCCCACCGCATGACGGACACCGAGACGCCCGCCGCCACCCTGCACGCGGACGCCGTCCGCACGCTGACCGGGTGGCGGCCCGCCGACCAGGACCAGGAGCGGCTGCGGCTCGACTACCTGGAGCACCTCGCGGCGCGGCCCGACGGCCTGTACCGGTCCTGCCTGCCCGCGCACATCACCGCGAGCGCGGCGGTCGTCGACCCGGCCGCCGGGCGGGTGCTGCTCACGCTGCACCCCAAGGTCGGCATGTGGCTCCAGATGGGCGGGCACTGCGAGCCCGGTGACCGTGACCTCGCCTCGGCCGCGCTGCGCGAGGCCGTCGAGGAGTCCGGCATCCCCGACCTGGTGCTGCTGGAGAGCGACGGCGCCCCGGTGCCGGCGAAGCTGGACCGGCACCTGGTGCGCTGCACCGGCAAGGACCGGCCGGAGAACACCCACCTGGACGTCCAGTACATCGCGCTGGCCCCGGCCGGCGCTCAGGCACTGATCAGCGAGGAGTCGCTGGACCTGCGCTGGTTCGACTACGACCGGCTGCCGGAGCTCACCGACCACTCGGTGCGCGACCTGGTCTCCCGGGCACGGCAGCTGACCGGCTGAGGCGTGACACCCGAAGGGGGCGCGGAGCCTATTGGCCCGCGCCCCCTTCCGTCGCTCCTCCGGTCGGACCCGACCGGGCCCACGGCTCCTGCCGCACCGTCCCGACCTGGCCCGGCCTGGCCTGGCCCGCGCCGCCCCCGCGCGCCCTCAGCCGCAGGAGGACGCCGCCGGATCCGGCCCGGTCGGGTTCGGGGCCGCGTGCCGAGCACCCGGGATGTGCGGCAGCCGGGCGGCGGAGACCACGCCCTCCAGATAGCCGCGGGCCCGCTCGGTCCGCGGATAGGACTCCAACAGGGCCCAGAACGCCGGGCCGTGGTCCGGCACCAGCAGGTGCGCCAGCTCGTGCAGCAGCACGTAGTCCAGCACGTACTCCGGCATGCCCTGGAGACGGTGCGAGAGGCGGATCGTCCCCTCGCTCGGGGTGCAGGAACCCCAGCGGGAATTCTGGTTGGTGACCCAGCGGACCTGGCTGGGCCGGGCCCGATCGCCCAGGTACGAGGCCGACAGCTCACGGGCCCTGGCCATCAGCCCCTCGTCCCCGGGAATCCGCCGGGACTCCTGGGCGGCGAGCTTCTCCAGCATCTGCGCGACCCAGCGTTGCTCCTCGGCGTGCGACATCCGGGCCGGGATCAGCACGACGGTGCGGTCGCCCTCGCGGTAGGCGGAGACGGTACGGCTGCGGCGGGCGCTGCGGCGCACCTCGACCCGGCTCCGGTCCTGCGCCTCGGGAGCCGCGGCGCCGGCGGGCGGCGGCTGCGACGGGCCCGGCCTCGGCTGCTGCCGCTGGTCCGGGCGCCCGCGCGTGTTCGGCCCCTCGACCTGCGACCCGGACGCTGCACGGGCACGCCGACGCGACGCCGGTGGATGGGAGTCCCGCTCGGCTGCCATGGCACACGACGTTACCCGGTACCCCTGACAGAAGTCCGCTGCCCTGGCCGGAATCTTTCATGGAGCGATCGCGAACGAAAAGTCGACGGCGGGTGTCCGGAAACCGACGCCCGGGCGGATGCCGCGTTATCCACAGGGCATGCGAACGGATGGCCCGATGATACGCGCGGACCTGTGGATAACCTTCCGCACGACACCCACGCGATGGGGCAAGCTGCGGTCAGCCGTCCGGAAACGATCGGAAGGGAGATCGTCGTGCGCCTCACCCTCAAACCCGCGCTGTCCCGCAGCTGGCGGGACTCGGAGACCCTGCAGTTCGGCACCGTCACCCGGTTCGCCGGGGTGCTCGGCAACGCCGACAAGACCCTCTGCGACTTCCTCGCGCTGCTCGACGGGACGCGCGACCGACCGGAACTCCTGAACGAGGGCGAACGCATCGGGCTCGGCCGCGAACCGGCCGACGCCCTGCTCGCCGACCTGGAGGAGACCGGCCTGCTCGACGACGCGGAGGCCGGCGACCGCGCACTGGCCCGCTTCCCCCATCAACAGCGGGACTTGCTCGGGCCTGACCTCGCCTCGCTCTCCCTGGTCCACTCCGGCCCGGGCGCCGCACCGGCGGTCCTGGGCCGCCGGGCCGACGCACGGATCGAGGTGCGCGGCGCGGGCCGGGTCGGCACCGCCGTGGCGGCGGTGCTCGCCGCGGGCGGCACCGGCACGGTCACCGTCGCGGACGGCGGCCGGGTCAAGCCCGGCGACTGCTCCCCCGCCGGGCTGCCGCCCGGGGACGTCGGACGGCTGCGCGCGACGGCGGCCCGGGAGGCGGTGCAGCGCGCCGCGGGCCGGGCTCCGGTTCCGGTGCCCCGGCGGCGGCCCGGGGACCCGCCACCGGACTTCGTGGTCCTCGCGCCCCGGGACGGCAGCGCCGCCTTCGCGGGCGGGACGTACGAGGCCCGGCTGCTGCTACGGGCCGGGGTGCCACACCTCTACGTGGGCGTGGTCGAGGAGTTCGGCGTCATCGGGCCGCTGGTGATCCCCGGGATGTCGGCCTGCGGGCACTGCCTGGTGCTGCGGCGGGAGGACGAGGACGCGGCCTGGCCGCGGGTGCTGGCCCAGCTGGCCGACGGAGGCCCCGGCCGGGCCCGGACACCGGCCTGCGACACGGCACTGGCGACGGCGGTCGCCGGACTGGCGGCACTGCACATCCAGGTGTTCCTGGACGGCGGCCGGCCCCCGAGCGTCGACGGCTGGTGCGAGGTGTCGGCCCGGGACGGCATGCCACGGCGCCTGCGGTTGCGCGGGCACCCGGACTGCGGCTGCCTGTGGCAGCCGCTGCCGCCGGGGTGAGGAACGGAGGAGGAGTAGGAGCGGAAGGAGGAAGACGAGTCTGACGGGAGCAGGCCCGGCGGCTGCACGGCTCGGCAGCCCCTGGCCTCCCCACGGCACCACGGGCACCCACCGGCCGTACGAGCCGACGGCCAGGTGAGCCCGCGGTACCGACGAACCCCCCTCGCCGGGGTCGAGGCCCCCAGGGGCAGGCACGAGCCCTCCTACGGCCTGCGCCCTGCCCGGGGCAGGGCGCGGGCCGTAGGAGGGCGGGGAGCCACCGCACGGGGCACGAGGCGGGCGGGTGGTGGGCGCAGGGCAGTGGATGGTGGGTGCGGTGGGCGGGTGGCGAGGGTGGGTGGGGTGGGGGAGGGGGGAGGGGGGAGGGGGCCCCGGGGAAAGGCGACATCACACCCCTGCGCAGGAAGTCGGCCGAGCCGACTTCCTGCGCAGAACCACCACCCCCTCCCCTACCCCACCACCCCAAGCCGCCCAACTCCCCACAAAGGGAAGCCACTCCCCGCCCCGCCCCGCGGAATTCCGCGGGGCGGGCGACAGGGAGCGGGCACAATGGCGTAGAGATGGTCGGCCGCCCGGAACCGGGCGGCCAGGGATTGGAGGCCCGGGGTGAGCGATCTTCCGCGCAAGGCAGTGACCCGCACGGCACGGCTCGCCGCCCTGCCGCTGGGGATAGCCGGTCGCGCCACGCTCGGCCTGGGCAAGCGGATCGGCGGCCGCTCCGCCGAGGTGGTCACCGCCGAGCTCCAACAGGCCACCGCCGACCAGCTGTTCAAGGTCCTCGGCGAACTCAAGGGCGGGGCGATGAAGTTCGGGCAGGTGCTGTCCGTCTTCGAGGCCGCGCTGCCCGAGGAGGTCGCCGGGCCGTACCGGGCGGCGCTCACCAAGCTCCAGGACGCCGCTCCCCCGATGCCCGCCGCCAAGGTGCACACCGCGCTCGCCCAGCGACTCGGCGAGGACTGGCGCGAGCTGTTCCGGGAGTTCGACGACCGCCCCGCGGCCGCCGCCTCGATCGGCCAGGTGCACAAGGCGGTGTGGCACGACGGCCGTACGGTCGCCGTCAAGGTGCAGTACCCGGGCGCGGGTGACGCGCTGCTCGCGGACCTCTCGCAGCTGAGCCGGGTGGCCTGGCTGCTGGGCCCACTGATCCCCGGGCTGGACGTCAAGCCGCTGATCACCGAGCTGCGCGAGCGCGTCTCGGAGGAGCTGGACTACGAGCTGGAGGCGCAGGCCCAGCACCGGCACGCCGAGGAGTTCACGGACGACCCGGACATCGTGGTGCCGGGCGTGGTGGCCCAGGCCGACCAGGTGCTGGTCACCGAGTGGATGGGCGGCACCCCGCTGGCCGAGGTGATCGCGGGCGGCACCCAGGAGGAGCGCGACCGCGCCGGGCAGTTGCTGGCCCGGTTCCTGTTCGCGGGCCCGTCCCGGACCGGGCTGCTGCACGCGGACCCGCACCCGGGCAACTTCCGGCTGCTGAAGGACGACGGCCCGGTGTCGGGCTGGCGGCTGGGCGTGCTGGACTTCGGCACCGTGGACCGGCTGCCCGGCGGGCTGCCCGCGCCGATCGGGGCCTCGCTACGGATGGCGCTGGCCGGGGACGCGGCGGGCGTGCTCCGGATGCTGCGCGAGGAGGGCTTCGTGAAGCCCTCGATCCGGCTGGACCCGGACGCGGTGCTCGACTACCTGCTGCCGATCATCGAGCCGGCCGCGGTGGAGAACTTCCACTTCACCCGGACCTGGATGCGCGCCCAGGCGGCCCGGATCGCCGACCCGCGCTCGCCCGCCTACAACCTGGGCAAGCAGCTGAACCTGCCCCCGGCGTACCTGCTGATCCACCGGGTGACGCTGAGCACCATCGGGGTGCTCTGCCAGCTGGGCGCCAAGGCGCCGTTCCGCGCGGAGATGCTGGAGTGGCTGCCCGAGTTCGCCCACCAGCGGTCGGCGGGCCCCGCGGGGCTCGGGAACTCCGCAACGCCCGGGAGCCACGAGAAGCCCGGGAGCCATGCGAAGCCCGGCAAGCTCACCGGCCCCGCGCGGCAGGCCCGTCCGGCCCGCGAGGACGCCGAGCGGGCCCGGGTCCGCAAGGACTGACCCGGCACCGCGACAACGGCCGCAGGCCGCTCCCCGACGACGGGGAGCGGCCTGCGGCACGACGGGGGTGGACCGGAGTCCGGGAGGGCCTGCGGCGGACGGGCCCTCGGGCCGGGGCCCTACATCAGCGCGACGGCGAGCGCCTTGCGGGCGCGCATCGAAGCGCGCTCGGCCCGCTGCCTGAGCTTGTGGGCCCGCACGACCCGGCTGACGAGCCGTTGGTTCTCGGCCTCGTGCCGCCTGTCTTGCATATGGGCACGGGCCAGGGATTCGTGGAGGAGTTGCATCTCGAGGATCCTGTTCTGGGTCTGAAGTTCGGTGGCCTGCTCGGCGCGGGCGGTGGGATCGACGGCGGCGGGGTTCATGTCGTGGTCCTGCTCGTGGTGCTTGCTCGGGAACGGGATGCGGGCTGCGGCGTCGGCCTTGGCGGCGGCGATCCGCACGGATCGGCGGAGGGCGCTGTCCAGCGGGGGCTGCTCTCCCCGGCGGACGACCCTGGCCTCGTGGGCGGGGTTCACGCCATGACCTCGGTCTTGCGCGGACGGCCACGGGGACGCTTGCGCGCCACCACGACGCCCTGGACGAACAGCTCGCCACCCCAGACGCCCCACGGCTCACGCCGCTCCAGGGCGCCGGCCAGGCAGACGTCCTTCACCGGGCAGGTGCCGCAGAGGGACTTCGCGTACTCGACGTCGGCCGGCGTCTCGGCGAAGAAGACCTCGGGGTCGAAGGCGCGGCAGGGGATGGGGAGACCGAGGGACTCGGCCTGCTCGATCGAGCTGAGCTGCATGGAAGGAACCTCCGGGGGGTCGGCCTGGTCGGCCTTGGTGATCTGGCTTGTCTGCGGTACGGACGGGGTGGGCGGCGTGATGACCGTGGACACTGTTGGCGTCTTCCTCGTCTTTTCTCAGTGGTTCCGACCCAGGGGACTGGTGGTGCTGGGCCGGAGGCCCCGGAGGGCCTGGGTGGTCTTGCGTACCGGACAAAACAGAAGGGCCGCGGATCCCGGTGGTGACGGGTTCCGCGGCCCTGGAGGTGCCGACCTGAGGCTGGCTCAGGTTCGTTCTCTCCAGGGTTCAGGGCCGCGGAAGGCCCACATCCGGACGGCCTTGGCGCCCATGGGGGCGACCGCGGCCTGGTTAATCTGCTGCTCGTTCTGCTTCTGGGTGTTTCCGGCACCGATGACCTGCGCATAGCCGCCATGCATGGCGGCGGCTACTGCCGCCTTCGGTGCCTGGGTCGGTCGCTCGTCGCGCAGGGAGCACGACGTGCCGAACGACGCCCGGTCACGGGACAGACCGGTCTCGACAAAGGTCCCGTCGACGCTCCTGCTGCCCGTGAGGCACAGATCAGTGTGTCCAAGACCACTGACAGCGGGGACGGCGAGGACACCGGTGGTGTCGAGACCCAGACCGGTTCCACCGAGCTCGGCGAACGCCCGCAGGCGGGCGGCACGCAGGGAGGCAGCGACAACGGTCTGGCCAGTCATTTTGGTGATCATGATGTTTCCCACTGTCTTCGCCTCCTCTCGGCGTCTCGCGGAGCCTGGTCTCCCTGGCTCCGAATGTTCGGATGTCTGTCTCGGTGAAGCTCGGTAAAGCGTTGTGAAGCTCTCGGGCGAGGGGCACCGGCACAGGTTTCACCCCGTGCGACCGCGTCCCCTTGACCGCTCCGGCAGGCTATTGCGCTCCCGGTACGCGGCGCAAACTATTTTTCACGCGAGTTCTTCGGCACGACACACGACGGGTTGCGAAGCCCTCGAAGCGGCCCCGTGGACCGCGCCCGTACCGGCTCAGGCCGGATCGGCCGGACCGCCGTCCTCGACGTCGTCCGGATCCTCTTCGGGCTCCTCCCCCGCACACAACGACAGCACGGCCGCCCCGTACTTGTCCAGCTTCATGGCGCCGACCCCGGAGATGGCGGCCAGTTCCCCGCGGCCGGCGGGCACGTCCTCGGCGATCGCCATCAGCGTGGCGTCGGTGAACACCACGTAGGCCGGCGCGCCCTGCTTCTTCGCCTGCCGGGCCCGCCACTCGCGCAGCCGTTCGTAGAGCCCCTCGTCCATCGTGGACGGGCAGCTCTCGCAGCGGCGCAGCTTGCGCTCGACGGCCTCGGTGAGCACCTTGTCGCAGACCCGGCACTTGACCGGCCCGCGGACCCGCCGAGCGGCGGAGCGCTCGCCGGGCTCGACGCCCCCTCGCCCGCCGCGTGCGCCGGTGCGCGCGCCGGGGGCGGAGGAGCCGGGGCGCAGCCCGTCCAGGAAGCGGCTGGGCTTGCGGCTGGCTCGCCCGCCCGGGGAGCGGGAGAGCGCCCAGGAGAGGGTGAGGTGCTTGCGGGCGCGGGTGACGCCGACGTAGAGGAGGCGGCGCTCCTCCTCGACCTGTTCGTCGGTCTTGGCGTAGATGATCGGCAGGGTGCCCTCGGTGAGGCCGACCAGGAAGACGGCGTCCCATTCGAGGCCCTTGGCGGCGTGCAGCGAGGCGAGCGTGACGCCCTCGACGGCGGGGGCGTGCTGGGCCGCGGCGCGGGCGTCCAGTTCAGCGACGTAGGCGGCGAGGTCGGTGTCCTGGCCGGCCGCGGTGCGGGTGCGTTCGAACTCCTCGGCCAGTCGGACGAGGGCGGCCAGTGACTCCCAGCGGTCCCGGACGGCGCCGGAGCCGGCCGGCGGCTCGGCGGTGAAGCCCCGGGTGGCGAGGACCGCGCGGACCTGGCCGGCCAGGTCGGGGGCTCCGTCGGTGAGCGGGTCGGAGGCGGCGCGGGCGGCGCCGCGCAGCAGGACGCCGGCGTCCCGGACCTCGGGGCGTTCGAAGAAGCGTTCCGCGCCCTTGAGCTGGTAGGGGACGCCGAGGTCGGCGAGGGCCTGTTCGTAGACCTCGGACTGGCCGTTGGTGCGGAACAGCACGGCGATCTCGCTGGCGCGCACGCCGGTGGCGAGCAGGTCCTTGATCCGGCGGGCGGTGGTCTCGGCCTCGGTGGGTTCGTCCTCGTACTCGGTGTAGACGGGTTCGGGGCCGGCCTCGCGCTGGGAGACGAGTTCCAGGCGGTGCCGGGCGGCCTCGCCGCGGGCCTGGGCGAGCAGTCCGTTGGCGAGGTGGACGACCTGGGGGGTGGAGCGGTAGTCGCGGACGAGCTTGACCACCGTCGCCCCGGGGTGGCGGCTGCGGAAGTTGAGGAGGTAGTCGGGGGTGGCGCCGGTGAAGGAGTAGATGGTCTGGCTGGCGTCGCCGACGACGCAGAGGCTGGCGCCGCCGTCGGGGCCGGTCCACTGGTCGAGCAGGCGCTGCTGGAGCGGGGAGACGTCCTGGTACTCGTCGACGGTGAAGTGCCGGTACTGGGAGCGGACCTGGTCGGCGATGTCCGGGCGGTCCTCCAGGATGGCGGCGGTGAGCAGCAGGACGTCCTCGAAGTCGATGTTGCCGCGGCGGCTCTTGGTCTCCTCGTAGACGCGGTAGACCTGGGCGGTCTCGGCCGGGTCGCGGGGGGCGTCGCGGCCGGACTTGGCGACGGCGGAGGGGTAGTCCTCGGGGGCGATCTGGGTGACCTTGGCCCATTCGATCTCGGCGGTGAGGTCGCGCAGTTCGGTGCGCTGGACGCGCAGGCCGCAGCGGCCGGCGGCTTCGGCGACGAGTTGGACCTTGCGTTCCAGGAGTTGGGGGACGGGGCCGCCGACGGCGCGCGGCCAGAAGTACTGGAGCTGGCGCAGGGCGGCGGCGTGGAAGGTGCGGGCCTGGACGCCGTCGGCGCCGAGCTGGCGCAGGCGGCCGCGCATCTCGCCGGCGGCGCGGGCGGTGAAGGTGACGGCGAGGACCTGCTGGGGGTGGTAGACGCCGCTGCGCACGCCGTAGGCGATCCGGTGGGTGATGGCGCGGGTCTTGCCGGTGCCGGCGCCGGCCAGGACGCAGACGGGACCGTGCAGGGCGGTGGCGACGGCGCGCTGCTCGGGGTCGAGCCCGGCGAGCACGGCGTCCGGGCCCGTGGCGGCGCCGGGGTCGGCCCAGGGGGAGCCGTGGGGGCCGTCGTAGGGGCTGCCGCTCAAGAGGTCTTCCTGCATGCGTTCCATCCTCTCAGCCCGGGGGGACATTGCGGACGGAGTTGTCCACAGGGCCGGTGCGATCGCAGGATGATCGCTCCGCGCGGTGGTCGACGGCGTGCCGGAATGCCCGCCGTTCGGTGGACGTTCCCTCCGGAGACCGTTCGCACCTCTCTTTCGAAGGAGCCCCCTCGATGTCCGGCACCGTGACGATGTACAGCACGACCTGGTGTGGGTACTGCAACCGACTCAAGAGCCAGCTGGACCGTGAAGGCATCGGCTACACCGAGATCAACATCGAGGAGGACCCGGCGTCGGCGTCCTTCGTCGAGTCGGTGAACAACGGCAACCAGACCGTTCCGACGGTGCTGGTGACGCCGGCCGGCGGCGGCGAGCAGGTCGTGATGACGAACCCGAGCCTGCTGCAGGTCAAGAAGGCCCTGGCGGCCTGAGCCCCGCGGCCCCGGACCCGTCGACCCGGCCGGGGCCGGCCCCCGACCCCGCCGGGCCGGGGACGGAACCGCCGGGGCCGGCGGGGCCGGCGCGCGTCACTGCGCGTCGGCCCTGGCCGGGTCGACGGGCGTGGCGGGGGCAGGCAGGGTGGTGCGGGCGCCGAGGTCGCCGACGCCGTAGACGAGCCGGCTGCGGTCGGCCGAGTAGCGGGTCTCGATGACTCGTACGGGCCCGCGCCGGTCGTAGGTGACGCGGGTCTGCACCAGCAGCGGCACGCCGGGGCCGCCCTGGAACCACTGGGCCTCCTCGGGGCCCGGCATCCGCGCGACCAGGTGGTCCACGGCGCCGATCTCGGTGCGCCCGAGGACGGCGAGCACCGCTTCGTCGCCGCCCTCGACGGGGTCGGGTTCCATCAGCGGGGTGCCGGCGGCGAGGCCGGCCCGGTAGTGGCTCTCCTCGATGGAGTACGGCTCGCGGTCGAGCAGCCGCAGCTGGCGGCGGACCACGATGGCCTCGCCGGGGCGCAGTCCGAGGCGTTCGGCGATGTCCACCCGGGCCCGGACGATCATCATCTCGAAGTCGGTGCCGAGTTCCCGTCCGGCTTCGGCGGCTTCGCCGAGGTAGACGGCGGAGGGCGCGGCGAGGCAGTCGCGCGGTGCGGGGGTCGGGCTGGGCCCGTAGGCGCGGTGGTCCAGGACGGGGTGTTCGCGCAGGTAGGTGCCCTTGCCCTGGAGGCGGACCAGGCGGCCCTCGTTGACCAGGACGTCGACGGCGAGCCGGACGGTGTTGCGGGCGACGCCGTACTGGCGCTCCAGTTCGCTCTCGACCGGCAGGGCGGCGTCGGCGGTGAACTCGCCTTCGGCGATCCGGCGGCGCAGGTCGGCGGCGAGGCGCTGGTATTTGGGGGATTGGGCGGTGCCCCGGGGGATTGTCACCCTGGTGAATGTAGCGAGCGGGGCGAGCCGGTTTCAGCGGTTTCCGGCAATATCGTCCGAGCGGGTTGACAACGGGCCCGCGCGCCACCCTCCCGGTAGCAGAACTGGCCCGTCCGGATACGAACAGCTGGTCGTGGTGAATGCGGGACGGGATTGGAGAGAAAAACGGGGGCGCATGGAATTGTCCACGCGCCCCCCTTTCGTGCGGCCCTTTCGCGCCGGCGCCCTTTCCGTGGAACCGGCGGGACCGCCGACGCGTCCTACGGGACCCTACGGGGCTACCAGCGCGCCGCCGACGGCAGCGGCTCCCCGTACCAGAGCTCGACCAGGTGCCGGGCGATCGAGATGCCCGACGGCGGCAGGATCTCCCCCGCCTCCATCCCGGCCCGCAGCTCCTCGCGGGAGAACCAGCGCGCCTCGGCCAGCTCCTCGCCGTCCACGGTGATCTCGGTGCCGCCGGGCAGCGCCTTGCCCAGGAAGCCGAGCATCAGGCTGGACGGGAACGGCCAGGGCTGGCTGGCGACGTAGCGCACCTCGCCGACCCGTACGCCCGCCTCCTCGTGCACCTCGCGGGCCACCGCCTGCTCGATCGACTCCCCCGGCTCGACGAAGCCGGCCAGCGTCGACCAGCGGCCCTCCGGCCACAGCGCCTGGCGGCCGAGCAGGCAGCGGTCCTGCTCGTCGGTGATCACCATGATCACCGCCGGGTCGGTGCGCGGGTAGTGCTCGGCCGCGCAGGAGGTGCAGCGCCGCACGTGCCCGGCGCCGGCCTTCTCGGTCGGGTGCCCGCAGCGCGAGCAGAAGCTGTGCAGCCGGTGCCAGTGCTCCAGCGCCACGGCGTGCACCAACAGCCCGGCGTCCCGGTCGGACAGCAGCCCGCCGACCTCGCGCAGCCCGGCCGGGCGGGCGTCGCCGTCCAGGCGCCCGGGCAGGCTCTCGCCGGCCAGCGCGAAGTACGAGACGCCGTCCTCGTCGGTGCCGAGGAAGTACCGGTCGCCGGTCTGCGGCGCCTCGAAGGAGGGCAGCAGCACGAGTTCGGTGCCCTGCGCGGTGTCGACCACGAACGCCTCGCCGCCGGCGATCGGCAGGACCCGGGTGCTCGGGTGGCTCCAGGCGGCCGCCAGCCAGGGCTCGTCGAAACGGTGCTCGGCCGCCCGGTCCACCCCGGACCGGGCCAGTGCCAGGGGCAGCGGGCGCTCGGTCTCAGGCACGGTGCTCACGTCTGTTCCATCCCCACGTGGTGAATCATCCGGATGAGTGATCTGGCTGCCTCGGTGCGCGCACCAGGGGCTGTCCCCCCGGTGCGCGCGGTGGTGCTCACGCCCTCGGCGCGCGCTGCGGGGGTCACGCCCCCGGTGCGCACTGCGGAGGTCATGCCCCCGGCCGGAAGTTCTCGGCCAGGTCGCCCCAGAGGTACGCGGCGGTCTCCACGCCCTTGGCCAGCAGGTCCAGCTCGACCTTCTCGTTGACCGAGTGCCAGCCGTCCGAGGGCACCGAGATGCCGAGGAACAGCACCGGCGCGCCCAGCACGTCCTGGAGGTCGGCGGCGGGGCCGGAGCCGCCCTCGCGGGTGAAGAGGATCTTCTGCTCGAAGGCCCGTCCCATCGCGCGGACGGTGGACTGCAGCGCCGGGTGGTCCAGCGGGGTCAGGCAGGGCCGGGTCGCGCCGGGGAAGACCAGCTCGTGGCGGATGCCCTCGGGCACCTGCCCGGCCACCCAGGCCCGCACCGCCTCGCGGACCTTCTCCACCTCCTGCCCGGCGACCAGCCGGAAGGACAGCTTGAGGTGCGCCGAGGCGGGGACGATGGTCTTGCCGCCGGGGCCGGTGTAGCCGCCCCAGATGCCGTTGACCTCGGCGGTCGGGCGGGCCCAGATCCGCTCCAGGGTGGAGTAGCCGGCCTCGCCGCGGGTGCCGTACGACTTGGCGACCCTCAGCCACTGCTCCTCGTCGAAGGGCAGCTCGGCGAACAGCTCGCGCTCGGTCTCGGTCAGCTCGACGACGCCGTCGTAGAAGCCCGGGATCGCGACCTTGCGGTCGGTGTCGTGCAGGGCGGCGGCCAGCTCCGCGGCGACCTGGGCCGGGTTGGGGACGGCGCCGCCGAAGGAGCCGGAGTGGATGTCGGTGTCCGGCCCGTACAGGTCGATCTGGGCGTCGGCCAGGCCGCGCATGCCGGTGCAGACGGTCGGCGTGGTCGCGGACCACATGCCGGTGTCCGAGATGACGACGACGTCGGCGGCCAGCCGCGCGGCCTCGCGCCGGACCAGGTCGGCGAAGTTCGGCGAGCCGGACTCCTCCTCGCCCTCGATCAGCAGCTTGAGGTTGACGGCCGGCGCGGTGCGGCCGGTGGCGGCGAGGTGGGCGCGCACGCCCAGGGTGTGGAAGAACACCTGGCCCTTGTCGTCGGCGGCGCCGCGCGCGTACAGCCGGCCGTCGACCACGGTCGGGGTGAACGGCTCGGTCTCCCAGCCGTCCTCCTTGGCCGCGGGCTGGACGTCGTGGTGCCCGTAGACCAGGACGGTCGGCGCGGACGGGTCCCCGGAGGGCCACTCGGCGAACACCGCCGGCAGTCCGTCGGTCTCCCACACCTCGGTCACCGGGAAGCCGGTCTCGCCCAGCTTGGCGGCCAGCCACTCGGCCGAGCGCCGCACGTCGCCGGCCCGCTCCGGGTCGGCGGAGACCGAGGGGATGGCCAGCCACTCGGCGAGGTCGGCGAGGAAGGCGGCCTGGTGCTGATCGATGTAGGAGCGGACGACGCTGTCCGGGGTTCTCGTCATACCGACGACTGTAGTTCGCCCGTGCGGGTGCCCGCCCCGACCGTCCGGCTGCCGGGCGCCGTCGGGGCTGTAACCTCCGTCACCCCCGCCGCGGCGGTGCCGCGGACGGGGGTGACGGGAGCGGGCGCGGGCCCGCGCCCCGGGGCTCAGCCGGAGCGGCGCAGCAGGGTGATCCGCGAGCGGGTCATCAGCGCCGCGAGCGCGGCGGCGATCACCGGCAGCAGCAGCACGGTGGCGGCGATGGTGGGCCACGGGAAGACCAGGGCCGCCTTGTTGGCGAGCTCCTCGGGGCTCATCCCGGGGTAGCTGCTCGCCGCGGCCTCGACCTTGCGCAGCGCCACCCCGGGCACCACGCCGCAGACCACGCCGAGCAAGGTGCCCATGGCGGCGATCACCCCGCACTGGAAGCCGGAGAGCGAGCGCCGGATGCGGGGCTCGGCGCCGACGGCGGCGAGGGTGGTCAGGTCGCGCTGGGAGTCGGCGGCGGCCAGTCCGGTGGCGATGCCGGCCGCGCCGAGGGCGACGATGGCCGCGAAGACGTTCAGCCCGAACTGGATCAGTCCGGCCGGGGACTCGTAGCCGCGTTCGATCTTGAGCACGTTGTGGTCGCTGAGCTTGGCCAGCGTGCCGTCGGCCTTCTGCTGGGCGCCGTCCGTGGGCACGGCGGCGGGCAGCCAGACCGAGCCGGCCGGCCGGGTGTTGAGGCCGAGTCGGGTGACGGTGTCCTGGCCGACCACGACCTGGGCCGGGGCGGCCGGGGAGGAGGGGGCGAGGACGGCGTCCAGGGCGACGTCGGTGTGGGTGGGCTTGCTCGCGCGGCTCCCGTCGTTCGTGGTGGGGTTCGGACCGGTGATCCGGACGATCGTCTTGCCGTCCTTGATGTAGCGGGCGTCGAAGACGACGGCCTTGCCGCCCGCGAGGGCCTGGCCGGCGGCCGGGTCGGTGATCCCGTAGAGGTTGCGCAGCAGGGTGGCGTCACCGACCGTGACCGGGCCGTACGAGGGGTTGCCCCAGTGGTGGTTCGACCGGCAGCGCTTGTCGGTGCTGAGGATCCGCTCGCGCTCGGTGTCGGAGAGGGTCTCCTCCGAGTCCATGAGCGGGCAGCGGTCCTCCTTGGGCAGCTCGACGCTGACGTAGCCGCAGTAGCTGCCGGCACCGCAGTCGGCCTTGGGTTCGACGCGCTGGACGTCGGCGCGCGGGCCGAGGTCGGGGATGCTGCGTTCGACGGCCTCGCGCATCTGCGGCAGCAGCTTGTCGTCGGCCGACCAGCCGCTGCCGAGGATGACCGCCCCGGACGGGCCGGAGGCGACGTACTCGCGCCGGTACTGCTCCTCGAAGCTGGCGATGTAGACGCTGACGGCGACGGAGCCGGCGACGGCGGCCATCACGGCGGCGACGGCGGGCGCGGTGCGGCCGCGGTGGCGCACGGAGTCGCGCAGGGCGAGCCGGGGGCCGAGGCTGAGCCAGCGGCCGAGCCGGCCGAACAGGCCGACGAGGTAGGGCACGAGGGCGACCATGCCGAGTTCGGCGACGGCCGAGCCGCCGAGGACGGCGAAGCTGCGGTTGCCGATGCCACCGGTGGCGCCGAACAGGGCGAGGGCGGCGCCGCCGGCGAGCATCAGCAGGCCGAAGACGGCGAGCTTGGGGCTCGGCGGCTTGAGGGTGTCGCGGCCGGTGAGCGCGGCGACGACGTCCTGCCGGGAGGCCTGGACGGCGGGCACGACGGCGGCGAGCAGGCCGGTGACGAGTCCGACGAGGAGGATGCCGAGCAGGTCGAGCGGCGGCAGGGCGAAGTGGCCGAAGCGCCGGCCGGAGCGCTCCTCGGCGGTGGTCTGCAGCAGGGCGACCAGGCCGATGCCGAGGCCCAGGCCGACCACGGCGCCGGTGATGCCGAGGACGATGCCGCCGCCGAGCACGACCGCGCGGACGTTGGCGCGCTCACCGCCGGCGGCGGCGAGCAGTCCGAGCTGGCGCCGGGAGCGCCGGGCGCCGACGGCGAAGGCGGGGCCCGCGAGGAGGACGATCTCCAGCAGGGCCATGCCGGCGACGGTGGCGAGGATGACGACGTCGGTCCGGTTGAAGTAGCTGGTGCCGCCGCCGTACTGCTTCTGCTGGACGTAGTACGGGACGTCGGCGCGGGCCGGCGGGTCGCTCAGGACGGCGCGCGAGGTGACCGCGAAGCCGTACTCGTTGAGTTCCTTGACCTTCTGCCAGTCGACGGTGGCGCCGGCCGGGAGCTTGACCAGCCAGCGGGTGGGCTCTCCCTTGCCGGGGTCGTCGGGGTTCTCGGGGAGTTTGTGGAGCACGGTGCCGGGGCGGGCGGTGAGTTCGGTGGCCCGCAGTTCGCCGGGGTACTCGTAGACGCCGGTGATGGTGAAGGGGCTGGACTCCAGGCCGCGGACGGCGGTCTTGTCCCCGATCCTGAGTCCGGAGCGCTTGAGGAAGTCCTGGGTGACGGCGGCCTCGGTGTCGGCGGTGGGGGCCCGGCCGCTGAGCAGGTCGATCCGGCCGCGCCAGACCGGGTCGGCCAGGTCGGCCTCGCTGACCCGGGTGCTGAGCAGGCCCTCGGTGCTGCTCGCCGCGGTGTACGGGCCGCTGAGCTCGGGCACCAGGGTGGCGCCCGGGATCAGCCGGCGGGCCAGTTCGGCGGGTGCGGTGTCGAGGGCGCGCTGCTGCGCGGGGGTGTACGCGGGGGCCGCGCCGTTCTTGGCCTCGTCCTTGGGGTCCTTGATCGTGAAGCCCTGCTCGGGGTCGGGGGCCTGCTGGATGGAGGAGCCGCGTTCGACCATGTGCACTTCGGCGGCGGCCTGGCCCATGACCCGGACGGAGTGTTCGACGGGCGTGAGTTCGGCGCTGCGGAAGACCACGTCGGCGCCGGTGACGCCGAGGACGGGCAGGGCGACCATGGCGATGACGAGGGCGCTGCGGCCCTTGGCGCGCAGGGCGTCGCGGCGGGCTATGCGCAGGGCCACCCGCCAGGCGCTGAGCTTCACTCGTCCACCTTCAGGCTGTTGCCGGCGGCGCTGACGAGCAGGCTGGCGGCGTCCTGGCTGGTGGACTCGTCGACCATCCGGCCGTCGCGCAGGAAGACGACGCGGTCGGCCCAGGCGGCGTGCCGGGCCTCGTGGGTGACCATCATGGCGGCGGCGCCGGCGTCGCAGCGGGCGCGCAGGACGGCGAGGACGGCTTCGCCGGTGGTGGAGTCGAGGGCGCCGGTGGGTTCGTCGGCGAGGACGAGGCGGCGGTCGCCGATCAGGGCGCGGGCGATGGCGACGCGCTGCTGCTGGCCGCCGGACATGTCGTCGGGGAAGCGGTCGGCGAGTTCGGGGATGCCGAGTTCCTCCAGGGCGACGAGGGCCTCGCGGCGGGCGGCGCGGGCGGACAGCCCGTCGAGTTCGCGCGGCAGCGAGATGTTCTCGGCGGCGGTGAGCGCCGGGATCAGGTTGTAGTCCTGGAAGACGTAGCCGACGGAGCGGCGGCGGACCTGGGCGAGCTTCTTGCGGTTGAGTTCGCCCAGGGCGACGCCCTCGACGAGGACCCGGCCGCCGCTGGGGGTGTCCAGGCCGCCGGCCAGGGTGAGCAGGGTCGACTTGCCGGAGCCGGAGGGGCCCATGACGGCGACGAACTCGCCGGGGTGGACCTTGAGGTCGACGCCGCGCAGGGCCTGGACCTCGGCGGCGCCCTGGCCGTGGACGCGGGTGACGTTCTCCAGGTGGAGCACCGGCGTCTGCCGGGCCTCTTCGGTGTGGGACACGAATTCCCCCCTTGTGCTGGGTGTGCGCTCGGAGTCGGGTCCGAGCCTGGTGGTTCGGTACCGCGGGGGCTCAGGTGCGCAGGCGACGGCGGCCGCGCCTGGCGGGCGCGGCACCGTCGTCGGCCGCCTCGGCGGTGCGGGTCTGCAGGAGTTCGGCCTGCTGGGCGAGCCGGGTCTCGCAGTGGTCGAGCCAGCGGATCTCCGCTTCGGTCTGGAAGATGAGCTGGTCGAGGACCAGCAGCCAGGCCAGGTCGTTGCCGGTGGAGGGCACCGCGCCGGGGCGCGTCTCGCCCGCGAGGGCGCGGCCCTTGAGGCGGGTGTAGTCCTGGAGCGCCTTGATGCTGTGCCGGCGCTGGCCCTGGACGACGGCGGAGACGTCCACCCCGGGGACGGTCACCGCCATGGCGAGCTTGATCGCCAGTTCGTCGCGCGGCGGGTTGGTCCTGGGCACCGGGGTGTCGAACCAGGTGCGCAGTTCCTCCCGGCCGGCGTCGGTGGTGGCGTAGAACTGGTGACCCTCGTCGTCCTCCCCCGCGGGCTCGACCAGTCCGTCGCGTTCCAGCCGCGACAGTGTGGTGTAGACCTGCCCGACGTTGAGCGGCCAGGTGGCGCCGGTGCGCGCCTCGAACTCGGTGCGCAGCTGGTAGCCGTAGCGCGGGCCCTGGTCGAGCAGGGCGAGCAGACCGTGACGGATGGACATACCGAGTATGTATACCCGGTATGCCCCGGCGCCTCAAGCCGGGTCCGCCCGCCCCGGGGAGCGGGTACCGTCGTGCGGTGTGAGCCAGTTGCGCATCGCCACCTTCAACCTCCTGCACGGCCAGCCGCTCGCCCCGGACGGCGGACCACGGCCCTACCCGTCCGACGCCGGCTGGCCGTTGGCCGAGGCGGTGGCCGCCCTGGACGCCGACGTACTGGCCCTCCAGGAGGTGGACCGGCACCAGGCACGCTCCGGCGGCACCGACCAGGCGGCGGTGGCGGCCGCGGCGATGGGTGCCAAGGACTGGCGCTTCGCCGCCGCGCTGCACGGCCGCCCGGCGCCGGTGGCGGGCTGGGTCAGGGAGCCGTCCGAGCCGGGCGCCCTGCGGGTGTACGGGCCGGACGAGACGGGCGACGGCGCCCCGCCCTCCTACGGGACGGCGCTGCTGACGAGGCTTCCGGTGCGGCACTGGCGGGCCCGGCGGTTCGCCCCGGCGCCGTTCGGGCTGCCGCTGCGGGTGGCCGGGCGGCGCGGCCTGACCCCGGTGCCGGACGAGCCGCGGGCGGCGCTGGCGGCCGTCCTGGAGGGCGAGCGCGGGCCGTTCACCGTGGTGGCGGCGCACCTGTCGTTCGTCCCCGGCTGGAACATGGCGCAGCTGGCCGGCATCCGGCGCTGGATCGCCGACCTGCCCCAGCCGTACCTGGTGCTGGGCGACTTCAACCTGGTCGGCGCGGTGCCGCGCACGGTGCTCGGCGGGGCGACGGCGCTGGAGCGCAGCGCGCCGCGGGCCCGGGTGCGGGAGCTGCGGGCGGCCCGGCGGGCCCGGCCCTCGCTGGCCGAGCCGCGCCGGCGCCGGGTGCGCGAGCCGCGGCCGCGGCTGCAGGGCTGGTACGACCTGGCGCGTACGCCGACCTACCCCTCGCACCGGCCGGCGGTGCAGTTCGACCACGTGCTGGCGATCGGGGTGCCGCGTGCGGCGGTCGGCCCGGCGGCGGCGCCGCGGGCGGCGGTGTCGGACCACCGCCCGCTGCTGGTCGAGGTGTCGCTGTAGGACGGGGCCGGTTCCCTACTGGGGCGTCAGGATCCCGGCCTGCTGGGGGAGTTGGACGGCGGTGGCGGCGGCCCTGGGCACCGCCGGCCCGAGCGCGGGCGGGGGGTCGAACTGGAGCAGCAGCATGGCCGCGTCGTCGCCGAGCTGGCGCCCGACGTGGCGCACCACGTCCTCGTGCAGGCGCCGCAGGACGTCGGCCGGGCGGCCGTCGGCGCAGCGCGGGAAGCGTTCGGCGAGCGGGTAGAAGACGCCCGCGCGGTCGCGGGCCTCGATCACCCCGTCGGTGAACAGCAGCACCCGGTCGTCGCCCTGGAGCAGCAGCCGGTGCACCGGTGGGCAGACGTCGGCCGGGTCGAGGACGCCCAGGGGCGGTACGGTCTCGGCGAGTTCGAGCGCGCTGACCTCGCCGCCGCGCAGCAGCAGCGGGGCGGGGTGGCCGCAGTTGACGATCTCCGCGGTGCCGTCGGGCCCGACGCCGATCAGCACCAGGGTGACGAACTCCTCCTCCACGCCCGGGTGGTCGTTCTCGTGCAGGGCGCGGTCGAGGCTGACGGCCAGCCAGCCGGCCACCCGGTCCAGGGCGGCCTCCTGGTGGGCGGCCTCGCGGAAGGCGCCGAGCACGGCGGCGGCCGTCTCCACCGCGCCGAGGCCCTTGCCGCGGACGTCACCGACCACGGCCCGCACCCCGTGCCGGGTGTTGACCACCTCGTAGAGGTCGCCGCCGATCCGGGCGTGCGCGGCGGCGGCCTCGTAGTGGACGGCGGCCCGGACGGTGCCGACCCGCTCGGGGACGGGCCGCAGCAGCACCCGGCGGGCGATCGAGGCGACCAGCTGGGCGTCGGCGAGCGCCTGCTCCTGGCGCAGCCTCAGGGTGGCGCTGACCCAGCCGATCGCGGCGACGAGCAGGATCGCGAAGACGCTGGCGGCGTGCACGGACTCGCCGAGCGTGTCGCTGCGGAAGGCCATCAGGAAGGCCGCCGCCTCGGTGCCCAGACCGATGGCGAGCGGGTACCAGGTTCGGCGGCTGACCACGGCGGCCAGCGCGGGCACGGCGGTGAGGGCCGGTTCGACCGTCACCTCGGTGCCGCTGAGGTAGTCGAGGGCGACGATCAGCACCATGCCGATGAACGGCAGCGACAGCGCCGTCCTCGGCCAGGTGCCGGTCGCGCCCGGAGCGGGCCCCGGTGTCGGCCCGGTGAACCGCTCTCTGATCCATCCGGTCGCGCTCAACTTCGGTCTCTCCAGCAGAAGACGCCGATGCCCGGGGGCACCTGCGGTGATGACTGAGGGTCAGGGAATGCGGGCCTCGCTGGCGGCCGGAGCACGGGGGTTGACCGGTTACCGACCCCACAATAGGCGCGAAACGTGCACGACGCACAGGTTTCGGGCACTGGCGTGATGACTTGGATGCTCTGCGTGACTCAATAGTCACTGTTCCCGATCAGGAGCCGTTCCAACTCTTTTCGGCCGGGAAGTCCTGTCGGACGGACGATCCGGCCGCTGCGGACGTACAGGAACGAAGCCGTGACCTGCTCGGGATCGACGCCCGCGTGCTCGGCCCAGGCCAGCCGGTAGACCGCGAGCTGCAACGGGTCGGCGGTCTCCTCCCGGTGGGTCTTCCAGTCCACCACTTCGTAGCGTGACGCACCACCGGATTCCGACAACCCGTCATCTTCCCGGTAGACGGCGTCGATCCGGCCCCGCACCACCCGGCCCGCCAGCACCAGCTGGAACGGCGCCTCCACCCGGTGGGGCTTGCGCTGCGCGTACGGGGTGCGCAGGAACGCCTCCTTGAGCCGCTCCAGGTCCTGCTCGTCCTCGATGCCGTCGTCGTCGGCGCCGGGCAGCGCGCCGGGCTCGACCAGCAGCAGCGGCTCGATCCGGGACTGCACCCAGGCGTGGAAGCGGGTGCCGCGCCGGGCCGCCGGCTGCGGCGGGCGCGGCATCGGGCGGGCCAGCTCGTGGGCGAAGCCGTCCGGGTCGGCGGCCAGGCGCAGCAGCTGGGTGGCGGACAGCGCGGCGGGCAGCGGCACGTCCCGGGCGGTGCGCCGGGAGCGCTCCAACTCGCCCAGCAGCGCGGTCAGATCGCGGTCCCAGGAGGCGACCTGGCGCTGGTCCTCGGGGGCCATCTCCTCCGGCCCGCCCTGCGCCTGGCCCGAGGGACCGGAGGTGAGCGGGCGGGTCACCGCCCCGGCCACGCGCGAGCGCACCACCTCGGCGACGCGGCGGCGGGCGTGCTGGGCGGCCGGGTCCAGCGGCAGCGGCCAGGGGTGTTCGACGGGGGCGGCGAGCGCCGGGTTCTCGGCGCCCTTCTCCGGCTGCTCGGCCCAGTGCTCGACCTCGCCGGCGCCGGGCCGCTCGCAGTGCTCGCGCAGCTGCTCCAGGAAGGCGGACGGGCCGCGGACGGTCTTCTGGCTCGGCCCCCACCAGTGCCCGGAGGCCAGCAGCAGCGACCGGGGCCGGGTGAACGCCACGTAGCCCAGGCGCAGTTCCTCGACGGCTGAGTGCTCGGCGAGCTCCTTGCGGAACGCCGTCATCGACTTCCCGTTCCAGCCACCGCGCACGTCGGGCAGGGTTTCGGCGTCGCCGCGCAGGGCGTGCGGAAGCACCCGCTTGGTGCTCGTCCAGCGTTCGCGCGGGCTCGATGACGGGAATGCGCCCCGTACCAGGCCGGGGACGGCGACCACGTCCCACTCCAGGCCCTTGGACTTGTGGGCGGTGAGCACCTTCACGGTGTCCTCGCCGCCGGGCAGGCTGCTGTCCAGGCCGCGCTCGTACTCCTGGGCGGCGCGCAGGAAGCCGAGGAAGGCGGCGAGGCCCGGGTCGCCGTCGAGGTCGGCGAAGGAGGCGGCGACGTCCAGGAAGGCGTGCAGGGTCTCCCGCCGCCGGGCGGCCAGGGCCTGCGGGGAGGCGGCGAGTTCGACCTCCAGGCCGGTGACGGACAGCACCCGGTGCAGCACGTCCATCAGCGGGTCGGCGAGCGAGCGGCGCAGGTCGCGCAGCTCGACGGCGAGCCGGGCGAAGCGCACCCGCGCCTCGGCGGAGAACGGCAGCTCGTCGGTCTTCCCCTGCTCACCGGACGGGGCTTCGAGGAAGGTCTCCACCGCGTCGGCCAGCGAGACCACCTCGGTCGGGTCGGCCTCGGCGACGGCGGCGGCCAGCGCCTCGACGCCCTCGGGCCGGTCGGTGCGCACCAGGTCGGCGGCCCGGCGGCCGAGCAGGGCGAGGTCGCGCGGGCCGATCCGCCAGCGCGGGCCGATCAGCAGGCGCACCAGCGCGGCGTTGGCGGTCGGGTCCTGCAGCACCTCGCAGACCGCGACCAGGTCGGCCACCTCGGGCAGCTGCAGCAGCCCGCCGAGGCCGACCACCTCGACCGGCACCTCCCGGGCGACCAGCGCGGCGTGGATGTCCGGGAAGGCCGCGCCGCCGCGGCACAGCACGGCGATCCGGCCGGGCGCGGTGCCGGTGCGCACCAGGTGGGCGACCGAGTCGGCCAGCCAGTCGATCTCCTCGGCGTGGGTGGGCAGCAGCGCCGCGCGCACGAAGCCGTCCTGCTCGGCGCCGGGGGCGGGGCGCAGCGCCTCGACGCCCTCGTGCATCTCCCGCAGCGGGGCGGCGAGTTCGTTGGCGAAGGCGAGCAGCCGGCCGCCGCTGCGGCGGTTCTCGCTGAGCGCGTAGCGGTCGGCGGGGCGGCCGTCGGCCTTCGGGAAGTGCCGGGGGAACTCGTCGAGGTTGGCCACCGAGGCGCCGCGCCAGCCGTAGATCGCCTGGCAGGGGTCGCCGACGGCGGTCACCGGGTGGCCGCTGCCGCCGCCCGTGGGGGAGGTGGCGGGGCCGGCGCCGAACAGGCCGGCGAGCATCAGCCGCTGGGCGACGGAGGTGTCCTGGTACTCGTCCAGCAGCACCACCTTGAACTGGCCGCGCAGCAGCTCGCCGACCTCGGGGCGCTGCTGGGCGAGGCGGGCGGCGGCGGCGATCTGGTCGCCGAAGTCCATCAGCCCGGCGGAGCGCTTGCGGCGCCGGTAGTCCTCGACCAGGCGCAGCAGCTCCAGCCGGGCCCGGGCGGCGGCCGGGACGGCCCGCAGGTCGTCGTTGGTCAGCTTGACGGTGGCGAGGGTGTCCAGCAGACCCTCGTCGTACTCGCGCAGGGTCTGCGGTTCGACCAGGTGCTCGGCGAGTTCGCCGTCCAGTGCGGTGAGGTCGGCGACCAGGTTGGCGAAGGTGCCGGTGAGCGCGGGGAAGGGGCCGCGGGCGCTGCGCAGCACCTTGGCGGCGAGCTGGAAGCGGGTGGCGTCGGCGAGCAGCCGGACGTCCGGTTCGACGCCGATCCGCAGGCCGTGCTCCTTGAGCAGGCGGCCGGCGAAGGCGTGGTAGGTGGAGATCTCCGGGTCTCCGAGCGGCTCGGCGGCGTCCCGGTCGGCGACACTCCCCCAGCCTCCGGCCGGGGGTACCCCCAGCGCGCCGAGACGCAGCGAGGCGCGGACCCGTTCGGAGAGTTCGGCGGCGGCCTTGTTGGTGAAGGTGAGGCCGAGCACCTCCTCGGGCCGTACGGCGCCGGAGCCGACCAGCCAGACCACCCGGGCGGCCATCACCGTGGTCTTGCCGGAGCCGGCGCCGGCCACGATCACGGCCGGTTCGAGGGGGGCCGCGATGGCCGCCATCTGTTCCCGGTTGAACGGGATCCCCAGCAGCTCCTTGAGCTGGTCGGGATGGCTGAGCACGGCGGTCACCCCGCAACCGTAACCGGAGCGACGGACAAGCTTCGCCTCGCCGGTGCCCGGGTGCGCTGCCCGACCGGCGGTGTCGCCGGTGCCCGACCGGCTACTCGACCAGCTGGGTGCCGTCGCGCTGGGCGGAGCAGCTGCGGCGGAAGGCGCAGCGGTCGCAGCCGCCGCCGGTCTGCGGGACGAAGCGCTCGGCGAGGACCTTCCCGGCGGCCTCGGCGAGCAGGTTCTCGATCCAGGGCTCGCCCTGGGGCGGCTCCTGGCGCTGCACCTTGGGGGCGTCCTGGGCGGCCTTGGCGGCGGGCTCGCGCAGGTGGACGAGTTCGGCGCCGCCGGTGTCGGGCGGGTGCGCGGTGAAGCCGGGCAGCTCGTTCAGGGCGCCGGCCCGGACGGCGAGCTGGTAGACGGCGAGCTGCTTGTGCTCGGGCAGCGACTTGTCGGTGGGTATCTGCTTGCCGGTCTTGAAGTCGACGACGTAGGCGCGTCCGGCCGAGTCCTTCTCGACCCGGTCCATCGAGCCGCGGATGCGCACCGCGACGCCGCCGACGTCGAGGGTGACGTCGAAGCCGTGCTCGGTGGCGACGAGGTCGCGGCCGCGTTCCAGGACGTGCCAGTTGAGGAAGCGCTCCAGGGCGGCGCGGGCCTCGGTCTTCTCCTGCTGGGACTTCCAGGGCGCGTCGAAGGCCAGGGCGTCCCAGACGGTGTCCAGCCGTTCCATGAGCACGGCGAGGTCGGCGGGGGTGCGGCCGGAGCCGACCTCGTCGGCGAGGGCGTGCACCACGTTGCCGAAGCCCTGGGCGGCCGAGCCCGCGCCGCGCGCCTTGACCTCCTTGTCCAGGAACCACTGCAGGGAGCAGCTCTCCAGCTGTTCCAGTCCGCTGCCGGACAGCCGGACGGGCGCGTCGGCGCTGCGCAGCGGTTCGGGCGCGGAGGTCGGGTCGTCCAGGCCCCACCAGCGTTCGGGGTGGGCGGCGGGCACCAGCGGCAGCCCGTCCTCGTCGGTGGCGGCGGCGAGGGTGGCGAGCCGTTCGGCGGCGGCGCGGCGCAGTTCGGGCGAGCGGGCGGGGTCGACGGTGACGGCGCGCAGTTCGGCGACGAGGGCGGCGACGGACAGCGGGCGGCGGGGGCGGTGGGTGACGTCCTCGACGGTGGCGGGCGGGGTGCGGCGGACCACCTTGCCGGTCCTGGGGTCGACGTCCTCGCGGTAGAGCTCGCGCAGGAAGCGGGAGGGCTCGTCGCCGTCGTCGGCGGGGGCCTTGACGGCGGTGACGATCAGCCGTTCCCTGGCGCGGGTCGCGGCGACGTAGAAGAGGCGGCGCTCCTCGCCGAGCAGGGCGCCCGGGGAGAGCGGTTCGGCGAGGCCGTCGCGGCCGATCCGGTCGGCCTCCAGCAGGGAGCCGCGGCGGCGCAGGTCGGGCCAGAGGCCGTCCTGGACGCCGGCGACGACGACCAGGCGCCACTCCAGGCCCTTGGAGCGGTGGGCGGTCATCAGCCGTACGGCCTCGGGGCGCACGGTCCGGACGGTGAGGGTGTCGGCGGCGATGTCCTGGGCTTCGAGTTCGGCGAGCAGGTCCAGGGCGCTGCGGTGGCCGGTGACCTGTTCCTCGGCGCGGGCGGCGGTCTCGAACAGGGCGCACAGCGCGTCCAGGTCGCGGTCGGCGTTGCGGCCGGCCGCGCCGCCGCGCAGGGCGGCGCGTTCCAGGCGCTCGCGCCAGCGGCGGCTGCCGTCCCACAGTTCCCACAGGGCCTCCTCGGCGGTGCAGCCGCCGGCCAGCTGTTCGCGGACCTTGCGCAGCAGGGTGCCGAGGTCGCGGGCGCGGCGGGCGTGCGCGGGGTCGAGGGCGACGAGGCGCTCGGGTTCGGCGAGGGCCTCGCGGATCAGCTCGGCGGCCGGGCGCGGGGCGGCGGCGGGGCCGGGGCGGGCCTTGGCGTCGGCGCGCAGCGCGGCGCGTTCCTCCTCGCGCAGGGCGCGGCCGAGGCGGCGCAGGTCGGAGCCGTCGAGGCCGCCGAGCGGGCCGGTGAGCAGGGCGTGTGCCAGTTCGGTGGTGAGCGGGTCGGGGGCGTCGGGGTCGCCCTGCTTGTCCCGGGCGGCCTGCTCGGCGCAGACCCGCAGGGCGAGCAGCAGCTGGGCGACGGCGGGTTCCTCGCGCAGCGGCAGGTCGTCGCCGTCGATCTCCAGCGGGACGCCGGCCGCCCCGAGTGCCCGCCGTACGCCGGGGATGGAGCGGGCACCGGCCCGGACGAGCACGGCCATCTCGCCCCAGGGGACGCCGTCCTCCAGGTGGGCGCGGCGCAGCAGGTCGGCGATCGAGTCGAGTTCGGCGCCGGGGGTCGGGTAGGTGTAGACCTCGACCCGGCCGCCCTCGCGGGAGGGCAGCAGGGCGCGGTGCTGGGCGAGCTTGTCGGCGGGCAGCCGGCCCATCGGCATCCGGCGGGCGAGTTCCCGGGAGGCGGCGAGCAGGACGGCGCCGGAGCGGCGGGAGACCCTGAGCACCTTGACCTCGGCGGGGCTGCCGTCGGCCTGCCGGAAGGTCTGCGGGAAGTCGAGGATGCCGTTGATGTCGGCGCCGCGGAAGGCGTAGATCGACTGGTCCGGGTCACCGACGGCGACGAGGTCGCGTCCGCCGCCGGCCAGCCGGCGCAGCAGCCGGACCTGGGAGGGGTCGGTGTCCTGGTACTCGTCGACGAAGACGACGTCGTAGCGCCGCCGCAGTTCCTCGCCGACGTCGGGGCGTTCGGCGAGGAGGACGGCGCGGTGGACGAGTTCGGCGTAGTCGAGGACGCCGCGCAGGTCGAGGACGTCGAGGTAGTCGGCCAGGAAGTGCGCGGCGGCGGCCCAGTCGGGGCGCTGGACGCCCTGGGCGAAGCGTTCCAGTTCGGCTTCGCCGAGGCCGAGTTCGCGGCTGCGGGCGAGGACGGCGCGGACCTCGTCGGCGAAGCCGCGGGTGGTGAGGCAGGCCCGCAGGTCCAGCGGCCACCGGATGCGGGAGTTGCCGAGCCTGGCGTCCTCGGCGCCGCCGGCCAGCAGTTCGCGGACCATGACGTCCTGCTCGGGGCCGGAGAGCAGCCGCAGCGGCTCGGCGTAGTCCTGCGGGTCCTGGTGGGCGCGCAGCAGGGCGTAGCAGAAGGAGTGGAAGGTGGTGGCCTGCGGGGCGGCGGCCGAGCCGCCGAGGCGGCCGGACATCCGGTCGCGCAGTTCCGTGGCGGCCTTGCGGCTGAAGGTGAGGACGAGGATCCGCTCGGGGTCGGTGCCGTCCTCGATCCGCCGGGCGACGGCTTCGACGAGTGTGGTGGTCTTGCCGGTGCCCGGCCCGGCCAGGACGAGCAGCGGCCCGCCGGCGTGCTCGACCACGGCGCGCTGGTAGGCGTCCAGCACGGGTGGGTCGGGCTGGACGAGCGGGCTGCGCACGAGCCGGTAGGGGGAGCTCACGTACTTGGTCCTGGGGTCGGGCGGTGGGGCACGGCGGGGGCGGGCCCGTGGTGGGTCCGCCCGCATCGAGCCTACGATCCTGCCCCGTCAATCCGATCCGTGCGGCGGTTTCAGCGACTTTCCCGGCCGTCCCAGCGGGCCCGTTCGAGGTCGACCCGGGGCGGGTCGGCGAGTTCGCGCAGCGGGGTGCCCTCGTCGCCGTAGTGGGCGAGGGCGCGTTGCTCGTGGCCGGGCAGCAGGCGGCCGTCCGCGCGGATGACCCGCCACCAGGGCACCGAGCCGCCGTACAGGGCCATCACCCGGCCGACCTGTCGGGGGCCGCCCTGGCCGAGGTATTCGGCGACGTCGCCGTAGGTCATCACCCTGCCGGGTGGAATCCGCTCGGTCAGGTCGAGCACCAGTTCGACGAAGGGTGGCAGGGCATCCGGAAGGCTTTCGTGTGTTGCGTCCGTCACCTGCGGCATCCTTCCCTACGGGGGCGCACCCGCGGCCCCGCAAGGAAGGATGCGCCGCGCCCGATCCGCCCCCTGTCCCGCACGGGGCGCCGGGGCATGCCACCATCTTCCGGGGCGGTGAGTGGTGATACGAGGACAAGACCAGATGACCGGGACGGCTGACGTGGGCGTGGACAAGGACTCCGACGAGTCCACCGCCGCCGTGCCGTCGCCGCCCGGGAGCGAGAACAAGGGCCGGCCCGAACCGGGGCCGACGCCGGAAGTCTCCCTGATCAAGGACCGGACGATCAAGACCCCCGCACCAGCGAAGGCCCCCGGACAGCCCGGCCCGCCCCCGGTCGAGACCACCGCGGCCCCGGAGCCGGCGGCCGCGCGGGTCCCGCAGACCCCCGCCACCCCGCCCGAGGACCACGAGGCCCTGGACGACGCCCCGCACCTGGACGTCGACGAGCCGCTGCTCGCCGCCCGCGCGCACCGCCCGTCCGACCTGATCCGCTTCCTGGCCGGCGTCCTCGGGATAGTCGCCGTCTTCGTGCTGGCCGGCATCGCCACCTCGACCACCACCGGCATCGAGCAGGACATCGCCTCCAACGCGCCGCACTTCTCCGCGGTGTTCTCCACCATCACCGGCCTGCTCTCCAGCGTCGCGGTGCTCGCCGTGCCGCTGGCCTTCGCCGTCGAGCGGCTGATCAAACGCGACGGCCTGCGGGTCGCCGACGGCGTGCTCGCCTCGGTGCTGGCGTACGGCGTCTCGCTCGGCATCGACTGGTGGGTGGCCGAGGGCGCCTCCGAGCACATCCGGGACGCGCTGACCCGGCTGCCGATGGACAGCAACGGCACCCTCACCGACCCGGTGCACGGCTACCTCGCCCCGGTGATCGCCTACATGACCGCCGTCGGCATGTCGAGCAGACCGCGCTGGCGGGTCGCCCTGTGGGTGGTGGTCGTCTTCAGCGGCGTCACCGAGCTGCTCGGCGGCTACACCACCCCGATGTCGCTGCTGCTCACCGTGCTGATCGGCTGGTCCGTCGCCTACGGCACGCTGTACGCGATCGGCTCCCCCAACATCCGGCCCACCGGCCAGCACCTGATGATCGGCCTGCGCAAGGTCGGCTTCACCCCGGCCGGCGCCGTGCGCGCCCCCGACGCCCCCGGCGGCACCCGCCGCTACCACGTCACCCAGCAGGCCGGGCCCCAGCTGGACGTCCACATCATCGACCGCGAGCAGCAGGCCTCCGGCTTCTTCTACCGGGCCTGGCGGCGGCTGCGGCTGCGCTCGGTCGCGGTGCGCCGCAGCCCCCAGTCGCTGCGCCAGGCGCTGGAGCAGGAGGCCCTGATCGCGTACGCGGCGGCCGCCTCGGGCGCCCGCGCGCCGCAGCTGGTCGCCACCTCCGAGCTCGGCCCGGACGCCGCGATCCTGGTGTACGAGAACGTCGAGGGCCGCACCCTGGACGAGCTGGCCGACGAGGAGGTCACCGACCGGGTGATGGCCTCGATCTGGCAGTCGGTGGCCGCCCTGCACGAGCGCCGGATCGCCCACCGCCGGCTCACCGGCGAGTCGCTGCTGGTGGTGGACGAGCGGTCCGGCTGCCTGGTCAACCTCTCCGGCGGCGACATCGCCGCCACCGACCTGACGCTGCGGATCGACGTCGCCCAGCTGCTCACCACCTTCGCGCTGCGGATCGGCCCGGAGCGGGCCGTCGCCACCGCCAACGCGGTGCTCGGCGCCGACCGGGTGGCGCAGGCGCTGCCGCTGCTCCAGCCGGTCGGGATGAGCCGCTCCACCCGGGTCGACCTCGCCAAGCTCACCAAGGAGCGCAAGACCGCCGCCCGGGCCAGGGCGCTGGAGCAGGTCGCGGCCGGCGAGCGCACCCAGCAGCAGGCGGAGGAGGACATCGCGGCGGCCGGCGAGGACCTGCTGAGCCGCATCCGCGGCCAGATCCTCCAGATCGCCCCCGAGGCCCCGATGGCCCCGGCCAAGCTGGAACGGCTGAAGCCGAAGACCCTGATCATGGTCATCGCGCTCACCTTCGCCGCCTACCTGGCGCTGACCACCATCAAGCCGGCCCAGCTGAAGCTCTCCCAGATGAACTGGGCCTGGGCCGCGGCCGCGCTGCTCGCCGCCGCCTTCAGCTACGTGGCCGCCTCGATGAGCCTGACCGGCTTCGTCCCCGAGCGGCTGCCGTTCCGGCGCACCGTCGCCGCCCAGCTGGCCGGCTCCTTCGTCAAGCTGGTCGCCCCCGCCGCGATCGGCGGCATCGCGCTCAACACCCGCTACCTGCAGAAGGCCGGCATCCGCTCCGGCCAGGCGGTCGCCTCGGTCGGCGCCTCCCAGCTGGCGGGCCTGGCCGGGCACCTGCTGCTGCTGTTCAGCTTCGGTCTGATCACCGGCAGCCAGACCAACGGGGACCTCTCCGCCTCCCGCGCGGTGATCATCGGCGTGCTGTCCGCCGCCGTGCTCGCCCTGGTGGTGGCCGCCGTCGCGCCGCTGCGCCGGTTCGTGCTGGGCCGGCTGCGCTCGCTGTTCTTCGGCGTGGTGCCGCGGATGCTGGACCTGATGCAGACGCCCAGCAAGCTGGTCACCGGCTTCGGCGGCATCCTGCTGCTGACCCTCTCCTTCACCGCCTGCCTGGACTTCTCGGTGCAGGCCTTCGGCGGGGACATCAGCTTCTCGGCCGTCGCGGTGGTCTTCCTGACCGCCAACGCGGCCGGCTCGGCGATCCCCACCCCGGGCGGCATCGGCCCGGTCGAGGTCGCCCTGATCGGCGCCCTGACCGTCGCCGACGTCTCCCCCGCGGTCGCCACCCCGGCGGTCTTCCTCTACCGGGCGCTCACCTTCTGGCTGCCGGTGATACCCGGCTGGATCGCCTACAACGTGCTCCAGCGCAAGAACGCGCTCTGAGCCGCCCCGGAACACGGGAAAGGGCCCGCCGTCCGGCGGGCCCTTCTCCGTTGCACTCCTAGTAGACCGGCTTGTGCGGCTCGATCTGGTTCACCCAGCCGAGCACGCCGCCGCCCAGGTGCACGGCGTTGCCGAAGCCGGCGGCCTTCACCACGGCCAGCACCTCGGCCGAGCGCACGCCCGACTTGCAGTGCAGCACGATCTTCCTGTCCTGCGGCAGCTTCTCCAGCGCGTCGCCCATCAGGAACTCGTTCTTCGGGATCAGCACCGCACCGGGGATGTTGACGATCTCGTACTCGCCGGGCTCGCGGACGTCGATGAGGAAGATGTCCTCCTTGTCGTCCTGCCACTGCTTGAGCTGCTGCGAGGTGATGGTCGAACCGGCGGCGGCGGCCTGCGCCTCCTCCGACACGACGCCGCAGAAGGCCTCGTAGTCGATCAGCTCGGTGACCGTCGGGTTCTCACCGCAGACGGCGCAGTTCGGGTCCTTGCGGACCTTCACCTGGCGGTAGTTCATCTCCAGGGCGTCGTAGATCATCAGCCGGCCGAGCAGCGGCTCACCGATGCCGGCCAGCAGCTTGATCGCCTCGTTGACCTGGATCGAGCCGATGGACGCGCACAGCACGCCCAGCACGCCGCCCTCGGCGCAGGACGGGACCATGCCCGGCGGCGGGGCCTCCGGGTAGAGGCAGCGGTAGCACGGGCCGTGCTCGGCCCAGAACACGCTGGCCTGGCCGTCGAAGCGGTAGATCGAGCCCCACACGTACGGCTTGCCGAGCAGCACCGCGGCGTCGTTCACCAGGTAGCGGGTGGCGAAGTTGTCGGTGCCGTCCACGATCAGGTCGTAGCCGGAGAAGATCTCCATGACGTTGGAGTTGTCGAGGCGCTCCTCGTGGAGCACCACGTTCACGTACGGGTTGATCTCCTTGACCGAGTCGCGGGCCGACTCCGCCTTGGAACGGCCGACGTCCGACTGGCCGTGGATCACCTGGCGCTGCAGGTTCGACTCGTCGACCACGTCGAACTCGACGATGCCCAGCGTGCCGACACCGGCGGCGGCCAGGTACAGCAGGGCCGGCGAGCCGAGACCGCCGGCGCCGACGCACAGCACCTTGGCGTTCTTCAGCCGCTTCTGCCCCGCCATGCCCACGTCCGGGATGATCAGGTGGCGGGAGTACCGGCGGACCTCGTCGACGGTGAGCTCGTCGGCCGGCTCGACCAGGGGTGGCAACGACACGGGGACTCCGATGGGTCGTGTTCGGGTGGCCAGGGCCAACCTCGGTGCGGGGTTGTCGCTCCGCCACGCGGGTGGCTGTCTAGGCCAACAGTGTCACGCCCCGACACTATTCCGAGACAGCCCGTCCGATGGGCGAGACGGGCCACGTCGGATCGTGGAACCCGCGCCAGGGCCCCGGAAGGCGCCCCGAGCCCGTGGTTGACGGGCTCGGGGCACTGCCCCGCACGCTCACACCCGACAGGCCGTCTCCAGCCAGACGTCGCCCAGCGACTCCTCCAGCGGCACCTGCGTCCGCCATCCGAGACGGTCCCGTGCGGTGCGCACGTCCGCCTGCCGCCACGGCACCGGCTCGCCCGGCACCGGCCGCCCCTCCGGCCGGTGCCCCTCCGGCCGGTGCCCGGGCAGGTGGTGGCCCGGCAGGTGGTCGCCGCCCGCCCCGACGGCCTGCGCCGGCAGCAGGACCTGCCGGTTCTCCTCGACGATCTGCCCCTCGAAGCCCGAGGCCCGCACCAGCAGCTGGGCCGCGTCCCGGGCCCGGACGGCATGCCCGCTGCCGATGTTGACCACCCCCGTGGCGGCCGACACCGCGGCCGCCTGGATGGCCCGCGCGACGTCCCGCACATCCACGAAATCCCGGTATCCGGACAGGTCCGGCATCCGCACCTGGTGCTCGTCCCGCTCCAGCGCCCGCCGCAGGCCCTCGGCCAGCCGCCCGAACAGCGAGGCGGTCGGCGCCCCCGGGCCCACCACGTCGAACACCCGCAGCACCGCCGCGTCCAGCCCGGACGCCAGCACCAGCTCCGTCCCGGCCAGCTTGGACACCCCGTACGGGCCGACCGGCCGCGGCTCGGCCTGCTCGGACACCGGCACCCCGCCGGGCACCGGCCCGTACTCGGCGGCCGAGCCGACGTGCACCAGCCGGGCCGGCTCCCGGCTGCGCCGGATGGCCTCGCAGACGGTCGCGACGGCCAGCGTGTTCGACCGGATCAGGGTGCGCGAGCTGCCGTAGGTGGCGCCCGCGCAGTTGATCACCACCTGCGGCGCGACCGCGTCCAGGAACCGGGCCAGCGCGCCCGGGCTCCCGGTGGTCAGGTCGAAGCGGATGTCGGCCGAGTCGCGCCGGCCGAGCACCGTCACCTGCAACTCCTGGTCCATCAGCAGACGATCGGTGACCCGGCGGCCGATGAAGCCGTCGGCGCCCAGCAGCAGCACCCTCATCGGGGGTGTCCTTCCACGAAGCCAGCTCGGGACGACCTGGCGGACTGAGTTCAACGAACGGGACGAAACCGGGGATCACGCGGTGGATCCCGGAGTGGATCGAAGGAACGGGCGGACGGCCCTCGGCGGCCGTGCCCGGCGGAGGGCGCTCGCGGACGGCGCTCAGCGGTACGAGCCGGCCCGGCCGAGCACCGCCCCGGCGTACGCCAGCAGCACCACCGCGACGGTGCCGCCGCCGAGCAGCCACGCTTCCGGGGCCGAGCGCCCCAGGGCGAGCGGGCCGAGCACCGCGGCGGCCCCGGCCGACGTCCCCGCCGCGGCGGCCGTCGCCCGGCCGCACCGCGCCAGCAGCACCGGCAGCACCAGCAGCAGGCCCAGCACGCCCTGCGCCGCCCACTGGGCGGGGCCGGCCCGCTCGGCCGCCAGGTGCAGCAGCCCGCCGCCGTGGCCGGGTCCGGGGCGTGGCGCGACGACGGCCAGCACGGCCAGCGCGGCGAAGCTCAGCACCCCGAGCACCGCCAGGTGCAGGGCCAGCGCGACCGGGAGCACCGGCCGCATCCGGGCCCGGAACCCGGCCAGGGTGCCCGCCGCGCCCAGGTGGCCGCGGCCGACCTGCCGGTACCAGCGGGCCGTCCGCTCGGCCGCCCCGACCGACACCGCCGCCGCCACCGCCAGCGCGACGGCCGACGGGCGGTCCCCGCCCGGCGCGGCCGGCGGGAGCAGCAGCAGCGCGGCCAGGCCCAGCCCGTGGCCCAGCGCCGCCGGACGGAGCCGGGCGCCGGGGCGACCGGGCCCGGCGCCCGGCGGGGCCGGCTCGGCCGGGGGCGGCGCGGTCAGCGCGGGCAGCAGCACCAGCGGGACGGCGGCGCACAGCAGCACCGGCCAGCGCGGGCCGAGCGCGGCCGCCCCCGCGCAGGGCGGCGCGGCCAGCGCGGCCGCGGTCAGCGCGGCCGCGGTCAGCGCGGCCGCGGTCAGCGCGGCCGCGGTCAGCGCGGCCCTGGCGGCGGCCCCGCCCGTCCGCGGCGGCTCCGCCGGCCCGGGCACCGGCGGGCGGCGGGGTACCCGGGCGTACAGCTCCTCGGCCAGCGAGAACAGGTCGGCGTGCCGGCAGCGGGCGGCGGCGTCCCGGCCGAGCCCGGCCTCCTCCAGCCCGGCGGCGATCTCCAGCGGGTCGACGGCGCGCTCGCACAGCTCGCGGTGCTCCGCCATCACCTCGCGCACCGGGTCCGCGCTGCCGCCGAGCAGGGTGGCGGCGGACATCAGACGGCCTCGGCGAGTTCGGCCGACCGCCGCCCGGCCGGCTCCCGCGGGCCGCCGGGGTCCGCGCTGCCGCCCGGCGCGAAGGCCTGCCCGGCGCCGCGCGGTCCGTCGGCCAGCCAGTACTCGGCGGGGCGGGCGAAGGGGCGCGGCGCCGGCCCGCCCTCGCCGCCGCCCCCGCCGTCGGGGAAGGCCGGGTACTGCGAGACCAGCTCCAGGTAGATCTCCCGGAAGGCGCCGATCACCGGCTCCACGGCGAAGCGTTCCTGCGCCCGCAGCCGCCCGGCCAGCCCGAGCCGGCCGCGCCGCTCCTCGTCGCGCAGCAGCGCCAGGCAGGCGCCGGCCAGGGCGCGCGGATCGCGGGCGGGCACCAGCAGCCCGGTCGGCCCGACCACCTCACGGGCCACCCCGACGTCCGTGGAGACCACCGCCCGGCCGCTGAGCATCGCGTCCGCCAGCAGCCGGGGGCTGCGCTGGGACCGTCCCGAGAAGACCGCCACCGTGCCCGACTCCCAGGCCTCGGCGAGCGAGCCGGGCCGGCCGGCGAAGTCCACCGCCGGGGCCGCCCCCAGCCGCTCGGCCAGCGCCGCGCAGTGCGTCCGGTGGCCGGGCGCCGTCTCCTCGCCGTACACCACCAGCCGGGCGCCGGGCAGCTCGGCGCGGACCCGGGCGAAGGCGTGCAGCGCGAGCTCCGGGTCCCGGCCCGGCTCCAGCGCGCCGGCCCACACCAGGGTCGGCGCCGCGGGCTCGGGCCCGGCGGCCGGGCGGTCCACCGCCGGCGTGCCCTCGTACACCACCCGGGTACGGGCCGGGTCGGCGCCGCAGCGGCGCTGCCACTGCTGGTCGTGGGCACTGCCGGGGGTGAGTATCGCGGCCTGCCGGTACGTCTCCTCGGTGAGCGCCCGGAAGAAGGACAGCAGCAGCGCGCGCACCGGCCACCGGTACGGCGCCTCGCGGTGGCGGAGGTACTGCTCGCGCAGGTGCGGGCCGTGCTCGGTGACCACGAACGGCACCCCGTGCAGGTGCCGGGCCACCAGGGCGGGCAGCGCGGCCGGACCGCCGCCGACCACGTGGCACAGGTCGGCCGCGCCGAGGCCGCCGGGGCCGGTGCCGTACCAGGGCGCGGACAGCGGGCGCAGGCACTGCTCCAGCAGGTCCGCGGCGACCAGCACGTCGCACACCGGCGGCCGCCCGGCCGAGGTGTCCGCGCCGGGCAGCCGCCAGGTCCGTTCCAGCAGCCGGCGGGCGTGCGCGGAGGCCAGGAAGGCGGGCAGCGCGCCGTCCTCCCGGGCGAGTGCCGCCAGCCGGTACAGCCCGGGCCCGAAGCCGGCCCGCTCGGCGGGCAGCACCAGGGCCCGCAGCAGTTGTTCGTACGCCCCGGCGTACCGGCGTCTGCGCGGCGCGGACGGGCGGCGCAGACGCCCCGCCGCCCGTCCGCCCGGCCGGCGCCCCCACGGCGCCAGCTCGTACGTGCCGCGCCACACGGGCGACGGCCGCTCCGCGGCGCCCGGGGCCTGCGGGCCGGCGAGCAGGTAGCGCTCGAACCCGTGTTCCGGCAGGCCCTCGGCGAGCCGGTCGCACCAGTCCCCGGTACCACGCCGGGAATGCGGACGGGCACCCTCGGTGAGCAGGGCAACGCGCACGGGAGACCTCCGGGGCAGAGCGGATTCGCTGGGCGGGATCACGGACGGATCGACGGATTTCCGGGTGGCCCGGGCAGTGGCCCGGGGCCCCGCGGGGTGGCGGGGACGGGTCGGGCCGGGGAGTCCGGTCGGCCCCGGCCGGCGCCGCGGTGCCTCCGTGCGGCCCGCCGGCGGTCCGGTCGCGGACGCGCCGCGTTCCGTTCCCCCGGGTGCCCGCTCGCTCCGGCGGGTCGGGCCCGACCCGCCGGGACCCCTCGGCCGCGGCCGCCCTCCGGTTCCTCCGGCGGCCGCGGGCCCCCACACCTGTTCGGTCCGACAGCAGAAAGGTAGGACCGGCCCGGGCCGATCCATCGGTCACCTGCCTGCCTGCCACCTGATCGAGTGAACTGACGTGACCTCGACCGGAACCGGGGCGTTACCGGGCGGTATGCGCGGCCGCCCGCGTGGCGCCCGCCCGGGCGCGCGGTCGGGCGCGCGGTCGGACCGCCGCGGCGCGCGCCCGACCCCGGGCGGGTGCCCGGCCCCGCGGGCGGGCCCCGGGCTCAGCCCTCGGCGTGGGCGATCAGCTCCCGCACCGCCCGGGCGACCTCCTCGGGGTGCTCCATCATCGCCACGTGCCCGGACTCGGGCAGCACCAGCAGCCGGGCGTCCGCGAACGCCGCGCAGGCGCGGCGGGCCGAGCGGTAGGAGACCAGCTTGTCGCGCAGCCCGTACACCAGCAGCACCGGCGCCGCGACCTGCTCGGCCTGCCGCCACAGCGCCTGGTCGCCGCGCTCGGTGTACGCCGAGACGATGCCGCGGGCCGAGCCGACGAGCGCCTGCATCGCGTGCGGCACCTCCAGCCGGCGCCGGTACTCGGCCACCGCCTCGGCGCGGGTCGCCGGGCTCAGACCGTCCGGGTCGCCGTAGACCAGCCGCAGCAGGTCCTCGGTGGCGGCCTCGGCGTCGCGCCCGCCCGCGGACAGCCGGCGCAGCAGCGCCGGCACCCCGGGCACCGCGAGCAGGCCGGTCGGCAGGGCGGAGCGCTGCGGGGGCAGTTCGGGCAGCGCCGGGGAGACCAGCGTGAGGCTGCGCACCAGGTCCGGGCGCAGGGCCGC
This sequence comes from Kitasatospora sp. NPDC048298, assembly GCF_043201465.1. Lineage (NCBI taxonomy): Bacteria > Bacillati > Actinomycetota > Actinomycetes > Kitasatosporales > Streptomycetaceae > Kitasatospora > Kitasatospora sp. NPDC048298. The sequence goes on from NZ_JBICYZ010000002.1 coordinate 318,816, forward strand.
GAGCCGGACGGCGACCGCCCCGCCCAGCGAGTTGCCGAACAGGTGGACCGGGCCGCGGCCGGAGGCCTCCAGGTAGCCGATCACCGCGCGGACGTGGCCGGAGACGGTGAGGTTGCCGTCGGTGGGCGGGTGGGAGCGGCCGAAGCCGGGCAGGTCCACGGCCTCGCCGTCGACGTGCCCGGAGAGCCGGTCCATCAGGGCCCCCCAGTTGGCGGCCGAGCCGCCGAGGCCGTGTACGAAGAGCCCGGGCTCGCGCCCGTCGGCGGCGCCGCCGGCGGCGGGGCGGTGCACCGCGAGCACCGCGCCGGGGACCTCGACCGTACGTACCTGCTGCTCAGCGCTGCTCATGGTGGACGATGGTAGTGAGCCTCCCCCCGCAGGCGCCGGGGCGGTCCGGCCGCCGGACGGCCGCGTCCCACCACTGCCGAGGCCGAGGTCAGCGCCGTATTGTGGGCTCCTGACAACAAGGCCGACCGTCTTTTCACGCCCTCGCCGAACGCGGGCGCGGTTACCGAAAAGTAGAATCGGCCATCTTGCCAGCCGCGAACAGACCCCGAAGTGAGGAGCGCCGTGACGGCCATCCAGGAGGCGCAGGAGCGCCCGCGCGGTGCCCGCCTGCCGCGAAGCGCCCGCCGTGAACAACTGCTCGGTGCCGCCCAGGAGGTGTTCGTCGCGCAGGGCTACCACGCGGCCGCCATGGACGACATCGCCGACCGCGCCGGGGTGAGCAAGCCGGTGCTCTACCAGCACTTCCCCGGGAAGCTGGAGCTGTACCTGGCGCTGCTGGACAAGCACTGCGACGCCCTGGTCGAGTCGACCCGCGAGGCGCTGTCGACGACCAACGACAACAAGCAGCGGGTGGCCAACACCATGGAGGCGTACTTCAACTACGTCTCCAGCGAGTCCGGTGCCTTCCGGCTGGTCTTCGAGTCGGACCTGACCAACGAGCCGGCCGTGCGCGAGCGGGTCGAGCGGGCCTCCGAGGCGAGCGCGACGCTGGTCAGCAAGGTGATCCAGGAGGACACCGACCTGCCCGAGGCGGAGTCCAAGCTGCTCGCCGCCGGCGTCTGCGGCCTGGCCCAGATCACCGCCCGGTACTGGCTCTCGCAGGGCCTGGAGATCCCGCGCGACGAGGCGGTCCGGCTGGTCGCCAGCCTGTCCTGGCGCGGCCTGAAGGGCTTCCCGATGCACGCGGGCGAGCAGCCCGGCGAGGGCACCGCCCACCAGGGCTGATCCGCCGACCTTCGTCGGGCCGGGGATCCGGTGCTCTATGGTGAAGCCGTACGGCACGGTCGCCGCGAACGCTTGTCCCAGGCGGTCCGGTGCCCGTGCGTGGAGGCTGCAACCCCGGAGGGACGGAAGCCGTGGAGGTCAAGATCGGCGTGCAGAACGCGCCGCGCGAGATCGTGATCGAGAGCTCGCAGACTGCCGATGAGGTCCAGAGCGCGGTCGCGAAGGCGCTGGAGGGCTCGGAGAAGATCTTCGCGCTGTCCGACGAGCACGGCCGTCGCATCATCGTTCCGGCCGAGCGCCTGGCGTACGTGGAGATCGGCGAGTCGGCCGCCCGCAAGGTCGGCTTCGGCACCGCCTGAGGCGCCGCCGCACAGGATCGTCCGGTGCCCCGTTCCCACCAGGGACGGGGCACCGTCGCGTGTACGGGCAGGTCGGACGGGGTACGGCGGAAGGTGCGGCACCCTCCGCCGTACCCCGCCCGTTCCCCCCGGGAGGCAGCCTTGCTGGTCGAGTCGATCGCCTTCGCCCTCGTCGGCCTGGTCACGGGCGGCGCCGCCCTGCTGGCCCTGCCGGCGTACTTCCGGGGCCCCCGCGTCCTGACGCTGGGCACCGCGCTGGCGGCGGCGCTGGTCGGCGGGGTCGTCGCGCACTTCGGCGTGGACGGGCGCCAGCCCGCGGTGTCCGTCGTGGCCGCGGCGGTGGCCGCGGGCGTGCTCACCTCGCTGCTGGCCCGGCCGGACCTCGCCGCCGGGCGCGCCCCGGCGCACCGGCACCACCCGCACCACTCCGGCGCCCACCGCACGTCGCGGCGGCACCGGGCGGCCTGAGCGGGCGGGCCCGGAGCGGCTAGGACGCCAGGCCGAGGGCGGCCATCCGCCGGGTGTGCGCCTCGGTGATCCGGTTGAACATCTTGCCGACCTCGACCAGGTCGAAGCCCTGCACCTGGACGCCGCCGACCAGCAGGTTGGACAGCGCGTCGCGCTCGGCGACCACCCGCTGGGCCTGGCTGAGCGCCTCGCCCATCAGTCGCCGGCCCCACAGGGCGAGCCGGCCGCCGGACCGCGGGTCGGCCTCGATCGCCTGGCGGACCTTGTCGACCGCGAACTGCGCGTGGCCGGTGTCGGACATGACGCTCAGCACCAGGTCGCGGGTGTCGTCGTCCAGCCGGACGGCCACCTCGCGGTAGAAGTCGGTCGCGATGGCGTCGCCGACGTAGGCCTTGACCAGGCCCTCCAGCCAGTCCGAGGGCGCCGTCATCCGGTGGAACAGCTCCAGCGGCTCGACGAAGGGCCGCATCGCCTCCTGCGGGTCGGCGCCGATCTCGGCGAGCCGGTCGTGCAGCCGCTGGTAGTGCTGGAACTCGGCGGAGGCCATCCTGGCCAGCGCCGCCTTGTCGGCGAGGTCGGGTGCCAGCTTGGCGTCCTCGGCGAGCCGCTCGAAGGCGCTCAGCTCGCCGTACGCGAGCGCGCCGAGCAGGTCCAGTACGGCCGCCCGGTAGCCGGGGTCGGCCGAGCACGCGGCCCAGTCCCCGATCGAGCCGGCCGCCGCGTCCTGCGTCTCACCACTGGTGTCCATGACCCGCAACTTTAGTCCCGCCCCGCCGCCCCGTGCCCGGGCGCGCCTGGTGACCGGCCGTACCGGCCGCTCCGGTGGCAGTTGCCGGGGGCAATGTCAGACGCGTCACGTGTTCGACTCGTCGCCTGACTGTATGGTGGTACGGAGCCCGTCGTGTTCGCATGGTGTCACCGCCGTCTCGGTACCCCGCGCGAACCCTCCGTAGCGGCACCGTCCAGCCGGACGTGTCCGCACCGGTGGCACGGGTACTCACGTACGCGGATGCCCGGTCGGAGAGCCGATCGGCTCCGACCATGGCTTGGACTTCAAGCCTTGGCACCGCATCAGTGGCCGAGCGAGGGCCGCCGAGACCACGCCCCGAGGCGGAGGTCCCGCGCAGGTCCCTCACGGGAATCCTCCCCGACGCCGCCGGCGACGCGCCCCGCACCAGGGCAGCGCGCACCGGCCGGCCGCAGGGACCGGCGCGGTTGTGCGTCCACGCAGCTGTATCAGGGCCGCCCAGGCCCGTAGGCAGCCGCGCGGCTGCCCGCCCGCCGCTCGCTCTCGGCCCCTTCGAAAACGGAAGAGGCAGCACCCTGTCCACCACCGCTGAACCCATCAAGACGACCTTCCGGGACCTGGGGATCCTCCCGGAGACCGCCGAGGCGCTCGAGTCCGTCGGCATCGTCCACCCCTTCCCCATCCAGGAGATGACCCTCCCGGTCGCGCTGACCGGCCACGACGTCATCGGCCAGGCCAAGACCGGCACCGGCAAGACCCTCGGCTTCGGCCTCCCGCTGATCGAGCGGGCCATCGTGCGCGCCGACGTGGACGCCGGCCGGGCCACCGAGGACCAGCTCTCCGACTTCCCGCAGGCGCTGATCGTCGTCCCGACCCGCGAGCTGTGCACCCAGGTCACCAACGACCTGCAGACCGCCGGCAAGGTGCGCAACGTACGTGTCCTCGCCGTCTACGGCGGCCGGGCGTACGAGCCGCAGGTCGAGGCGCTCACCAAGGGCGTCGACATCGTGGTCGGCACCCCGGGCCGACTGCTGGACCTCGCCGGGCAGAAGAAGCTGAACCTGTCCAAGGTCCGCGCGCTGGTCCTGGACGAGGCCGACGAGATGCTCGACCTCGGCTTCCTGCCCGACGTCGAGAAGATCATCACCATGCTGCCGGCCAAGCGGCAGACCCTGCTGTTCTCGGCCACCATGCCGGGCCAGGTCATCAGCCTCGCCCGCCGGTACATGAGCCAGCCGACCCACATCCGGGCCGCCGCCCCGGACGACACCGGCGCGACCGTCGCCAACATCGAGCAGCACATCTTCCGTGCGCACTCGCTCGACAAGGTCGAGATGGTCTCGCGCATCCTGCAGGCCGAGGGCCGCGGGCTGGCGATGATCTTCTGCCGCACCAAGCGCACCGCCGCCGACGTCTCCGACCAGCTGACCCAGCGCGGCTTCGCGGCCGGCGCGGTCCACGGCGACCTCGGCCAGGGCGCCCGCGAGCAGGCTCTGCGGGCCTTCCGCAACGGCAAGGTCGACGTGCTGGTCTGCACCGACGTCGCGGCCCGCGGCATCGACGTCGAGGGCGTCACGCACGTCATCAACTACCAGTGCCCCGAGGACGAGAAGACCTACCTGCACCGGATCGGCCGCACCGGCCGGGCCGGCGCCTCCGGCACCGCCGTCACCCTGGTCGACTGGGACGACATCCCGCGCTGGCAGCTGATCAACAAGGCGCTGGACCTGCCGTTCAACGACCCGGAGGAGACCTACTCCACCTCGGCGCACCTGTACGAGCTGCTGAAGATCGCGCCGGGCACCAAGGGCATCCTGCCGCGCTCGGAGCGGACCCGCGCCGGGCTGGGCGCGGAGGAGGTCGAGGACCTCGGCGAGACCGGTGGACGCGGCGGCCGCTCGGGCCGCGGCAACGGTCGCGGTGGGCGCGGCGGCCAGGGCGGCTCCGACCGTCCGGGCGCCGGTGCCGCTCCGGCCGAGACCGAGGAGCAGAAGCCGCGCCGCACCCGTGAGCGCCGTCGCACCCGTCGGGGCGCGGCGGTCGGCGCCGAGGGCGAGGCCGCTGCCGCCGTGACCGAGGCCGCCGTGGCGGCTCCGGCCGTCGAGGGCGCCGAGGGCGAGGCCGCGCCGCGCCGTCGCCGCCGCCGCTCGCGCGGTGGCGCCGCCTCGGCCGCGGTCGAGGCCGCGGTGGCGGTCGAGGCGACTCCGGTCGCCGAGGCCGTCGTGGCCGAGGCCGTGGCGGTCGTCGAGGCCGCCGCCGAGGCCGTCACCGAGGCTCCGGCCCCGGCGAAGAAGGCCACCCGCACCCGGACCCGCAAGCCGAAGGCGGAGGCCGTCGCGGCCGAGGCCCCGGCCGCCGAGGCCGTCGCCGTCGTCGAGGCCACCGAGGCCGCTGCCGAGGCCGCCGAGGCTCCGGCCCCTGCCAAGAAGGCCACCCGCGCCCGGACCCGCAAGCCGAAGGCGGAGGCCGTCGTGGCCGAGGCCGAGGCGGTCGTCGAGGCCGCCGCCGAGGCTCCGGCCCCGGTGAAGAAGGCGACCCGCACCCGCAAGCCGAAGGCCGAGGCTGCGGCGGAGGCCGTCGAGGCGGCTCCGGCCGCCGAGGCTCCGGCCCCGGCCAAGAAGGCCACCCGGGCCCGCAAGCCGAAGGCCGTCGCCGAGACCGCCCCGGAGGCCCCGGCCGCCGAGGCCGCCGCCGAGGTCCCGGCCCCGCGCAAGCGCACCCGGGCCCGCAAGGCCGCCGCGCCCGTGGAGGCCACCCCGGAGAGCTGACACCTCCGTGACTCCCCCGAGGGGGCGCGCCAGGCCACCCGGCCGGCGCGCCCCCTCGGGCGTTCCACGCCCTAAGCTCGGGGCGTCGGGGAGTCGCCCGAAGGACAGCAGGTCACCGGCAGGACAGCAGGGAGTACAGCCCATGAGCACGCCGCCGTTTCTGACGCTGCCCGGGTGCGCGCGGGCCGAGCGGGTGGCGACCGGGCGCGGGGAGTTCGCGGCGCTGCGGGCGGAGCCGGCCGGGCCGGTGCGCGGCTCGGCGCTGCTGGTGCCGGGGTTCACCGGCAGCAAGGAGGACTTCATCGCGCTGCTGGAGCCGCTGGCGGCCGCCGGGTACCGGGTGACGGCCGTGGACCAGCGCGGGCAGTACCAGACCGGCGGCCCGGACGACCCGGCGGCGTACGGTGTCGGGGCGCTCGGGGCGGACGTGCGGGCGCTCACCGAGGCGCTGGCGGCCGACGGCACCCCGCCGCACCTGCTGGGGCACTCCTTCGGCGGCCAGGTGGTGCGCGAGGCGGTGCTCGCCGCGGCGGCCGAGGGCCCGCTGCCCTGGCGGTCGCTGACGCTGGTGTCCACCGGCCCGGGCGCGATCGACCCGGCCGAGGCGGCCCGCACCGAGCTGCTGCTGGACGCCCTGCGGGTGATGGACCTGGAGCAGATCTGGCAGGTGATGCGACGGCTGGAGGCGGAGAGCGGGCAGCCGCGGCCGAGCCTGGAGCCGGCCGTCGCGGAGTTCCTGCACCGGCGTTGGCTGGCCAACGTGCCGCGGGCGCTGTCCGTCACCGGCGGCCACCTGGTGGCCGCGCCGGACCGGGTGGCGGAGCTGGCCGCCGCCACCGCCGGGCTGCCGGTGCTGGTGCTGTCCGGGGTTCGGGACTACGCCTGGCCGGTGCCGGAGCAGACCGCGATGGCCGAGCGCCTGGGCGCCCGCCGGGTGGTGGTCGCGGACGCCGGCCACTCCCCCAACGCCGAGCAGCCGGCCGCCACGGCCGAGGCGCTGGCCGCGTTCTGGGCCTGACGGTTCCGGGCCTGACGCCGTCCACGCGGACGCGTGCCGGCCGGGGCCGGTTCCGCCGCCCCGCCAATAGTGGTCTGTACCACTTCCGCAACTTCGATCGGCTTCAACAGAGGACAAAATTCGTTAGTTACGGTAATCTTTGATTCTGTCCGGGAATCATCGCCGGCCTCCACTTCGGCGCGGATCACCCGAAACCCGGACTTCACGGGCGGGCAACGCCCCGGTAGCACCGCCACCTCACCGTGGTTCACGAGGCACTGGACGCACCAGGCAAGCAAGGGGGGCCCTTGCCGCGGCAGACCGCCGCACGCGCGACGACGAACCGCCCGGCCCGGCCGCACCGCCGGATCCGCACGACCCCGAAAGAGCTGATACCCACTCAGCCGCGACCGCCCCGCCCCGCGGGGCCAGGAATGGAGACGCCCATGACGAAGACCATGCGCTTCGAGATCGTCCGACTCGACGACATCAACGGCTCCGCCGCCGACCGCCTGATCGCCGACGCCGCCACCGTGCGCGAGGTCGTCGAGGCCGCCGCCCGCACCGGCGAGCGCCTGCTCATCCGCCCGTGCCCGACCGTCTGACCGAGCGCGGCGCCCGCTCCGCGGAGCCCCCAGCCGCCGCCGACGAGCCGGGAGCGTCCGATCCGGACGTCCCGATACCCGACTGACGCCCCGTCACCGCATTCGCCGATGACGGGGCGTCAGTGTGTCCGGGGCCGGAGCCCCGGACGTTTGCCGCCGCCCGGGACGGGACATCCCCCAACGGGAACCGCCCGCGACCGCCCACCCGGTGCCGGTCCGGGCGTCCGCCACCGACAGGTGCCGCCGAGCCCTCCGTACGGGTGATCGTCCTTGACGCGGCGGTCCGGAGGGAGGAGCGTTGACGGCTATGAGGGGCGAGCCAAGCTGCCCGAGGTGCGCCGGTCGGGTCCGCGCCCCCGGTCTGTTCTCAGACACCTGGCAGTGCGACCGGCACGGAGCGGTGCACCCGATGCAGCCGGTGCTGCCCCCGAGTGTGGAGGCCCTCGGCGTCGCCGTCGCCCGCTCCCAGGTCCCGGTCTGGCTGCCCTGGCCGCTCCCGGTCGGCTGGCTCTACACCGGCATCGCCCACGTCGGCGACGACGTCTCGGGCGCCCGGGCCACCGCCGTCGCCTGCTCCGGGCCGGCCCCGCTCGGCGGCTTCGGCGAGCTGGTGCTGGTCGCCGAGGAGCTGGGGGTCGGTCTCGGCGCCCGCTACGCGGGCCTGCCAGGGCCGGACCCGGGCGACTCCGTCGGCCTCTACAAGCCCGCCGACGCCAAGCTGATGGCCGCCGGGCGGCCCACCCCGATGTTCCACGTCCCGGACGCCCCGGCCGACCGCGCGGTGTTCGTCGGCGAGGCCCGCGGGCTCTGGCTGTGGGCGGTCGCCTGGCCCGAGCAGTCCGCGCTGGTCATGTACGACGAACTGGTGCTCACCGACCTGCGCGAGGCCGGCGCCGAACTGGACCTGCTGCCCTGCGGGGCGCTCACGCCCCGGCTGCTCGGCTGACGGCCGTCCCGCGGGCCGGGTCCGTCCGGACCCATGGGACGGCGCCGCCCACTGGCCTATCCTGGGCGGCACCCACGAGCCCCGGGAGTCCGATCCGTGCGCATCGACCTGCACGCCCACAGCAACGCCTCCGACGGCACCGACAGCCCGGCCGAGCTGGTCGCGGCGGCCGTCGCCGCGGACCTCGACGTGGTGGCGCTGACCGACCACGACACCGTGGCCGGCCACGCCGAGGCCGCCGGGGCGGTGCGCGCGCTGCCCGAGGGCACCCGGCTGACCGTCGTCCCGGGCGCCGAGCTGTCCTGCGTCGTGGACGGCATCAGCATGCACCTGCTGGCGTACCTGTTCGACCCCGCGGAGCCGGAGTTCGCGCGCGAGCGGGACCTGGTGCGCACCGACCGGTTCCGGCGCGGGCGGGCGATCGTGGAGCGCTGCCGGGAACTCGGCGCGGACATCAGCTGGGAGCAGGTGGAGCGGATCGCCGGGTCCGGCTCGGTCGGGCGGCCGCACATCGCCAGCGCGCTGGTCGAGGCGGGCGTGGTGGCCACCGTCTCGGACGCCTTCACCGCCGACTGGCTGGCCAACGGCGGGCGGGCGGACGTCCGCAAGCACGAGACCGACCCGGTCGCGGCGGTCCGGCTGGTCCGGGGCGCCGGCGGGGTGCCGGTGTTCGCCCACCCGGGCGCGGTCAAGCGCGGCCGGACGGTCTCCGAGCAGGTGATCGCCGACCTCGCGGCGGCCGGGCTGGCCGGGCTGGAGGTCGACCACACCGACCACGACGAGGAGACCAGGGTGCGGCTGCGCGGCCTGGCCGGCGAGCTCGGCCTGCTGGTCACCGGCTCCAGCGACTACCACGGCTCCCGCAAGACCGTCCGGCTCGGCGAGCACACCACCGACCCGCAGGTGTACGAGGCGCTGCTGGCGCAGGCCACCGGCGCGAAGCCGATCGGGCGCTGAGCCGGCGCGGGCCTCGCCCGACGAACGCGGGACCAGGGGATCACGAGTCCCCTGGTCCCGCGTTCCGGCGTTTCGGAGTGCCGAGCGGGTGTACGGACCGGCCCGTACGCCCCGCCTGACCGGGCGTCAGCCGGCCGGTCAGTCCAGCCGGACGCCGCGCCGCTGCGGGTCGCGCAGGTCGGTGCCCTGGTCGAGCCAGCGATCCTGGAGCGCGGCCGCGCCGTGTACCCGCTTCCAGCCCGCCTCGTTGGGCGTCATCGGCAGCAGCGGCAGGAAGCGCACCGGGTCGGCCGGGTCGGCCAGTTCCAGGTCCTCGACCAGGCCGCCCGGTTCGGCCGCGAGCACCGAGGTGAAGGGCGCGCCGTCCCAGAGCGGGGAGCCGAGGTCCAGCGAGCCGCCCGGGGCCACCACCAGGCCCTCGACCTGCGGGGTGGCGGCGAAGGTGGCCAGGGTGCGCAGCACGCTGTCCTGCCCGCCGCGGACGGTCAGCACCAGTTCGGCGCGCGGGCCGCGCAGTTGGTCGGCGACCGGCGCGGTCGGGTCGGCCATCGGCGCGGCGGACATGCCGAGCGTCGCGTACCGCACCAGGCCCGCGGCGTCCGGTCCGAAGCGCAGCACCTCGATCCGGTCGGCGCCGAGGAAGGTGACGGCGGCACGGCCGCCCGGCTCGCCGAAGGTGGAGATCAGCCGGGCCTCGACGGCGGCCAGCACCGCCTCCCGGGAGAGCTCCGGGGAGTTGCCGCCGTGGGGGTCGCCGAAGAGCGGGAAGTCGTGCGCCATGCCGGTGAGCGTAACCCCCGGGGGTTCGCGGGCCGCGCGGGGGCGGGCCGCAGGGGCCCGTGGGCGGCGTAAAGGCCCGCCCGGTCGGGGCCGCGCCAGGGGCCCGTAAAGCCTTGGGAAACCTCCGGGAACCCCTCGGCTGCGACGCCCGGTCAGATGTTAGGGTGAGCGACTGGCCACCGGGATCGTTTCGTCCCGGGGCGGCGGCGCGAAGGAGGTGGTTGCGGTGGATACCGGCCGACCATGCAGTACCGGCAGCTCTGCCCGGCCCCGACTTCCCCGTACCCCTCGCCCCGCAGGCCCAATCGGCTGAATCAGCCGCGGTAGCCCCGGGCGCGGGCCCCACGACGGACGGACCGGCCGGGAGAGCACTCTCATCCCCCGTTTCACCGGTGTTCTCCGCCGTCGTACCGCGGCCGAACGTTTCTCCTTCCGTGCCGCCGCGCGACGGTTCCTGCCTCTGGGAGCCTGTCATGTCGATGATCAACAGCCTGCGCGCCGCCGTCCGCACCAACCGCCGCCGCGGCGCGGCCGGCGTCTACGGCGTCCTGCCCGAGGACGCCGCCTCGGCGGTCGTGGACTGCGCGGTCTACCAGCACGGCAAGCGCAGGGGCGAGACGTGCAGCCCGCGCGAGGCCGCCCACCGGGTCAGGGCCGCCCACCTGCTCCCCGAGGGCGAGGGCTCGTTCAGCTGGATCGGCCTGCACGAGCCGACCGAGGCCGAGTTCGCGGGGATCGCCCAGCGCTTCGGCCTGCACCCGCTCGCGGTCGAGGACGCGGTGCACGCGCACCAGCGGCCGAAGGTCGAGCGCTACGACGACGTGTTGTTCGCCGTCTTCAAGACCATCCGCTACGTGGAGCACGACCAGCTCACGCCCACCAGCGAGGTGGTGGAGACGGGCGAGCTGATGGTCTTCGCCGGCCGGGACTTCGTGATCACCGTCCGGCACGGCGGCCACGGCTCGCTGCAGGAGCTGCGCCACCGGCTGGAGGCGGACGCGGACGAGGCGGGGCTGCTCGCCAAGGGCCCGTCGGCGGTGCTGCACGCGATCGCCGACCACGTCGTGGACAACTACCTGCTGGTCGCCGAGCGGCTCCAGAACGACGTGGACGAGATCGAGTACGGTGTCTTCTCGGCCAAGGGCGGGCGCAGCGCCGACGTCGGCCGGGTCTACCAACTCAAGCGCGAGGTACTGGAGTTCAAGCGCGCGGTGGTGCCGCTGCTGCGCCCGATGCAGCAGCTGTCGGAGCCGCTCCAGCGGCTGGTGGACCCGGACATCCAGAAGTACTTCCGGGACGTCGCCGACCACCTGGCGCGGGTCGCCGAGCAGGTGCACGGCTTCGACGAGCTGCTGAACTCGCTGCTGCAGGCGAACCTGGCGCAGGTGTCGGTGGCGCAGAACGAGGACATGCGCAAGATCACCGCCTGGGCGGCGATCTTCGCGGTGCCCACCATGATCACCGGCGTCTACGGCATGAACTTCGAGTACATGCCCGAGCTGCACCACAAGTACGGCTATCCGACGGTGCTCGGCGCGATCGTGCTGATCTGCTTCGGGATGTACCGGGGCTTCCGCCGCAACGGCTGGCTCTGACGGCTACCGGCGCCCGCCGCGGGCGACCAGGACGAGGCCGAGCAGGATCAGCACCACCGCCGGGTAGGCGGCCGCCGGGGGCCACTGGCCCAGCCAGAGGGCGGCGATCAGCGCCGCGCCCGGGGTCTCCAGCAGGATCGCGGTGGAGGTGATCGACGGCCCGAGGTTGCGCACCACGCGGTTGCTCAGCGAGTGGCCGAGCAGCTGGGCGGCGACCATCAGCAGCACGATCTGCCACCAGACCCCGGCCGGCCACCCGGCCAGCGGCGTCCCGGCGACCAGGCAGATCCCCAGCAGCACCGCCGCCGTGGTGGCGTAGCAGACCAGGGTGTACGCGGTGGTGCTGACGGTCTTACGGACCTCGGCGCCCAGCAGCATGTACCCGGCCGCGGCCAGGCCGGCGGCGAGCGCGAGCGCGTCGCCGAGCAGCGCGCGCGGGGAGAGCGAGAGGTCCACGCCGGTCAGCACCAGCACCCCGGCGAAGGCGACGACGGTGCCGAGCCAGACCAGCCGCGGCGCCCGGACGCCCATCAGCCGCATCAGCAGGATGGTCCACAGCGGGGTGGTGGTGACCAGGGCGGTGGCCGAGGCCACCGAGGTCATCCGCAGGCTGGGCATCCAGAGCGCGAAGTGCACGGCGAGCAGCGCCCCGGCGGCCACCGCGAGCAGCAGCGCCCGCCGGCCGATCCCGCGCAGCTCGGCGCGGTGGCGCAGCAGCGCGTACGGGCCGAGGACGCCGACCGACATGACGTTGCGCCACAGGGCGATCGCCAGCGCGGGCGCGGCGGTGGCGCTGATCAGCGGGCCGGACAGCGAGATGCCGCCGATCGAGACGGCGAGCAGCAGCAGGTCGAGGGTGGGGAGCGGGTGTGCCGGGCCCGGGTCGGCGGTCGGGGTGGTGGCGGGGGCGGTCGCGGGCCGGGCGGCGGGCACGGCGCTCCTTGCTGGTCGCGGGGGTGGGGCCGTCATACGGTAAGGCCCGTGGCGGCTTAATGGAACTGTCGCCCGGGGGCTGAGACGGCCGGGCCTCCCGGCCACGCCACGGGACGGGCCCACTGGCCGTACGCTGTCCGCCATGGACCGTACGCCCGCCGCCGCGACCGCCGACGACTTCCTCGACCAGGCCCTGCTGGAGGAGGCCGCGAAGAAGTCGGGCCTGCTCTGGGTGCGCGCGCAGGGGCAGGAGCACGCCCGGCCGCTGTGGCACGCCTGGCACGACGGCGCGGTCGTGGTGGTCGGCGGGGGCGGCGAGCAGCCGCTGCACGGCCTGGAGCCCGGCGCCGGTGCCGTGGTGACCGTCCGCAGCAAGGACAAGGGCGGCCGGCTGACCGGCTGGAGCGCCCGGGTCGTCGAGCCGGCCCCGGACAGCGAGGCCTGGCTGGGCGCCGTCGAGGAGCTCAAGGGCAAGCGGCTGAACGCGCCCGACACCGACGCCATCGCCGCCCGCTGGGCCCGCGAGTGCCGGGTGCTGCGACTGGAGCCGGTCGGCCCGCTCACCGAGCGCCCCGGGGCGATGCCGGACGGCTCGCACGTCGCGCAGCCGCTGCCCACCCCGGCCACCACCCGCCGCCCGATCCCGGCCGGCCTGCCCAAACTGCTGTTCAAGCGCCGTTAAAGCTTCACGCCCAGGACTCGTCCGACGGCTACCGTGCCTCCCGGCCGGGCCCGGAACACGCGGGTAGCCTTGGCCGCGGGTGCGCCCCCGGCGCCCCCGGTACGGCGTCGAGCGAGTCGAGGGAGTCCATGGCAGGGCCAGGCACCCGGGTCTTCATCTCCCATCTGTCCGCCATCGCGGTCTTCGACCCGAACGGCGACCAGGTCGGCCGGGTCCGGGACGTGGTCGTGTCGCTGCGGCTCGGCGGCCGCCCGCCCCGCGTCCTCGGCCTGGTGGTCGAGGTGGTCGGCCGGCGCCGGATCTTCCTGCCGATGACCCGGGTGACCAGCCTGGAGTCCGGCCAGGTGCTCACCACCGGCGTGATCAACCTGCGCCGCTTCGAGCAGCGCCCGTCCGAGACCCTGGTGCTCGCCGAGCTGCTGGACCGCACCGTCACCTGGTCCAAGACCGGCGAGGACGTCACCGTGCTGGACGTCGGCATGGTGCAGACCCGGCTGCGCGAGTGGGAGATCAGCAAGGTCTTCGTGCAGGTCGGCCGGGCCGGCCGGCTGCGCAAGGGCAAGGGCGAGCGGCTCACCCTGGACTGGCAGGACGTCACCGGCTTCTCGCTGCCCGAGCAGGACCAGGGCGCGGCCAACCTGCTCGCCACCTTCGAGCAGTTGCGCCCCGCCGACCTCGCCAGCGTGCTGCACCACCTGTCCGCCAAGCGCCGCGCCGAGGTGGCCGCCGCCCTCGACGACGAGCGGCTGGCCGACGTCCTGGAGGAGCTGCCCGAGGACGACCAGGTCGAGATCATCGGCAAGCTCCAGGAGGAGCGCGCCGCCGACGTCCTGGAGGCGATGGACCCGGACGACGCCGCCGACCTGCTCTCCGAACTGCCCGGCGACGAGGCCGAGCGGCTGCTCCAGCTGATGGAGCCGGACGAGGCCGCGCCGGTGCGCCGCCTGCTGACGTACGAGGAGGACACCGCCGGTGGTCTGATGACCACCGAGCCGATCGTGCTGGAGCCGGACGCCACGGTCGCCGAGGCGCTGGCGAGGGTCCGGGTCAGCGACCACAAGCCCGCCCTGGCCGCGCAGGTCTTCGTCTGCCGTCCGCCGAACGAAACCCCGACCGGCCGCTACCTGGGCACCGTGCACTTCCAGCGGCTGCTGCGCGAGCCCCCGTACGTCCTGGTCGGCTCGCTGGTGGACGACGACCTGGACCCGCTGCCGCCGGACACCCCGCTGTCGCTGATCACCAGCTACCTGGCGACCTACAACCTGGTCGCCGCGCCGGTCGTGGACGAGGCCGACCACCTGCTCGGGGCGGTGACCGTCGACGACGTGCTCGACCACCTGCTGCCGGAGGACTGGCGCGACGCCGCGACGCACCCCGGCGACGACACCCACCAGGACGACAGGGAAGGGGTGACCGGTGGACGGTGACCGCAACGGCCGGACGGACGACTCCGCGCGCCGGCGCCTCCAGGGCGAACTGCGCCGGCTGCGGCAGCTGCGCGAGCTGCGCACCCGCGAGGGCGGCCGGGACCGGCGCGCCGACACCGCGCCGATCACCGGCACCGGCCGCGCCCGGCTCGACCAGCCGCGCACCGCGCGCCCCGGCCTGATCACGCTGCCCTCCTACGATCCGGAGGCGTTCGGCGTCCTGTCCGAGCGGATCGCACGCTTCCTCGGCACCGGGCGGTTCATCGTCTGGATGACGGTGGTGGTCGTCGTCTGGATAGCGTGGAACACCCTGCTGCCGACGAGCGTGCGCTTCGACGAGTACCCGTTCATCTTCCTGACCCTGGCGCTGTCCCTGCAGGCCTCGTACGCGGCCCCGCTGATCCTCCTGGCGCAGAACCGCCAGGACAACCGGGACCGGGTCAACATGGAGCAGGACCGGGCCCGCAGCGACCGCAACATCGCCGACACCGAGTACCTGACCCGCGAGGTCGCGGCCCTGCGGCACGGGCTCGGCGAGGTCGCCACCCGGGACTTCATCCGGTCCGAACTCCAGTCCCTGCTCAAGGAGATCGACGAGCGCCGGGACGCCCCCGAACCGCTGTGACCCTCGGCACGCTACCGACGGGTCAACGACTTCGCCGGGCGCCGTACCATCAAGGCATGGCCAACGAGACAGAGGTCGCGGCCGGCGTCACGGAGGAGTCCGTACGCCAGGCGCTGGCGACCGTCAACGACCCGGAGATCAACCGCCCGATCACCGAGATCGGCATGGTGAAATCGGTCGGGATCGCCGAGGACGGCGCGGTGCGCGTCGCGGTCTACCTGACGGTCTCCGGCTGCCCGATGCGCGACACCATCGTCACCCGGGTGCGCGAGGCGGTCGGGAAGGTCCCCGGCGTGACCGGCGTCGAGGTCGAGCTCGACGTGATGAGCGACGAGCAGCGCAAGGAACTGTCCCAGCTGCTGCGCGGCGGCGCCCCCGAGCGGGAGATCCCGTTCGCCAAGCCGGGCACCCTGACCCGGGTCTACGCCGTCGCCTCCGGCAAGGGCGGCGTCGGCAAGTCCTCGGTGACCGTCAACCTGGCGGCCGCGATGGCCGCCGACGGCCTGAAGGTCGCCGTGGTGGACGCCGACATCTACGGCCACAGCGTGCCGCGCATGCTGGGCGTCGAGGGCCGGCCGACCCAGGTCCAGGACATGATCATGCCGCCGCAGGCGAACGGCGTGAAGGTCATCTCGATCGGCATGTTCACCCCGGGCAACGCCCCGGTGGTCTGGCGCGGCCCGATGCTGCACCGCGCGCTCCAGCAGTTCCTCGCCGACGTGTACTGGGGCGACCTGGACGTGCTGCTGCTGGACCTGCCGCCCGGCACCGGCGACATCGCGATCTCGGTGGCCCAGCTGGTCCCCAACGCGGAGATCCTGATCGTCACCACCCCGCAGATGGCCGCCGCCGAGGTGGCCGAGCGGGCCGGCACCATCGCGGTGCAGACCCACCAGAAGATCGTCGGCGTGATCGAGAACATGTCCGGCATGCCGTGCCCGCACTGCGACGAGATGATCGACGTCTTCGGCACCGGCGGCGGCCAGACCGTCGCGGACGCGCTCACCCGCACGGTCGGCGCGACCGTCCCGGTGCTCGGCTCGATCCCGATCGACGTGCGGCTGCGCGAGGGCGGCGACGACGGCCGCCCGGTCGTGCTCGCCGCGCCCGACTCCCCGGCCGGCGCCGCCCTGCGCGCGGTGGCCGGCAAGCTCGGCGGCCGCCAGCGCGGACTGTCCGGGATGTCGCTGGGCCTGACGCCCAAGAACAAGTTCTGAGGCCGTGACCGACGGAGGGCCGGGTGGGCGCACCACCCGGCCCTCCGTCGTACGGCCGTGTCCTGCCGAGGGCCCTACGGGCGGGTGTAGGCCGTCAGGTCCGGGACGGTGGAGAAGCCGATGCCGTAGGCGCTGACGCCCCGGCCGTAGGCGCCCAGCATGACGCCGGGGGCCTCACCGGCCAGCACCCAGCCGTACTCGGACTCGCGGTAGCGGAAGGGCTGCGGCAGGCCGTTGACCGGCAGGCTGAGGGTGGACCAGCCGGGGCCGGCCAGGTCGTCGGCGAGGTCCCAGGCGAGGCTGCTCTGCTGGTCCAGCCAGTCCTGGCGCAGCGCCCGGTCCAGCTGCCCGGGCCAGGTCGCGGCGAGCAGGCCGGAGCCGGCCAGCCAGGCGGCGGAGGAGGCGGAGGTCGCCTCCAGGGTGCCCGTGTTGTCGGCACTGCGGCGGCTGTCCCGGCGGGCCACCGTGACCACGACGGCGAACTTCCGTACGTCGCGCGGCTCGTACTGCCTGGCCGGCTCCTCGCCGTGGCCGAGCGAGCCGTAGTCGACGCTGCCCGCGGTGCGGGGGCCGGCGCCGGCCTGCACCAGGAAACGGCGGCCGGTCCAGCCCTCGTCCAGCCCGTACCAGGGGAAGTCGGCGGACAGGTAGGGCACCAGCGGGTCCGCCGGGCCGGCCTGTCCGCCGACCACCGGGCCGCCGGCCGTGGCCGTCGCCCCTCCCGTCTGACTCGTCGCGTCCATCCCCGGGCCTCCTCAAACACACGTTTGCCTGCCGTGGCGCGCTCCCATGGTGGCGTACCGCGGCGTTCCCCGGGGCCGTTCCCGGACCACGACGGGGCGCGGTGTGACGGACGGCTCAGCGGAACAATCAGCACAATAGCGGCGCACGCGCCGCCGCCCCGCTCAGCCGGGTGGCCGGGCGGGGCGGTGGCGCGGCGCCGGGGCGCCGGACGCGGTACCGGTCAGGTGGCGTCGGGGTCGAACGGGGGCCGCTCGCCGGGCGCCAGCGGGGCTCCGGTGGAGGCGGGCGCCGGGGCGGACTTCTCGAAGCTGACGCTGCCGCTGCGGCCGTTGACCGGCGCCGCGGGCTTGTCGTCCAGGACGGACCGGATGTCCAGGGTGTCCTTCATGTCCTTGAGGCCCAGCGGATCGTCCTGGTCGCCCATGAGCTGCTTGCGCACGAAGGTCTTGGGGTTCAGGTCCTCGAACTCGAAGTCCTTGAACTCGGGGCCCAGCTCGCTGCGGATGTCCTCCTTCGCGTTGTCGGCGAAGGATCGGATCTTCCGGATGAAGCCCATGGTGTCCTGGATCAGCTTGGGAAGCTTGTCCGGGCCGAAGATGATGATCGCCATCACGACGAGGGTCAGGACCTCCAGCCCACTGACGTCGCTGAACACCTTTGCTCCCTAACTCGTCGGACGACGGTTCCTACAGGGTAATGGCCACCGGCGGGTCCTTGGCCCACGCTGTGATGAAGCCGTGGTAAAGACCTGCCGGTGGCCGGGGCGTCCGGGCCGGAGCGCCGGTGTCCTTCGGGGCCGTTCTAGCGGATCTGCTGGCGCAGCGCGGCGAAGCCCCCGGGGTAGCGCTCCGGGGAGCCCGGCGGGGTCGCGTCGCGGGTCGCGGCGACCGGGCGGCCGGCGAAGTCCACCGGGACCTGCGCGGTCGTCGGGACGAGGCCGCCGCGGCCGCTGCCGGGCGGGCTGACGGTGGTGCCGTGGCGCTCCTCGCCCTGCGTGCTGAGCCCGCCGACGCCGCCGAGCGTCACCGCGGCGACGGAGAAGGCTCCCGCGGCGGCGAACACCAGCCGTCGGCCCCGCGCGGGGGACCGGACGGCGGCGGGCGCGGCGGGCTGCGGACGGGCCGGGGCGGCGGCGGCCTCGGGGCGGGCGGAGCGCCGGCCCATCAGCGGCCGCAGCACCGTGCCGCGGCCGAAGGCCCGCGGGTCGACCCCGGGCAGCGGGGAGTCGGCGCCCAGCGCGCCCGCGCCGAAGGAGGCCCCGGCGCCGCGGCCGAAGGAGCCGCCGTCGAGCCGGCTGCCGCCGAGCGTGCCGGTGGCCGCGACCCCGCCACCGGGCAGGTCGTCGTCGTCATCGCGGCGCCCGCGCCGCCCGGAGCGCCAGTCGCCGTCCGCCGGGGCGTCCTCGGGGAGGTTGCCGACGGCCATCAGGCGGGCCATCAGCGCGGAGGACGGGCCGGGCGGGCCGGAGCGGGCCAGCATGTGCTTGACGGCGCGGCCCTCGTCGGCCTCCGCGAGGCACTGGGGGCAGGTCGCCAGGTGGGCCTGGACGCGGTCGCGCGAGTCGTGGCCGAGTTCGCCGTCCAGGAAGGCGGAGAGGCGCTCGCCGAGGTGGTGCTCCTCGACGGCGGGTGCGGCGGGACGGACGGGGAGCGCGTGCAGCGCCGTGTCCGCGGGCAGTGCCACCCCGGGCAGCACGGGCTCACCGGGTTCGTCGCCTCCGCGACGGCCCGGCAGGGCCCAGCCCCGTCGGCTCGGAGACCGGTCGGAGGCGTCCGACCGGTCCGAACCGGACCGGCTGGTTCCGCTCACGATCGCCTCCGTCCGCGCCCACCGGGCGCGGCCGCGGCCTCGAGCACCCCCACGCCGACGGCCACCGGCACCGGCTCCTCCGAGCCGCCGCGGCGCTCACGGCCGGGGGCCGAGCCGGGGGCGCGGTGCTTGAGCGCGGCGCGCAGGTGCGAGCGGCCGCGGTGGATGCGGCTGCGGACGGTGCCGAGCTTGACGCCCAGCGTGGCGGCGATCTCCTCGTAGGACAGGCCCTCGATGTCGCAGAGCACCACGGCGGCGCGGAACTCCGGCGCGAGGGTGTCCAGGGCGTGCTGCACGTCGGCGTCGAAGTGGGTGTCGCTGAAGTGCTGGGCCGGGCTGGGCTCGCGGGAGGCGAGCCGCTCGGCCGCGTCCTCGCCGAGCGCGTCGAAGCGGATGCGCTGGCGGCGGCGGACCATGTCCAGGAAGAGGTTGGTGGTGATCCGGTGCAGCCAGCCCTCGAACGTGCCGGGGGTGTAGGTGGACAGCGATCGGAACACCCGGACGAAGACCTCCTGGGTGAGGTCCTCGGCGTCGTGCTGGTTGCCCGTCAGACGGTAGGCCAGCCGGTAGACCCGGGCGCTGTGCGCCTCGACGATCTCCTCCCACGTGGGCGGAGTCCAGGTCTGCGCGTCGGGACCCTCGGAGAAGGTCGCGAGAGCGGGGGCCTCGGTGGCACCGGCGGCCGGCGTCGCGGCCACGGGCTGGTCCAGGTCGGAGTGCGCAGGCTGGTTCATCACGGGCTTCGGCGTACGGGCCGACGCAGTGCCACGGAAGTGCCGCCGCACAGGGACGTCGCCCTCGGCCACACCTCCTCGGTCGGCTCTTCTGCCCAGCAGGGCCACCACCATATCCACCTCACCCGTCAAGCCCGGATAAAAGTGCCCGGGAGGTCTTGCGCACCCGGTCCGACATGACAACGGCCCGCCGCCGTACGCGGTTCCCGGTCGGCCAGTAATCTGTGCCAGGAAATATCGACATCCCTCGGCACCGGGCCGCCGCCCGGGGCTCCGAAAGAGGCAGCCATCAGCGAGTTCGGGCCCGCGCACGCGGCCCTCGCCGACACCTACGTGGGCGAGGACGCCGTGCTGACCTACGCCCGGGCACAGTCCGCGCGGACCGGGATACGGGCGATCGGACCGAGCGGCGGGGCCTGCCTGCGGCTGCTGGCGGCCGCGCTGGACGCCAAGGCGGTGGCCGAGATCGGCACCGGCACCGGGGTGTCCGGGGTCTACCTGCTGCGCGGGATGCGGCCGGACGGCGTGCTCACCACGGTCGACTCGGAGCCGGTGCGCCAGCAGCTGGCCCGTGAGGCCTACCAGGCGGCCGGGTTCGCGGCCAACCGCTCCCGGTTCATACCGGGCCGGGCGCTGGAGGTGCTGCCCCGGCTCGCCGACGGACAGTACGACCTGGTGTTCTGCGACGGCGACCCGGCGGAGTCCTGCGAGTACCTGCGCGAGGCGCTGCGGCTGCTGCGGCCGGGCGGGATGGTCTGCTTCGAGGGGGTCTTCCAGGAGGGCCGGCTGGCCGAGCCGGAACTCCAGGACCCACAGACCGGCGCCGTCCGGGACCTGGTCCGGGACGTGCGGGAGAGCGAGGACCTGCTGCCGGCACTGCTGCCGGTGTCGGACGGGCTGCTCTGCGCGATCAAGCGCTGAGCCCGGCGCCCCTCGGGGCGCCGCGGGCCCGCAGGCCCCGCGGCCCGGGCCCGGAAAACGTGCGGACCCGGGCCGACATGACGTCGTACCCGGGCCCGGCAGCACATCTCCAGGAGATGGCGAGCACCTGCTGCGGTCAGCCGCAGGCCTTCTTCAGGGCCTCGCCGAGGGCCTCGGCCTCGTCAGGCGTGAGCTCCACCACAAGGCGTCCGCCGCCTTCGAGCGGAACGCGCATGATGATGCCCCGCCCCTCTTTGGTGACTTCGAGCGGGCCGTCACCCGTCCGCGGCTTCATGGCCGCCATGCTCGTTCCCCTTCCTGCAACCGCTCAGCTACGCACCGGCAGTCCGTCCACCGCCGGTATCGAACGCATTGATCGGAAGCCATTATCCCGCATGCCACGGGCTGATGACCAACATCACTCTCGGTGCAACCACGGCCGGACCGCCCCCAACCACCGCAATTCACGTCATAAGCCCCGGCGTGGCGGCGGTGCGGACGCCGCGGGAAGGTGCGATACCTCACACTCCCCAGCCCCCCGTGTGCTCCGGCATCCTGACACACACGACTGACACCGCCACGACCCCGGGAGCCCTCACCCATGTCCGATTCCGTGCTGTACGAGCTGGACGGCGGCCTGGCCGTCATCACCATCAACCGCCCGGAGGCGATGAACGCGCTCGACGTCGCCACCAAGATCGCGCTGCGCGACGCCGTGGCCGCCGCGGCCGCCGACCCGGCGGTGCGGGCCGTGCTGCTGACCGGGGCGGGCGAGCGGGCGTTCTGCGTCGGGCAGGACCTCAACGAGCACCTGGCGCTGCTGAAGCGGGCCGAGGAGACCGGCGAGGGCGCGCTGCGGACCGTCGCCGAGCACTACAACCCGCTGGTGCGGGCGCTGGCCGGGATGCGCAAGCCGACCGTCGCCGCGGTCGGCGGGGTGGCGGCCGGGGCCGGCGCCTCGCTCGCCTTCGCCTGCGACTTCCGCGTCCTGTCCGACCGGGCCGGCTTCAACACCGCCTTCGCCGGGATCGCGCTGACCGCCGACTCGGGCGCCTCCTGGACGCTGCCGCGACTGGTCGGGCACGCCAAGGCCACCGAGCTGCTGATGCTCCCCCGGACGGTCAAGGCCGCCGAGGCGATGGAGCTGGGCCTGGCCACCAGGGTGGTGCCGGCCGACGAACTCGCCGCCACCGCACGGGCCTTCGCCCGCGAGCTGGCCGAGGGGCCGACCGTCGCCTACGGCGCCGTCAAGGAGTCGCTGGCGTACGGCGCCTCCCACTCGCTGGACGAACTCCTCGACAAGGAGGACGAGTTGCAGACGATGGCGGGCGAGAGCGAGGACCACCGGATCGCGGTGCGCGCCTTCATCGCCAAGGAGAAGCCGAAGTACCTGGGCCGCTAGGGAAGTCGACCCCGACGGGCCGGCCCGTCCGCTCGGACGGGCCGGCCCTCGGGTCGGTCAGCGGACGGCGGCGGTGCGGACGTGGCAGTCCGCCAGGTGGTCGTCGACCAGGCCGCAGGCCTGCATCAGGGCGTAGGCGGTGGTCGGGCCGACGAAGCGGAAGCCCGCCTTCTTCAGCGCCTTCGCCAGCGCCGTCGACTCCGGTGTGACGGCCGGAACCTCGCCCGTCGTGCGGGGGGCCGGCCGGTCCGGGTCCCCGGCGAACTGCCAGATCAGCGCGTCCAGTCCGCCCTCCAGGTCGCGGGCGACCCGCGCGTTGGCGACCGCCGCCTCGATCTTGGCCCGGTTGCGGATGATGCCGGTGTCGGCGAGCAGGCGCTCCTTGTCCGCCTCGCCGAACTCGGCGACCCTGGCGATCTCGAAGCCCGCGAACGCCGCCCGGAAGCCCTCGCGGCGGCGCAGGATGGTCAGCCAGGACAACCCGGACTGGAAGGCCTCCAGGCAGACCCGCTCGAACAGCGCGTCGTCGCCGTGCACCGGCCGGCCCCACTCGGTGTCGTGGTAGACCCGGTAGTCGTCGGTGGAGTCGCCCCAGCCGCAGCGGCGCAGGCCGTCCGCGCCGAGCACAGCTCCGTCGTCCGTCACTTGTCCGCCCCGGGCTCGGCGTCCTCGGGGGCCCGCTCCCCGGCCGGCTGCTTGGCGAGCGCCACGGCCGGCTCGACCACCTGGGCGAACTCCTCCAGGCCGGGCAGCGGTTCGGCCGCCGGGTCGGGGGCGCCGCCCGCCTCGACCGCGCCGCGCAGGTGGGCGGCGGCCTCCAGCTCGGCGATCCGCGCGTCGCGGTAGGCGAGTTCGGCGCCGAGGCGGTCCAGGACGTCGTCCACCTCGTCCATCCGGTAGCCGCGCAGGGCCATCGGCAGGCGCAGCTCGTCCACGTCCGCCTTGCCCAGCGGGCGGTCCTGCGGCAGCCGCGCGGAGATGCGGTCCGGTGCCGCCTCCGGCATCGAGCCTCCCCCGCCGAGCGCCACCAGGGCGGCACCGCCGACCACCACGGCCATGGCGACCACGATCACCCAGAACACGAGCTGTCCTCCCGAACTCCCGGCCGGTCCGCTATGTGGCGCAGGTAACCACACTGATCATGACAGCATGGTCCCTTAGTGAGGCCGGGGGCCATCATCGCACCCGCAGGAGCTGTGGAGGAGACATCGGTGGCACTGCGCCTGGGACCGCGGGAATTCGGTGACGACGAGCTGGTGATCATGGCGATCGTCAACCGGACGCCTGACTCGTTCTTCGACAAGGGTGCGACCTTCGCCGACGAGGCCGCCTTCGCCGCCGCGGACCGGGCGATGGCCGAGGGCGCGGCGATCCTGGACATCGGCGGGGTGAAGGCCGGGCCGGGCGACGAGGTCACGGTCGAGGAGGAGCTGCGGCGCACCGTGCCCTTCGTGGCGGAGCTGCGCAAGCGCCACCCCGAGGCGGTGATCAGCGTGGACACCTGGCGGCACGAGGTCGGCGAGGCGGTCTGCGAGGTGGGCGCGGACCTGCTGAACGACGCCTGGGGCGGGGTGGATCCGAAGCTCGCCGAGGTGGCCGCCCGGTACGACGTCGGGCTGGTCTGCACCCACGCGGGCGGCGCCGAGCCCCGCACCCGGCCGCACCGGACCGGGTACGAGGACGTGATGGCGGACATCCTGCGGGTGACGGTGGGACTGGCCGAACGCGCGGTGGAACTGGGCGTGCGGCGGGACGCGCTGATCATCGACCCGGGGCACGACTTCGGCAAGAACACCCGGCACTCGCTGGAGGCCACCCGGCGGCTGCCGGAGATGACCGCGACCGGCTTCCCGGTGCTGGTCTCGCTCTCCAACAAGGACTTCGTCGGCGAGACCCTGGACCGGCCGGTGAACGAGCGGCTGCTCGGCACCCTGGCCACCACCGCGGTCTCGGCCTGGCTGGGCGCGCGGGTCTACCGGGCGCACCAGGTCGCGGAGACCCGCCAGGTGCTGGACATGGTCGCCTCGATCCGGGGCACCCGCCCCCCGGCGGTCGCCCGCCGGGGGCTGGCGTGAGCGCCTCGGCCCGGGCCCGCCGAGGACCCGTCCGGGGCTCCTAGATCTCGCCGGCGGGCCGGCGGGCGTCGGCGAGGATCTTCATGACCTCGTCGATCTCGTCGGTGATGTGGAACAGCTCCAGGTCGTGCGGGGCCGCCTTGCCCTGCTCGACCAGGGTGTTCTTCAGCCACTCGTAGAGGCCGCCCCAGTAGGCGCTGCCGTAGAGGATCACCGGGAAGCGGGTGACCTTCTTCGTCTGCACCAGGGTGAGCGCCTCGAACAGCTCGTCCAGCGTGCCGAGGCCGCCGGGCAGGACCACGAACCCCTGGGCGTACTTCACGAACATCGTCTTGCGGACGAAGAAGTAGCGGAAGTTCAGTCCGAGGTCGACGAACTCGTTGAGGCCCTGCTCGAAGGGCAGCTCGATGCCGAGCCCGACGCTGAGGCCGCCGGCCTCGGAGGCGCCGCGGTTGGCGGCCTCCATCGCGCCCGGGCCGCCGCCGGTGATCACCGCGTAGCCGGCCTCGGCGAGGGCCCGGCCGATGGCCACGCCCGCCTCGTACTCGGGCGAGTCGGCCGGGGTCCGGGCGGAGCCGAAGACGCTGATCGCGGGCGGGAGTTCGGCGAGGGCGCCGAAGCCCTCGACGAACTCGGAGGTGATCCGCAGCACCCGCCACGGGTCGGTGTGCAGCCAGTCGGTGGGACCGGTGGTGTCCAGCAGGCGCTGGTCCGTGGTGCTCGTGCCGACCTGGTCCCGGCGCACCAGCACCGGGCCCTTCTGCTTCTCGGGCCAGGCCTTCTTCTTCCGCGGCACCCCGACCTGCTCGGGGCCGTGACCGTAGTGCTTCTCGTCTCCTGTGCCTGTCATGACGAAACCCTACGCCCGCCTTCCCCCGTTTTCAGGCAACGGGGGAAGGTCGGTTGAGCATCCGGAAGGTGGCGTTCGGCCGCCGCCCCGACGGTCGGCGCGGCGCGCGGCTCAGCTGGTCAGCCAGGCGCGCAGCCGCTCCTCGACCTCGGCGATGGCGCTCAGCGAGCAGTGCTCCTCGCGCTTGTGCGCCAGGTTCGGGTCGCCGGGGCCGTAGTTGACCGCGGGGACGCCGAGCGCGCTGAACCGGGCGACGTCGGTCCAGCCGAACTTGGCCCGGGCCTGGCCGCCGGTGGCCGCCAGGAAGGCCTGGGCGGCCGGCTGGGCGAGTCCGGGCAGGGCGCCCGGGGCGAAGTCGGTGACGGTCAGCTCGAAGCCGTCGAAGACCTCGCGCACGTGCTTCTCCGCTTCGACCTCGCTGCGGTCCGGCGCGTAGCGGAAGTTGACGGTCACGACGCACTCGTCCGGGATCACGTTGCCGGCCACGCCGCCGTCGATCCGGACCGCGTTCAGGCCCTCGCGGTACTCCAGGCCGTCGATCTCCACCCGGCGCGGCTGGTACCGCTCGAGCCGGGTGAGCACCTCGGCGGCGTGGTGGATGGCGTTGTCGCCGAGCCAGCTGCGGGCCGCGTGGGCGCGCACGCCGGTGAGCCGCACCTGCGCCCGCAGGGTGCCCTGGCAGCCGCCCTCGACCATGGCGCCGCTGGGCTCCATCAGCACCGCGAAGTCGCCGGCCAGCCACTCCGGGTGGTCCTTGGCGAGGTGGCCCAGGCCGTTGCGGTGGGCCTCCACCTCCTCGCAGTCGTAGAAGACGAAGGTGAGGTCCCGGTTGGGCTCGGGCAGCGTGGCGGCGAGGCGCAGCTGGACGGCCACGCCGGACTTCATGTCCGAGGTGCCGCAGCCGTAGAGCAGGTCGCCCTCGACGTACGAGGGGAGGTTGTCGGCGATCGGCACGGTGTCCAGGTGGCCGGCCAGGACGACGCGCTCGGCGCGGCCCAGGTCGGTGCGGGCGACCACGTTGTTGCCGTGGCGGTCCACGGTGAGGTGCGGGTAGCCGCGCAGCGCGGCCTCCACGGCGTCGGCGAGCGCCTG
Organism: Kitasatospora sp. NPDC048298; assembly: GCF_043201465.1. Taxonomy (NCBI): domain Bacteria; kingdom Bacillati; phylum Actinomycetota; class Actinomycetes; order Kitasatosporales; family Streptomycetaceae; genus Kitasatospora; species Kitasatospora sp. NPDC048298. The sequence goes on from NZ_JBICYZ010000002.1 coordinate 344,783, forward strand.
CTCGTCGCCGCTCACCGAGGGGAAGTCGACGAGCCGGGCGGTCAGCGTCCCGCCGTCGAGAGTGAGGTCCAGGGGCGTCGGATTCGGGCTGCTCATGGGCGTCAGCCTAGTCCGCGGCCCGGTTCGTCCGGTCCGGTCCGCCCGGCGCGGCCGCCGCGTGACGCGGTTCGGACTCGGTGGCGAGTGGGCGGGCGACGGCAACCGGGGGGCGCCGTACATCCGTCCGAGTGGGTACGGTGTCGGATCAAGGAGCAGGCGCGAGAGGGGCGACGGTGGCCAGGAGAAGGAGCAGCGAGCAGCTGGGCGACGAAGAGGAGCCCACTCGCCGCCGCGGGCCGCTGCGCGCCCTGCTGATGGTGATCGTCGGGCTGCTCGGCCTGGCCCTGGTCGCCGGACTGGCCGTGGTCGGGATCTGGTGGTTCGGCTTCAAGCCGGGTGTGTCGGAGGAGTGCACGGTGAAGACCGCGGCCGGCAACGGCACGCTGGAGCTGCCGCAGGCCGCCAACGCCGCGACGATCGCCGCGGTGGCGCGCTCGCGCGGGCTGCCGGACCGGGCCACCACGATCTCGCTGGCGACGGCGATGCAGGAGTCCAAGCTGCGCAACCTCGCGGGCGGCGACCGGGACTCGATCGGCCTCTTCCAGCAGCGGCCGTCGATGGGCTGGGGCACCCCGACGCAGATCGCGGACCCGGTGTACGCGACCAACAAGTTCCTGGACGGCCTGGTCAAGGTCCCCGGCTACACCCGGATGCCGCTGACCGACGCCGCCCAGACGGTGCAGAAGAGCGGCTACCCGCAGGCCTACGCCAAGCACGAGACGAAGGCGACCCTGCTCACCTCGGCGCTGGCCGGCCGCGAGCCCGCCTCGTTCTCCTGCGTGGTGCACGACTACGCCAAGCCGGACCCGGCGGACTCCGACTCCCCCACCGCGGGGACCGCCCCGGGCGCCACCGCGACCCCGGCCGCGGCGCCGGACCGGGCCCAGGTGCTGTCCGACCGGGTGCGCCGGGAGTTCGGCCGCACGGTGACCCCGGCGACCGGCTACACCTCGACCATCAAGGGCGCCGAGAACGCCGTCGCGCTGACCCCGGACCCGGCCACCACCGCGCTGACCTCGGGACCGGACGCGGGGGCGGACGGCGGGGTGAGCGCCGAGCGGGCGAGCGGCTGGGAGGTCGCCCACTGGGCGGTCGCCCAGGCCCAGCAGCTGGGCATCGCGACGGTCGCCTACGACGGGAAGATCTGGCGCAAGTCCAAGTCCGAGGACGGCTGGCAGACCCAGACCTCGGGCACCTCGACCAAGCTCGTCCAGGTCACCCTGGCCCCGCCCACGAAGAGCTGACGCACTGGTGTTCGGGTTGCCGCCGGACGAGTGATTCCGGTCAACCCCGGTGGACCGACAGCCCGTTCCGGCGAACCGGGGTGAAGAACCGTCACTCCCCTTGTCCGGGGCCGGTTCGGCGGCGTCCGACCGGGCCCGGCAAGCGGCCCTGCTGCAGTCGTACGATCCGATGGTCGGTCAGGACTCTTCCTTGCACCGGCCGAAACCTTCTGGCTTCTCAAGCGGTAACAACGTCGTCCGCCCGGTCGGCAACGCCCGGCTCCCCAGGGCGGACGGGACGGACCCAGACCCCTTCGAGGAGCCCCATGTCTCACCCCCTCACGCGCCGGATCGCCCAGGCCGCGCTCGTCGTGGCCGCCGGAGCGACCCCGCTGCTCGCGGCCGGCTCCGCGTCCGCTCTGGGCGGGGACGCCCTGCTGCCCAAGAGCGACCTCGCGGCACCGCTGGGCCAGCTGACCAACTCCGACGCCGGCTCGACGCTCCAGCACACCACCCACCAGCTCGGCCAGGCCGCCGGCACCACCGGGGCGGCCACCGTCGCCGCCGGCGTACCGGCCTCCACCGACGCCGCCGGCAACATCGTCGCCCAGCAGCTGCCCGAGGCCAACGAGAAGGCCGGCTCGCTGACCGCGCCGGTCGACCAGACCGCCGCGACCGCCGGCCAGCTCTCCACCGTCACCCCGAAGGTCGCCTCGGCCCTGGCCGGCAAGCTCGGCGAGGCCGTCACCGGCAAGAGCGCGGAGACCCGCGGCGCCACCGCCGGCACCGGCCCGCTCGGCGGCCTGACCCAGGCCGGCTCGGTCACCCAGGCCGTGCCCGGCGCCGAGACGCTCACCGGCGCCGTCCCCGGCGGCACCGCCGTCGCCGACGCGCTGCCGGTGGGCGCGGTGCAGCGCGCGCTGCCGCTCGGCCCGGTCGAGCAGGCCCTGCCGGCCGAGCTGCCCGCCACCGACGTGCTGGGCCTGGCCGAGCACGGCTCGGCCAACCGCCTCGGCGGTGCCGACCTCGGCAAGAACAGCCCGCTGTCCGGCCTGACCGGCGCGCTCGGCCCGCTCGGCGGCCTGCTGGGCAGCCTCAACGGCGGCGGCCTCGGCGGCCTGCCGCTGTAGTCCGTCCGCACCCCGTTTCCTCCGGGGAGGACCCCGAAGGGGGCCGGTGTCCGTGACACCGGCCCCCTTCGCCGTACGGTCCCGGGGTGCGCTCCCCGGGTGCGGTCAGCGCGCCGCGCCCAGCCGCTCCACGGCCGCGGCGACCCGCTCGTCGGTCGCCGTGAACGCGACCCGCACGAAGCGGTCGCCGGCCGGCCCGTAGAAGTCGCCGGGCGCCACCAGGATGCCCAGCCCGGCCAGTTCGGCCACCGTCTCCCAGCACGGGCAGTCCTGGGTCGCCCACAGGTAGAGGCTGGCCTCGGAGTGCTCGATCCGGAAGCCGTACGCCTCCAGCGCCGCCCGCAGCGCCGAGCGCCGGGCCGCGTACCGCTCGCGCTGCTCGGCCACGTGCGCGTCGTCCGCGAGCGCGGCGACGGTCGCCGCCTGGACGGGCGCCGGCACGATCATGCCGCCGTGCTTGCGCACCTCCAGCAGCTCCCTGACCACCACCGGGTCACCCGCCACGAAGGAGGCGCGGTAGCCGGCCAGGTTGGAGCGCTTGGAGAGCGAGTGGACGGCCAGCAGGCCCTCGTGGTCGTCGCCGCAGACGTCCGGGTGCAGGACCGACACCGGGTCGGCCTCCCAGCCCAGCTCCAGGTAGCACTCGTCGCTGACCAGCAGCGCCCGGTGCTCCCGGGCCCACTCGACGGCGCGGCGCAGCTCGTCCGCGCCCAGCACCCGGCCGGTCGGGTTGGACGGCGAGTTCACCCAGAGCAGGCGCACCCGGGAGCCGTCCAGCTCGTCCACCGAGTCGTACTCGACCGGCTCGGCGCCGCACAGCCGGGCGCCCACCTCGTAGGTCGGGTAGGCCAGGCGCGGGTAGGCGACCTGGTCGCCGGGGCCGAGGCCCAGCTGGGTCGGCAGCCAGGCCACCAGCTCCTTGGAGCCGACGGTCGGCAGCACGGCCTGCGGGCCGATCCGCGCGCCCACGCGGCGGTGCAGCCAGCCGGCGATCGCCTCGCGCAGCTCCAGCGGGCCCCAGACGGTCGGGTAGCCGGGGGTGTCGGTGTGCGCGGCCAGCGCCTTCTGGATCACCTCGGGGACCGGGTCCACCGGGGTGCCGACGGAGAAGTCACAGAGGCCGCCGGGGTGGGCCAGCGCGGTCGCCTTGTACGGCTCCAGCTTGTCCCAGGGGAAGACCGGCAGCTTGTCCGAAACGCGGCGCGCCGCCCCCGGGTGGCCCGGGAACGGCGCGTGCGTGCTGTTGGTGCTCACAGCTGTTGTGCCACCGATCGTCAGTGGTCGGCGTTCTGCGGCGGCAGAGCGGCGATGAACGGGTGGTCACGCTCGATCAGGCCGAGCTTGGAGGCGCCGCCGGGCGAACCCAGGTCGTCGAAGAACTCGACGTTCGCCTTGTAGTAGTCCTTCCACTCCTCCGGGGTGTCGTCTTCGTAGAAGATCGCCTCGACCGGGCAGACCGGCTCGCAAGCGCCGCAGTCGACACACTCATCCGGGTGGATGTAGAGCGATCGCTCGCCCTCGTAGATGCAGTCAACCGGGCATTCTTCGATGCACGCCTTGTCCTTCACGTCGACACAAGGCTGCGCGATGACGTAGGTCACGCTGTCGTTCCTCCTCGGAAGGGCCTGGTGGCCCGTTCTGTTCTGCTGCCGTGCGCGGTGAGCGCGGCGTCGTCGATGCCCGCCCCTAGTATCGCGGGTCGGAGACCGCAAATGCACAGGAGGTGGCCAGATGGCCTCGGTCAACCCGGTCGGCGACCGTCCGGAGGTCCGGATAGACCGCTCTGACGTGGGACGACGCGTGTCCGTCCGCCGGCTTGCGGAGTTCGTGGACGACCGTCCGGTGTTCCGGGATTCGATCGGGGTGCTCACATCGTGGGACGATCATGGGTTGACGGTCGTCCCCCGCACCGGCGATCCGGTGTTCTTGCCGGAGAAGCTGCTGGTCGCAGGCAAGGTCGTGCCGCCGTTTCCGGCCCGGCGCGCCCCCTTGCCGGTCACCGGGCCGGTCGAACTGCAGCGGATCGCGGGGCGCGGCTGGCCGGCCGTCGAACAGGAGTCGCTCGGCGAGTGGACGCTGCGCGCCTCGGCCGGGTTCACCCGGCGGGCCAACTCCGTCCAGGCCCTCGGGGAGCCGGGTCTGCCGCTGCCTCAGGCGCTGGCGGCCGTCCGCGACTGGTACGCGGCGCGCGGGCTGCCCGCGTACGTCGAGGTGCTCTCCCCCGGCTCGCCTCCGACGCTGGTCGCCGAGCTCGACCGGCTCGGGGCCGGGTACGCGCCCACCCTGGTCCGCACCGCCCCGCTGGCCGGGCTCGCCCGGGGCGGCGCCGGGCACGAGAGGGTGCGGCTGGCGCGCACGGCGGACGACGGGTGGCTGTCGGTGTACCGGCGGGTCGGCGGCGACCCGGCGGTGGAGGAGGCGGCCCGACAGGTGCTGAACGGCGGGCCGTCGGTCTGGTTCGCGACCGTGCCGGGCGCCCCCGGGCAGCCGCCGCCGGCGATCGGGCGCTGCGTCATCGACGGGGCCTGGGCCTGCTTCGGCGCGATCGAGGTCCAGCCGTACGCCCGGCGGGCCGGGCTGGCGACGGCGGTCATGGCGGTGCTCGCCTCGCGCGCGGCCGAGGAGGGGGCGAGCGGCGCCTACCTCCAGGTCGAGGCGGAGAACGCGGGGGCTATCGCGCTCTATGACGGACTCGGCTTCACGACCAGTCACACTTACCACTACGCGCTCCTCCCCCAGGGGTAGCCGCCAGGCCGTACCGTCCGTCCGATCACCCGCTTGTCCGATCGCCGCCTTGTCCGTCCGCCGTACGAAAGCCGTCGCCGTCACCGTGACCGAGCAGAGCAGAGACCGCTTCCGGACCGCCGCCCGCGCCGAGCAGCCCGACCCGGTGCTGCTGTGCCTGCTCGCCGCCGCCGAGCACGGCATGGTGCCCGACCCCGGCGACCCCGGCGAGCCGCCCGGCGTGGACGCGCTGCTCGCCGCCTGCGAGGCCGCGCTGGAGCGGCACGCGGCGGAGGTCCGGACGGCGGTCGCCGAGCGGGCGCCCACCGGACCGGAGGAGACCGCCGCCCTGCTCGCCGCGGTGCTCGGCGGGCGGGAGCGCTTCCACGGGCGGCAGTCGGACTACCGGCGGCTGGAGTCCTCGCTGCTGCCCGAGGTACTGCGGCGGCGGCGCGGGCTGCCGATCATGCTCTCCCTGGTGTGGATGGCGGTCGGACGGCGGGCCGGGCTGACCGTCCACGGCATCGCGCTGCCCGGCCACTTCATCGTCGCGGTCGGCGGCCCGGCGGGCGGCGAGGACTACGTCCTGGCCGACCCGTTCCACGGCGGGCGGCTGCTCGACCCGGAGGACGTCGAGCAGCTGGTCGCCGCCGCCGGACACGAGTTCACCCCCGCCCTGCTCACCCCGGCCCAGCCGCTGGAGATCGTGCTGCGGGTCCTCGGCAACATCCGGCTCTGGGCCGCCGACCGCCCCGAGCACGCCCGCACCCAGCTCTGGGCCACCGAACTCGCCCTGCTGCTGCCCCGGCACCCGGCCCAGCTGCGCCTGGAACGGGCCGAACTCCTCGTCCGCACCGGGGACTTCCTCGGCGGCTCGGCGGAAATGGACGCCTACGCGCAGATCCTGGACGCCTTCGACCCGGACACCGCCGCCAAGGTCCGGCAGGAAGCCCGGGCGGCCCGGCACCGGCTCAACTGACCTCCGTCAGAGCCAGCCCTTCTCACGGGCGATCCGGACCGCCTCGGTGCGGTTGCGCGCCTCGGTCTTCTGGATCGCCATCGACAGGTAGTTGCGCACCGTCCCCTCGGACAGGTGCAGCCGCCTGGCGATGTCCGCGTTCACCGCGCCGTCGGCCGCCGCGTCCAGCACGTCCCGCTCGCGCGCGGTCAGCGGGTTGGCGCCCTCGACCAGCGCGGCGGCGGCCAGCGTCGGGTCGATCACCCGCTCGCCGCGCAGCACCCGGCGGATCGCCTCCGCCAGCTCGGCGGCCGGCGCGTCCTTCACCAGGAAGGCGTCCGCACCCGACTCCATCGCCCGGCGCAGGTAGCCGGGCCGGCCGAAGGTCGTCGCGATGACCACCTTCGTCCGCGGCGCCCGGCGGTGCAGCTCGGCGGCCGCCTCGATGCCCGTCATCCCCGGCATCTCGATGTCCAGCACCGCGACCTGCACGTCGTTCGCGAGCACCGCCGCCACCACCTCGTCCCCGCGGCCGACCTGCGCGACGACGTCGATGTCCCCCTCCAGCCCGAGCAGCGCGGCCAGCGCCTCCCGGACCATCCCCTGATCCTCGGCGAGCAGCACGCGGATCGAGGCCCCGTTGTCAGTGTCGTTCATGGCCACGACCTTAGGGCCTGCCTCCGGGGACCCGGCCGACGTATTCCAGTGGTTCGCCGAGGCCCTGCGGACGAGACTGTCCCGGTGCTGACCCTCGAACTCCTGCGCCCCGACCACGCCGACGCCGTACTGGCCTTCGAGCGCGCCAACCGCGCGTACTTCGCCCGCACCGTCCCGGACCGCGGCGACGCGTACTTCGCCCGGTTCGCGGACCGCCACGCCGCCCTCCTCGCCGAACAGGCCGAGGGCATCTGCAGGTTCCACGTCGTCCGCGACGCGGCCGGCGACCTGGTCGGCCGCGTCAACCTCCTCGACCTCGTCGACGGCAGCGCCGAACTCGGCTACCGCGTCGCCGAATCCGCCGCCGGCCGAGGCGTCGCCACCGCCGCCGTGGCCGAGGCCTGCCGACTCGCCGCCACCGCCTACGGCCTGCGCTCCCTCACCGCCGTCACCACCCTCGACAACCCCGCCTCGCAGGCCGTCCTCGCCCACAACGGCTTCAAGCCCCGGTACGAGTTCCTCCTCGACGGCCGCCCCGCCCTCGCCTACCGCCGCTCCCTCGCCGGCCTCGGCTGAAAGCCGGGGCCCCGGCGGGCGGAACCGGCGGGACGGCGGGCCTGACGACCGGGCGAAGGGCCCGTGCCGGGTGGGCGGCCAGGCCCTAACGCGGCTCGGAGGCCGGGGCCGACACCGTGCGCAGCGGCACCGAGGCGCGCAGCCGGAAGCCCCGCCCGCGCTCCCCCGACCCGGTCTCCAGCCGCCCGCCGACCAGCGCCAGCCGCTCCTCCAGACCGGACAGGCCGTTGCCCGGATGGGACTTGCCCGGCCCGCGCCCGTTGTCGGTGACCTCCAGGACGGCGTAGTGCTCGCCGCCCGCCTCCCAGCTCTCGTCCGCCGTGACCGTGCAGACGGTGGCGTCCTCGCCGTGCCGGACGACGTTGGTCACGGCCTCGCGCAGCGCCCAGGCCAGCGCGCCCCGCTCCTCGTCGGACAGCGCCGGCCAGGCGTCCACCAGCTCCGGCGCGGCCTCCAGCCGGACCTGGGCGGCGGCCAGCGCGGTCCGGGCGGCGGCCAGTTCGACCGGCAGGGTCGGGCGGCGGAAGCCGGTGACCGCCTCCCGGACGTCGATCAGCGACTGCCGGGCGACCTGTTCGATGTCGGCGACCTGCGCCCGCGCGGCCTCGTCCTTGCCGGCGTCCATGAACCGTCCGGCCAGCTCGCTCTTCAGGGTGATCAGCGACAGCGAGTGCCCGAGCAGGTCGTGCAGGTCGCGGGCCAGCCGCAGCCGCTCCTCCGAGGCGGCCAGGTGCGCGACCGCGGCCCGGGCCTCGCGCAGCTCCTTCATGGTGGCGACCAGCCGCTGCAGGCCGGTCATCGCGACGCCGGAGAGGAAGGCGCTGAGCGCGAAGGTGGAGACGTTGTCGACATCGGCTCCGATGCCCACGCCGACGACGGCGGTGAGCGCGGCCATGGCGACCAGCGCGCGCAGCCCGTAGCGGGCCGGGGTGATGATCGCGACGCACACCGAGGCGTAGATGAACAGCGTCAGGAACGCGTCACCGAGCCCGACGGAGGCGGCGATCGCGAGCCCGACCATCGTCGTGACGATCGCCAGGCAGGCCCGCGGCCGCATCCCGGCCTGCGAGCGGAAGATCACCAGCAGCACGTACGCGACCATGAACGCGGCCAGGCAGCACCAGCCGAGCACCGTCCCGGTCGTGCTGTGGCCGCCGCGCAGCAGGTCCCCGGCCGGGTAGGCCAGGTAGAGCATCCACAGCATCATCCAGGCGACCTTGACCAGCAGCTGCCGCCTGGTCTCCACCGGGGAACCGGGGACGTTCATGAAGGACGTGCGCGCCACGCCCACCTCCGGCGATTCGTCGGGGCGGTGGGCCTGGCGCGCGTCACTCATGTCGATCATCATGCCTGGCGGGTGTCGCGGCGGTACAGCGCGGCGGCGGCGGCCGCGAACACCACCAGGAAGCCGGCCAGACCGGCGACGGCGACGGTGTCCAGGGAGTGCCCGGGCTGGATGAAGGCGGCCAGCTTGTTGTACAGGAACACCGGGTTGAACCGGGCGAACTTCTCCAGCGAGCCGCTCACCGGGAACCAGGTGCCGCCGAGCAGCGCCATCGCCATGTAGGTGATCATCACGATCGGCTGCACCGCGTCCGGCGCCGCCGCGTACCCGAGTGCCACCCCGAGCGCGGCGAAGACGAAGCTGCCCAGCCAGAGCGCGGCCGCCAGCGCGATCCACTGCGCCGCGCCCAGCGAGACGCCCTGGCTCGCGCCGACCGCGAAGACCACCAGGATCGCCGGCAGCGTGGTGACCGCGGTCGCCGCGATCTTGCCGACGGTGTACGCCCGGCCGGGCAGCGCGGTCAGCCTCAGCTGGCGCACCCAGCCGCTCTTGCGCTCCAGCGAGATCCGCTGCGCGTTGCCGGTCAGCACCGCGCCGACCGCGCCGAAGGTGGCCATCGAGACCATGAAGTACGTCTTCACCGACAGGCCGCTGGCCAGCTGGGTGGAGCCGTAGGCGTTGACGAAGAAGAAGTACATCAGCGCCGGGTAGGCGATGGTGAAGAGCAGGTAGCGCCGGTTGCGGAGGGTCCGCAGGATCTCCAGCCCGATCAGGGTGGTCATCGCACGCTCTCCTTCTCGGTGCTCCCGGTGTCGGCGCCCCGGGCGCCGTCCTCGCGGTCCAGTTCCCCGGTGATGGTCAGGAAGGCCTGTTCCAGGCCCACGCCGGTGACCTCCAGCCCGCGCGGGTACAGGCCCGCCCGGTAGGCCCCGGCCACGGTGGCGTCGGCGTCCGCGGTGCGGATCCGCACCGTCCGCACCCCGGGGACCCTCGCGGTGACGTCCAGCGACTGCACGCCCGGCAGGGCGCGCAGCACGGACTCGTCGAACCCGCCGTCCGTGTCGTGGAGTTCGAAGGCGATCCGGCGGGCGCCGGCCCTGGCCTTGATCTCCGCCGAGCTGCCGTCGGCGATCAGCCGGCCCCGGTGGAGCACCAGAACGCGGTCGGCGATCGAGTCGGCCTCCTCCAGGTAGTGGGTGGCGAACAGCACCGTGCGCCCGGCGTCGGCCTGGGCGCGCATGCTCGCCCAGAACGACTGCCGCACGCTGACGTCCATGCCGGTGGTGGGCTCGTCCAGCACGATCAGGTCGTTGTCGCCGGCGATGGCCAGGGCGAAGCGGACCCGCTGCTCCTGGCCGCCGGACAGCTTGTCGACCCGCCGTTCCGCCAGCTCCGTGATCCCGGCGTCGGTCAGCACCCCCGTGACCGACCGACCGCGCGGGTGCACGTCGCAGGCGAGCCGGACCAGCTCGCGCACCTTGACGTCGGACATCAGCCCACCGCTCTGCAGCATCGCGCCGACCCGGCCGGCCTCGATCGCCGCCCGCGGGGCGCCGCCGAACAGGGTCACGCTGCCCCGGTCGGGCTCGCGCAGGCCGAGCAGCAGGTCCAGACTGGTGGACTTCCCGGCGCCGTTCGGCCCGAGCAGGGCGACGGTCTCGCCCGGCCTCAGCACGAGGTCCAGTCCGTCCACGGCGCGCACCCGCCCGTAGCTCTTGCCGACGCCGCGGAAGGCGGCCACCTCGGTACCCATCGCCCCGCTCCTCTCCCCTGATGGTCTTCACGTCCGGTGCTGTTCGCACCACCTCAGAGTCCCGCGCGGGCGGGTGGCGGCGGCAGTGTCCGCCGTCGTGCCTTCGGCATGACGGATGTCATGCCGGCGGCCGGTACCCCCGTCAGGGGCACCGGCCGCGGAAGGCGCTGGTCAGCGGGGTGTCACAGGCCCAGCGAGCGCTTCACGAAGTCGACCTGGAGCAGCAGCAGGTTCTCCGCGACCTCCTCCTGCGGGGTCATGTGGGTGACGCCGGACAGCGGAAGCACGGTGTGCGGGCGCCCGGCGGCGAGCAGCGCCGAGGACAGCCGCAGGGTGTGCGCGGCCACCACGTTGTCGTCCGCCAGCCCGTGGATGATCATCAGCGGGCGCTCCAGGCCGGCCGCGTACCCGCTCAGCGAGTTGGCGGCGTACACCTCGGGCCGCTCGGCCGGGTCGCCCAGGTAGCGCTCGGTGTAGTGGGTGTCGTACAGCTCCCAGTCGGTCACCGGCGCCCCGGCCACCGCCGCGTGGAAGACGTCCGGACGGCGCAGCACGGCGAGCGCGGAGAGGTAGCCGCCGTACGACCAGCCGCGGATGGCGACCCGGTCGAGGTCCAGCGGGAACTCCCCGGCGAGCGCCCGCAGCGCGTCCGCCTGGTCGTCCAGGGTGGCCCCGGCGAAGTCGAAGGCGATCGACTTCTCCCAGGCCGGCCCGCGCCCGGGGGTGCCGCGGCCGTCGGCGACGACCACCGCGAACCCCTGGTCGGCGAACCACTGCGACTGGAGGTGCGGGTTGTGCGCCTGGTAGACGCGCTGGCCGCCGGGGCCGCCGTACGGGTCCATCAGGACGGGCAGCAGGCCGTCCCGCTCGCGGTCGTAGCCGGTGGGCAGGAAGACGGCGGCGGGGATGCGGCGCTCACCGGCGAAGCGGAAGACCGGACGGGCGGTGATGACCGGGGTCTCGGCGTGGGAGGCGATGGTGGCGACGTCGTCGACCGCCACGCCCTCGGGCAGGTCCCCGGCGACCTGGACGAGCGTGCCGGGCAGGTCGGGCTCGGCGGTGGCCCGGACGGTGATGCCGCCGCCGTGCACCGCGCTGGTGACGGAGGTGAACGGCCGCCCGTTGGCGGACTCCCAGCCCAGCCGCTTGCCGTCGTGGCTGATCCGGCCGACGGCGATCCAGCCCGGCTCGGGGTCGGTCTCGCCGACGCCGCCGGAGGCGCTGAAGAACACCTCCTCCTCGGTGACCGCGACGACCGAGCGGACGTGCAGGTCGGCGCCGGTCACGGTGCGGTCGCCGATCACCAGCGCCCGCATCCCTCCCTCGTCGGAGATCCGGACCAGCTTGCCGTCCGGGGTCCAGGCCGGCGCGCCCGCGAACAGCTCCAGCCAGGCGCCGTCCTTCTCCTCGTGCAGCACCTCGGTGGTGCCGGTGGCGACGTCCAGGCCGAGGATCCGCTGGTGGCGCTGGTCGCGGGACTGGACCTGGAGCAGCGGGACGCCGCCCTTCGACCAGTGCACCCGGCCCAGGTAGGGGAACGCGGCGCGGTCCCAGGCCACCTCGGTGCGCCCGCCGTGCAGGTCGAGCAGCCAGAGTCCGACCTCGGCGTTGGCGCTGCCGGCCGCCGGGTAGGCGACCTCGGCGGGCTCGCGGTCCGGGTTCGCCGGGTCGGCGATCCACCAGCGGCGCACCGGGCTGTCGTCGGCGCGCTCGACCAGCAGCCGGTCGCTCTCCGGGGACCACCAGAAGCCGCGGTTGCGGTCCATCTCCTCCTGCGCGATGAACTCGGCCTGGCCCCAGGTGACGTTCGGGCCGTCCGGTTCGGCGAGCACCCGGTCGCCGCTGCCGTCGGCGCGGGTCAGCCGCAGCTCGCCGGCGGTGTTGGCGTACGCGACGTGGGTGCCGTCCGGAGACGGCCGCGGGTCCAACAGCGGCCCCTCGGCGGGCAGTTCGGTGGTGGCGCCGGAGGCCAGGTCGGCGGTGAACAGGCGGCCGGAGAGGGCGAAGGCGGCCAGGGTGCCGGCCGCGTCCAGGGCGTAGCCGACGATGCCGGCCGAGCCCTCGCGGCTGCGCTCGCGGCGGGCCTTCTCGGCCGGCGAGAGGTCCTCCTCGCCGCCGCCGAGCAGCGCGGCCGGGTCGGCGGCGATCCGCTCCTCGCCGGTGGCGGTGTCGAGGGTCCAGAGCAGGTTGGCCCGGTCGCGGCCGGAGGGCGAGCGGAGGAAGACGACCCGCGAGCCGTCCGGCGCGACGGAGAAGGAGCGGGGCGCGCCGACGGTGTAGCGCAGGGTCCGCGCGTACTGCCGGGGGAAGGTGTCGGCAGAGGTGTGGGAGGTCATGGCACCAGACCTTATGACGCCGAGCCACCGCACCCGGACGTGTGCTGATCACTCGTTCGGAGCATCGTCACCAAGTACGCCCCAAAGAGGTCCAAACCGCCTCCGACCGGCCTATGCGCCCCTCGGATGCCACGATGCCCCGGCGCACGTGGACTCACCGAGGGTAATGACCCCCTCACTCATCGGGTATGACTTGTCCGGCGAGTGATCGTCGGGCCCGTCCCGGACCGCGGTCGCCCGCAGCCCCCAGTCCCGCACCGTCCCTCGCCGCCCTCCCCGGGGGCGGCGTGCCCGAGAAGGGGTGTGAGCCGACATGGCCATGAACATCTCCGCCGCCGTGCTGATGCTGGTCATCGTGGTGATCCTGATCCGCCGGTCCGGCCTGAAGCTGGCGCACGCGATCGTCTGCGCGCTGCTCGGCTTCTACCTGGCCTCCAGCTCGATCGCCCCGTCGATCAGCCAGGTCACCAGCAACCTCGCCGGGATGATCAACGGCCTGAAGCTCTGACCCCGCCGCGGCGGCCGTAGGCTTCCTCCCATGACCGCGACTACCGGCCGCCGCCTCCTCCTGGTCCACGCGCACCCCGACGACGAGTCGATCGGCAACGGCGCCACCATGGCCCGGTACGCCGCCGAGGGCGCCCGGGTCACGCTGGTGACCTGCACCCTCGGCGAGGGCGGCGAGGTGATCCCCCCGGAGCTGGCCCACCTGACGGCCGATCGGGAGGACACCCTCGGCGCGTACCGGATCGGCGAGCTGACCGAGGCGATGCGCGCCCTCGGCGTGGCCGACTTCCGCTTCCTCGGCGGCCCGGGGCGCTACCGCGACTCCGGGATGATGGGTGTGCCCGAGAACGACGTGCCCGGCTGCTTCTGGCGGGCGGACGTCGAGGAGGCGGCCGGCCACCTGGTCGCGGTGATCCGCGAGGAGCGCCCGCAGGTGCTGGTCACGTACGACCCGGACGGCGGCTACGGGCACCCGGACCACATCCAGGCGCACCGGGTCGCGACGCGCGCGTACGAGCTGGCCGCCGACCCGGCGCACCGGCCGGAGCTGGGCCCGGCCTGGCGGATCGCCAAGGTGTACTGGAACCGGATGCCCCGCTCGGTGATCGAGGCCGGGCTCGCCGAGGCCGCCGTCAAGGCGTCCTTCCCGGGCGTCGCGCAGCCCGCCGACGTCCCCGGCGTGGTCGACGACGAGCTGGTCACCACCGTGCTGGACGGTTCCGCGTACGCGGGGCGCAAGGCCGCCGCGATGGCCGCCCACGCCACCCAGATCACCGTGGACGGCGCGTTCTTCGCGCTCTCCAACGACCTCGCCCAGCCGCTGTTCGCCACCGAGTACTACCAGTTGGTGCACGGCCAGGCCGGGCCGGGCGAGCCGGAGGACGACCTGTTCGCCGGCCTCGGGCCGGACGCCGCGCACGCCGAGGAGGGCACCCGATGAGCAAGCCCGCCGCCGGGCCGGCCCGCCGCCCGCTCGCCGCCGTCGTCCTCGGCACCCGCGAGGAGCGGCTGGCCGAGTCCCAGCCCCCGCGCATCGCCCGGATCGTGGCCTATGTCCTGTTCTTCCTGCTGGGCGTCGCGGTGTCGGTCTGCGGATCCTTTGTGCAGGCCCTGTGGCCGCCGGTGGGGGTCCTGCTGGCGCTCGCCGCGACCGCCGCGACCTTCTACGCCGGCCTGCGGGTCACCGGCACCCGGCTCGGCGCGGGCGCGCCCGCGGCCGGCTGGTTCCTGGCGATGCTGCTGCTGATCGTGCCCCGTCCCGAGGGCGACAACGTGCTGTGGTCCAACGCCACCTCGCTGGCCTGGCTGTTCGCCGGCTCGGTGCTGGGCGTGATCTGCGCCACCCTGCCCACCCGCACCAGCTGGTTCCCCGGAGTGCCCGGCCCCCCGCGCTGACCCCGGTCGTGCACGGCGTACCGTACCGCGTACGACGCGCAGTCAGGAGCGAACGGCCTTACTCTCATACCGGAGGAACCGGACGTATCAGGATCTGTCCGAAGCCGTTCGCCGCTCTGTTCTTCCCAGTATGGTGGTCCCGCAGAACGCCGTACCCGACCGCCGCCCGCCCCAGTCAAGGCCCGGCGACCACGAACCGCGGTCGCGCCGCACGGCCCGCCCGCGAACCCGGAGCAGAGCAGCATTGAGCAGCCGCGAATCTGACAACGCCCACCCGACGCCCCGGCGCACGGGTCCGGACGCCTACCCGTCGGGCACGCCGCCCTACGGCACACCGGCGGGGCTCCCCGGCGGCGACCGGGCCGACGCGGGACCGGGCGCCGCGTCGGGCGGCGAGGACGACGGTCCGAAGACCGAGACCACCCTGACCACCCGGGTCCGGATCAACATCCCCGGCTCGCGCCCGATCCCGCCGGTCGTCGTCCGCAGCACCGTCAAGAACGAGGACGGCCCGGGCGATGACGCTCCGGCCGCCGCCCCGGACGCCCCGCGGCACCGCTCCGCGCCGGCCTCGCCCGTGCTCGGTGTGATGGAGGACGGCGGCCACCAGGCCTCCCCGCCGAACCTGCCGCCGGAGTGGCAGATCCCGCCGATCCCGCCGGCCACCTCCGAGTCGGAGTCCACCGGTGCCTGGTTCCGGCCGCGGCAGAAGAAGGCCCCGGTCGCGGAGCCCGCCCCGGCCGCCGTGCCGGCCGGTGCCGCGGCCGCGACGCAGGCCCCGGCCGCGCCCGCCACCGCCGAACCGCGCCCGCAGGGTGCCCGTCCGGCGGCCCGTGGGGGCGGCGCCCCGAACGGCCGTCCGGTGCCCGCCCAGGGCAAGCAGCAGGCCGCGGCCGCGCCCGCCGCGCCGTTCCACGCCGAGGCCCCGGTGGAGGAGCCCGGCGTGTACGAGCCCGCCGACCCCTTCGCTCCGGTCGCCGACCCGTTCGCCCCGATTGCCGACCCGTTCGGCACCTCCGTCCCCGACGCCGACGCGCAGAACGGCCTCCCCCAGCGCAACCGCGGGAAGCGGGGCGGGCAGCAGGCCGGTGGTCGGCCGCAGTCCGGCCCGCAGAACGGCTTCCGGGCGAACGGCCACCCGGCCGCCGCGCCGCACCCGCAGGCCGGGCCGGGCGCCGAGCCGAGCCCGGAGGACACCTCGGTCGACGGCTTCGCGCCGATCCGCGACAACACCCCGCCGCCCGCCCCGATACCCGGTCTGCCCCTGAACGGCGCCCCGCTCGGCGCCGACGGCGGTCCGCAGCCGGGCCTGTTCGCCTCGGCCCCGACCGGCACCGACCCGTTCGCCGCCCAGCGCCCGGCCGCTCCCGGCCAGGACGCGGCCACCCCGGCGGGCCCCGGCGCCCTCTTCCCGGGCGCGCCCGGTGCCACCCCGCAGCCCGGCGGCGACCCCGAGGCCACCGCGCTCACCCCGCTGCCGGCCCCCGGCCCGAGGCCCGAGGGCGCCAAGAACGCCAAGGGGGGCAAGACCCCCAAGGGCGACAAGGGCCCCAAGGGTGCCAAGGGCGACAAGGCCGCCCCGGCCCCTGCTCCGGCCCCCACCCCGGCGCCCGCTCCGGCCCCCGCCCCCGCGAAGGCCGAGCCGGCCGCCCCCGCCAAGGCCAAGCGCGGCGGAGCCGGCAAGAAGCTGGTCAAGCTGGGCGTCTACGGCGTCACCGCGGTGCTCTTCCTCGGCGCCGCCGCCTACGGCACCGGCCTGATGCTCAACCAGTCGGACGTCCCCAAGGGCACTGTGGTGCTCGGCGCCGAGATCGGCGGCAGCAGCCGTGACCAGGCGATCCACCAGCTGGACGAGTCCGTCGGCAAGGCCGGCCAGCAGCCGCTCAAGCTGAAGATCGGCGACCAGACCGTGGACCTCGACCCGGCGGTCGCCGGGCTGAGCTTCGACACCACCGCCACCGTGGACGGCCTGGCCCAGCACAGCTACAACCCGGTCGACGTCATCAAGTCGCTCAAGGGCGGCACCAAGGCCGTCGCCCCGGAGGTCAAGGTCGACCGGGCCAAGCTCAAGGCCGCCCTCGACTCCCTCGCGGCCGGCTCCGGCCAGGGCCTCCAGGAGGGCTACGTCAAGTTCGGCGACGTCAACGGCGAGCCGATCGTCGTGCCCGGCCGGGCCGGCCAGGCGGTGGACTCGGCGAGCGCCCTGGACGCGATCGAGGAGGCCTACCGCGGCCGCGCCGACGGCAAGCCCGACCAGCCGATCGCCCTGGCCGTCACGGCCGCCCAGCCGAAGATCTCCACCCAGGCCCTCCAGGCCGCCGCCGACAGCCTCGGCAAGCAGGTGGCCTCCGGCAAGGTGCACGTCACGGCCGGCGCCAAGACCTGGGACTTCGGCCCGAAGACCGCCGCCAAGGCGCTCACCCTCGTCCCGGACGCCTCCGGCAAGATCGTGCCCAAGTGGGACCTCGACGCGCTCACCGGCCAGCTGGGCACCGCGTTCGACAAGGTGAAGGTCAAGAAGAACGGCCAGCTCGCCGCGATCACCCCGCAGGACGTCGCGGACGGCATCACCTCGGTGTTCGACAAGACCGGCGACAAGGACCGCACCTTCAAGTTCGCGGTCTGACACGTTCACGGTCGGAACCCGTCGCGCTCGGAACCCGTCGCGGTCGGACGCCGTAGCGGCCGGACGCCGTGGCGGCCGACGAACCCGCGCCCCGAGGGGCGGGCCCCATCCGGGCCCGCCCCTCGACAACGCCCCTCCCGGTCAGCAAGATGTGACGCCACACCATCCGCCACATCCACCCCGGGGAGCACGCCGATGCGCCGCCGCCTCCAGCACCACGGGACGGCCCTGCTCGCCGGTCTCACCGCCCTCACGCTCTCGCTGGCACTCTGCTCCTGCACCTCGGGCCAGGACGACACCGCCGCCGACGCCCTGCCGTCCGCCCTCGCCTCGCCCAAGCTGACCTCGATCGACATCAACCCCCACGACCGGGCCCAGCTGCGCCAGGGCGGCACCCTCAACCTGGCGGCCGCCCAGTTCTCCCGCCAGTGGTCGCCGATCCACGCCGACGGCAGCGACTCCTCGACCGTCATGGTCAGCAAGCCGCTGCTGCCGACCTTCTTCCGCTCGGACGCGGCCGGCACCCAGACCCCCAACCCCGCCTACCTTCAGGAGGCGCACGCCGAGTTCAGGGACGGCCGGCAGGTGGTCACCTGGACGCTCAACCCGAAGGCCCACTGGTCCGACGGCACCCCGATCACCTGGCGCGACATCGAGGCCAACTGGCGCGCCCTGAACGGGAAGGACCCGGCCTACAAGTCCTCCAGCAGCACCGGTTTCGAGCTGGTCTCCGCGGTCGAGCGCGGCAAGGACGACTACCAGGCCGTGATGACCTTCGACCGCCCGTTCTCCGAGTGGCAGTCGATGTTCAACAGCGCCGGCAACGCCCCGCTGCTGCCCGCGAGCCGGATCTCCACCCCGGAGCTCTTCAACACCTCCTACCTGGACGGGTTCCCGGTCACCGCCGGCCCGTTCAAGGTCGAGCAGCTGGACCGCGCCGCCCAGACCGTCACCCTGGTCGCCGATCCCGCCTGGTGGGGCGACAAGCCCGTGCTGGACCGGATCGTCTTCCACGCGATGCTGCCCGACGCGATGGCCGCCACCTTCGCCAAGGGCGGGATCGACCTCGTCAACATCGGCCCGGACGTGGCCGGTTACCAGGCCGTCAAGAACACCAGGGGCGCCGTGGTGCGCCGCGCCGGCGGGCCCGACTTCCGCCAGCTCACCCTGAACGCCCGCACCCCCGCGCTCAGCGACGCGACCGTCCGTCAGGCCGTCTTCCAGGCGATCAACCGGGACGTGGTGATCCGCTCCGACCTCAGCGGCCTGGACTGGCCGGCCGTCCCCCTCAACAACCACCTGCTGGTCACCAACCAGAACGGCTACCGCGACAACTCCCTCGGCCTGGCCCGCTACGACCCCGCCGAGGCCGCCCGCAAGCTGGACTCCGCGGGCTGGAAGCCGGACGGCGACGTACGGAAGAAGGACGGCCGGGAGCTGAACCTGCGGATGGTCGTCCCGGCCGGCGTCACCCCGGCCCAGGCCGAGGCCGCCAACACCACCAGGATGCTCAAGGACGTCGGCATCAAGGTCACCACGGTGACCGCCCCCGCCAACGAGTTCTTCGAGAAGTACGTCAACCGCAACGACTTCGACATCGCCGCCTACTCGCTGATCGGCACCCCCTTCCCGGCCAGCGGCAACCGCGCCAACTTCGTCCAGAGCGGCGGCACCAACCACGTCGGCGCGGGCAGCCCGGCGGTGGACGCCGCGCTCGACCGGGCCGCCGCCGCGAGCGACGCCGCCACCGCCTCCGAGGCGATCAACCAGGCCGACGGCGAGCTCTGGAAGGTGGCCGGCGTCCTGCCGCTCTACCAGCGCCCGCAGCTGTTCGGGGCCCGCGCCGACCTCGCCAACATCGGCGCGCCGGGCCTGTCCGACATCGTCTGGGAGAACGTCGGCTTCGTGAAGTAGCCGCCCGCCGGCGCGGGGCGGGTCCGGGGCGGGCCTCAGCCGTGCAGCGTCTCGCGCCAGTAGTGGCAGGCGCTGCGCCGGCCCGCCAACTCCGTCCCGTGCTCGCCGGTGACCGGTGTCAGCGGCGGGAGTTCGGTACGGCAGCGGTCCTGGGCGCGGTTGCAGCGCGGGTTGAACGCGCAGCCCTCCGGGAGGCTCAGCAGGCTCGGCGGCAGCCCCTTGATGGCGTGCAGGTCCTGGCCCTTCTGGTCCAGCCGGGGGATCGAGTCCAGCAGTCCCCTGGTGTACGGGTGCGCGGGCCGCGCGTACAGCTCGTGCACCGGGGCGGTCTCCACGATCCTCCCCGCGTACATCACGGCGATCTTGTCCGCGACGTCCGCGACCACACCCAGGTCGTGGGTGATCAGGATCAGCCCCATGTTGAACTCGGCCTGCAGCTCCGCCAGCAGGTCCATCACCTGCGCCTGCACCGTCACGTCCAGGGCCGTGGTGGGCTCGTCCGCGATGATCAGGTCCGGCTCCAGGGCCAGCGCCATCGCGATCATGATCCGCTGCCGCATGCCGCCGGAGAACTGGTGCGGGAAGTCCCCGACGCGCTGCTTCGCGGCCGGGATGCGCACCCGCTCCATCAGCTCGACGGCCTTCTCCCGGGCCTCCCTGCGAGAGACGCCCCGGTGCGAGCGGAACATCTCGCCCAGCTGGTAGCCCACGCTGAGCACCGGGTTCAGCGCGGACAGCGCGTCCTGGAAGATCATCGCGATGTGCCGGCCCCGGATGGACCGCCGGGCATCGCCGCCCATGGTCAGCAGGTCCTCGCCGCGGAACAGGATCCGCCCCGAGGCGATCCGCCCCGGCGGCATGTCCAAAATGCCCATGATCGCCTGCGCCGTCACCGACTTGCCCGAACCGGACTCCCCCAGCACCGCCAGCGTCTCCCCCGCCGCGACGGAGTAGCTCACCCCGTTGACGGCCTTGGCGACGCCGTCCCGGGTGTGGAACTCCACGTGCAGGTCCTCGACCTCCAGCAGCGGCGTCCCGGGCTCCAGGCTCCCCCGACCGCCGCCGATCACCTCCACCGCGTCCATCTGCGCAGCCCTCCTCGGCGTCCCCGCGTCCACCGCCGGGCGCAGAGCAACTATCAAGGAACGGGCCGCACTTGGCGAGCCTGCGGCAGATCTCTTTTCCGTCACGGGAAAGGGCGCGCCCCCACCTGCGGGGACGCGCCCTGACATCGGACCCGGGTCAGCCGGAGCCCTGCCCGTCCGCCCCCGCCTCCGCCTGATCGGCCCCCCTCTCCGCCGCGAAGTGGCACGCCGAGTCGTGCCGCGCCGCCCCGTCCAGCCAGGACGGCGCGGCCAGCAGCGGCTCCTCGACCTCGCACCGCTGCTGCGCCTTCCAGCAGCGGGTGCGGAACCGGCAGCCGGACGGCGGGTTGGCCGGCGAGGGCACGTCGCCGGTGAGCACGATCCGGTCGCGCGTCTCCCGCGCCCTCGGGTCCGGCACCGGCACCGCCGAGAGCAGCGCCTGGGTGTACGGGTGCGTCGCGTGGTCGTAGATCTCCGCGTCGCTGCCGATCTCGACCATCTTCCCCAGGTACATCACCCCGACCCGGTCGGAGATGTGCCGGACGATCGAGAGGTCGTGCGCGATGAACATGTACGACAGGTTGAACTCGCCCTGCAGCTGCTCCAGCAGGTTGATCACCTGCGCCTGCACCGAGACGTCCAGGGCGGAGACCGGCTCGTCGCAGATGATGATCTCCGGCTTGAGCGCCAACCCCCGGGCGATGCCGATGCGTTGGCGCTGGCCGCCGGAGAACTGGTGCGGATAGCGGTTGATGTACTCGGGGTTGAGCCCGACCACGTCCAGCAGGTCCTGGACGGCCTTGCGGCGCTCGCCCCTGGGCGCCACCTCGGGGTGGATCTCGAACGGCTCGCCGATGATGTCGCCGACCGTCATGCGCGGGTTGAGCGAGGTGTACGGGTCCTGGAACACCATCTGGATGTTCCGCCGGACGGCCCTCAGCCCCGCCCCGGACAGCCGGGAGATCTCCTCCCCCTTGTAGCGGACCGATCCCGAGGTGGCCGGCTCCAGGTTCATCAGCACCTTGGCCAGCGTGGACTTCCCGCAGCCGGACTCGCCGACGACGCCGAGCGTCTCGCCCTGCATCAGGTCGAAGCTGACCCCGTCGACCGCCTTCACCGCGCCGACCTGCTTCCTGAACAGGACGCCCCTAGTGAGCGGGAAGTGCTTGACCAGGTCCCGGACTTCGAGGATCGGCTCGCCGCGCGGCACCTCCTGCGCGAAGACGACCTCCTCCGGCAGCGCCGCGCCGCCCAGCGCGCCGGCCCCGTCAGCGGTCGTGGTCATGGAGCGTCTCCTTCCAGAAGAAGCAGGCGCTGCCGCGCCCCTCCAGCGGCGTCCCGTCCTCCTCGGTGACCGGGAACAGCTCCGGCACCTCGACCCGGCAGACGTCCTGGGCGCGCGGGCACCGCGGGTTGAAGGCACAGCCCTTGGGGATGCGCAGCAGGTTGGGCGGCAGCCCCTTGATGGCGTAGAGCTCCTGGCCCTTCTGGTCCAGCCGGGGGATCGAGTCCAGCAGTCCCCTGGTGTACGGGTGCGCGGGCCGCGCGTACAGCTCGTGCACCGGGGCGGTCTCCACGATCCTCCCCGCGTACATCACGGCGATCTTGTCCGCGACGTCCGCGACCACACCCAGGTCGTGGGTGATCAGGATCAGCCCCATGTTGTACTCGGCCTGCAGCTCCGCCAGCAGGTCCATCACCTGCGCCTGCACCGTCACGTCCAGGGCCGTGGTGGGCTCGTCCGCGATGATCAGGTCCGGCTCCAGGGCCAGCGCCATCGCGATCATGATCCGCTGCCGCATGCCGCCGGAGAACTGGTGCGGGTAGTCGTTCACCCGCTGCCGGGCGGCGGGGATGCGCACCCGCTCCATCAGCTCGACGGCCTTCTCCTTGGCCTCCTTGCGGGAGACCTTCCGGTGCGAGCGGAACATCTCGCCCAGCTGGTAGCCCACGCTGAGCACCGGGTTCAGCGCGGACAGCGCGTCCTGGAAGATCATCGCGATCTTCTGGCCGCGGATCCGCCGCCGCTCCTCCTTGCCCAGCTTGAGCATGTCCCGGCCCCGGTAGAGGATCTCGCCGCGCGGGATCCGGGCGGGCGGCATGTCCAGGATGCCCATGATCGCCTGCGCCGTCACCGACTTGCCCGAACCGGACTCCCCCAGCACCGCCAGCGTCTCCCCCGCCGCGACGGAGTAGTTGACGCCGTTCACCGCCCGGGCGACGCCGTCCCGGGTGACGAACTCGACGTGCAGGTCGCGGACGTCGAGCAGCGGCCCCTGGTACGGCGCCTCCTGCTCGCGCCCGGCGGTGTCCACCGCTGTACTCACGATGCGCTCCCCTCGCTCAGCGAAGCTTCGGATCGAGGGCGTCGCGCACCGCGTCGCCCAGCATGATGAAGGCCAGCACGGTGATCGAGAGCGCCGTGGCCGGGAAGAACAGCACGTACGGCGCGGTCCGGATCACCTTCTGGGCGGAGGCGATGTCGATGCCCCAGGAGATGGTCGGGTCCTGCAGACCGATGCCGAGGAAGCTCAGCGTCGCCTCGGTGGCGATGTAGCCGCCGAGGGCGATGGTCGCCACCACGATCACCGGGGCGATCGCGTTCGGCAGGATGTGCCGGAACATCAGCCGGCCCGTCCCGGCCCCGAGCGCCCGGCCGGCCACCACGTAGTCGGACTGCTTGACGGTCAGCACCGCCCCGCGCATGACGCGGGCGATCTGGGTCCAGCCGAGCACGCCCAGCGCGACGACCACAGTCCACACCGTGCGGGTGGCGAAGGCGTTCAGCAGCACCAGCGCGCCGAGCAGCAGCGGGATGCCGAAGAAGATGTCGGTGATCCGGGAGAGCAGTGCGTCGATCCAGCCGCCGAAGTAGCCGGCCGCCATCCCGGTCAGCCCGCCGAGCAGGGTGACGGCGGCGGTCACGAAGATGCCGACGGTGATCGAGGCCCTGGCGCCGTACACCACCCGGGCGTAGATGGAGCGGCCCTGCGCGTCGTAGCCGAACCAGCCGGCCCCGAAGAAGTCGCTCCAGTCCGGCCGCCTGAGGTAGTTGTTCACCAGGTCGGCCGCGCGCGGGTCCGCGTCGGTGAACGCCCCGGGGAAGATCGCCATGATCACCAGCAGCAGGATCAGCAGCGCCGAGAGCAGGAAGATCGGCCGCCGGCGCAGGTCCCGCCAGGCGTCGCCCCACAGGCTGCGGGCCGCCTCGCGCTTCTCCACGTCGGGTTCGACTAAAGTCTCCTGCTCGACGGCCATGCCCTGCTCGCCCGCGTAGTCGAGGCGCACGACCCCCGGCTTGGGGTGCGGTTCGTACGACTCCTCGTCGTGGATGTCGGGCTCAGGCATAGCGGATCCTCGGGTCCAGGACCGCGTAGAGCAGGTCGACGAGCAGGCTGGCGACCAGGTAGACGATCACCAGGACGGTCACGATGCCGACCACGGTGGGGCCCTCCTTCTGGTTGATCGCCCGGTACAGGACGTTGCCGATGCCCTGCACGTTGAAGATGCCCTCGGTGACGATGGCCCCGCCCATCAGCGCGCCGAGGTCGGTGCCGAGGAAGGTGACCACCGGGATCAGCGAGTTGCGCAGCAGGTGGCGGGAGGTGATGGTGCGCCGGGGCAGGCCCTTGGCGACCGCGGTGCGCATGTAGTCGGCCCGCAGGTTCTCGCCGATCGACGTCCGGGTGAGCCGGGCGACGTACGCGAGCGAGAGCGAGCCCAGCACGATCGCCGGCAGGATCAGCTGGGTCAGGTCGTAGCTGTCCTGCACCGTCGGCGTGACCCAGCCCAGGTTGGTGGCGAACACCGTCTGCGCGATGTAGGCCAGCACGAAGACCGGGATCGAGATGACCACCAGGGTCAGGATCAGCACCAGGGTGTCCGGGATGCTGCCGCGCCGCAGTCCGGAGACCAGGCCCAGGGCGAGGCCCACGACCATCTCGAAGACGAACGCCATCAGGGCGAGCCGGATCGTGACCGGGAAGGCGTCCGCCATGATGTCGGTGACCGGACGGCCGGTGAAGCTGGTGCCGAAGTCCCCCTGGAAGAGGTTCCCCATGTAGTGCAGGTACTGCTTCCAGATCGGCTGGTCCAGGTAGTACGTGTGCTTGATGCTGGCGACCACGGCCGGGTCGGCGGCCTTCTCGCCGAACAGCGCCGCGACCGGGTCGCCCGGCAGCGTGTAGACCATCAGGAAGATCAGCAGCGTGGTGCCGAAGAACACCGGGATCATCTGCAGCACCCGCCGCAGCACGTAACTGCCCATCCGAGCCTCCTTCCTAGGTGTCCGAGCGGGTTCCGGCCGGGTTCCGACCGGGTGTCCGGCCGGCTGTCCGGTCGGGGTGCCCGGCCGACCGGGCCGGTCGGCCGAGAGACCGCGCCCCGCCCTCCGTGCGGGGAGGGCGGGGCCGGTGCGAGGAGTCGGGGCTCAGCCCTTGACCTCGACCTGGGTCCAGGCCGGGTTGCCGAAGGAGTCGAACTTCACGTTCTGCACCTTGGTCGAGTAGCCCGAGTTGGTGCGGTAGTACCAGAGCGGGATGGCCGGCATCCCGCTCGGCAGCACCGCTTCGGCCTGCTGGTAGCCGGTCACCGTGTCGGCGACGCTGGCGGCCTCGTCGGCCCGGGTGGCCGCCTCGTCGAACTGGGGGCTGCTGTAGCCGAAGTCGTTGGACGCGGCGCCGGTGCGGTACACGTCGGCCAGGAAGTTGGCGTTCAGCGGGTAGTCCTGCACCCAGCCGGTGCGGAAGGCGCCGTTGACGGTGTGCCCGGTGATCGCGGCCCGCGCGGTCTTGAAGTCGGGCTTCGGGTCGCCCAGGCAGTCGACCCCGGTGCTCTGCCGGATCGAGTTGCAGACCGCGTCGACCCACTCCTTGTGGCCGCCGTCCGCGTTGTAGGTGATCATCAGTTTGTTGCCGGGGACGCCGCCGCCATCCTGGATCAGCTGCTTGGCCTTGGCCGCGTCGAACGTGCAGAAGTCGCCGCAGGTACCGGACTTGTAGCCCTCGACGCCCTCGGCCACCCAGGCGGTGGCGGGCTTGCGGGAGCCCTGGAGCACCGTCTTGGTGATGGTGGCGCGGTCGATCGCCATCGACAGGCCCTGGCGCACCTTGGCCTTCTCCGGCGGGGCCCAGTTGGCCTGGTAGAGCGTGAAGCCGATGTTCTGGATGGCGCCCTGCGGCTCGTCCACCGCGCGGTCGCCGAGGTCGCTCTTGTACGTGGCCAGCGCGGACGGCGGCACCTGGTCCATCACGTCCAGGTTGTTGGACTGGAGGTCGGCGTAGGCGGCCTCGGACGTGGTGTACATCTTGAAGACGATGCCGCCGTTCTTCGGCTTGTCCACGCCCTGGTAGTCGGGGAAGGCCTTGGTCGTCACGTTGCTGTTGTGCGACCAGCTGACGAACTGGTACGGGCCGTTGCCCACCGGCTTCTGCCCGTACCCGGCCGGGTCGGAGTAGAAGCCCTCGGGCAGTGGCGAGAAGGCGATGTAGCCGAGCTTGTACTCGAAGTACGAGACCTTGTGGCTGAGCTTGGCGGTGAAGTGGAGGTCGTCGGTGACGGTCAGCCCGGACATCTTGTCCGAGGTGGGCTGGCCGGAGGCCGGGTGGACGTCCTCGTAGCCCTCGATGTCGGAGAACCAGGAGCTGTTGATCTGGTTGTTGGCCGGGTTGGCCCCCCAGTTCCAGGCGTCGACGAAGTTCCGGGCGTGCACCGGGGTGCCGTCGTGGAACTTCCAGCCGTCCTTCAGCGTGATCTCGAAGGTCTGCGAGTCACTGGTGTCGATCTTCTCGGCGACCTGCATCCGGATCTGGGCGTTGCTCGGGTCGTAGTCGACCAGCCCCTTGAAGAGGTTCTGGATGATGCGACCGCCGCCGACCTCGTTCGCGTTGGCGGGCTGCAACGGGTTCTGCGGCTCGTTGCTCTGGTAGCTGAAGGACTTGCTGGCGTCCGACGAGCCGCTGCCTCCTCCGCCGTCGTTGTTGCTGCACCCGGTGGCCACCAGGACCACGGACGTCGCGACGGCGAGGACCCAGCGAGCACGGGCGGCTACGGGCATGGAGGTTCCTCCTCAGGGTGTTGTCGCATCACACCCCATGAGAAGCGCGCCCCGGCGACGGCGCGAGTCAGGAGCACCCGGACGGGTGCGGTGACCTCCCGTCGAGTTGACGCGGCGCCGGAACGCCGGAAGGGCCCGCGGCGCGAACGCCACGGGCCCTTCCTGGGACCACCGGGGGATCAGGCCGCTGCGGCCTGCTCCCGGACCTCGGGGAAGTGGCAGGCCGACTCGTGCGCGGCCGGGCCCTTCAGCAGCGAGGGGACCGCGAGCAGCGGGATCTCCTCGGAGCACTTCTCCTCCGCCTTCCAGCAGCGGGTGCGGAAGCGGCAGCCGGACGGCGGGTTGGCCGGCGAGGGGATGTCACCGCTGAGGATGATCCGCTCGCGGGACTCGCGCGCCGTCGGGTCCGGCACCGGCACCGCGGAGAGCAGCGCCTGGGTGTACGGGTGGGTGGCGTTCTCGTAGATCTCCTCGTCCGAGCCGATCTCGACCATCTTGCCCAGGTACATCACGCCGACGCGGTCGGAGATGTGCCGGACGATGGAGAGGTCGTGCGCGATGAACATGTAGGAGAGGCCGAACTCGCCCTGCAGTTGCTCCAGCAGGTTGATCACCTGCGCCTGGACGGACACGTCCAGGGCGGAGACCGGCTCGTCGCAGATGATGATCTCGGGCTTGAGCGCGAGGCCGCGGGCGATGCCGATGCGCTGACGCTGGCCGCCGGAGAACTGGTGCGGGTACCGGTTGATGTACTCCGGGTTCAGACCCACGACGTCCAGCAGGTCCTGGACGGCCTTGCGGCGGTCGCCCTTGGGCGCCACCTCGGGGTGGATCTCGAACGGCTCGCCGATGATGTCGCCGACCGTCATGCGCGGGTTGAGCGAGGTGTACGGGTCCTGGAACACCATCTGGATGTTGCGGCGGACGGACTTGAGCGCCGCGCCGGACAGCCGGGAGATGTCCTCGCCCTTGAACAGCACCTGGCCGGAGGTGGCCCGCTCCAGGTTCATCAGCACCTTGGCCAGCGTGGACTTGCCACAGCCGGACTCGCCGACGATGCCGAGGGTCTCGCCCTTCTTCAGCTCGAAGGAGATGCCGTCGACCGCCTTGACCGCACCGACCTGCTTCTTGAAGAGGATGCCCTGGGTCAGCGGGTAGTGCTTGTGCAGGTCCTTGACCTCCAGGATGTTCTCAGCCATGGAGGGTCTCCTTCCAGAGGTGGCACGCGCTGCGGCGGCCGGCGAGCTCCTTGCCGTCCTTGTCCGTCACGTGGTGCAGCGCCGGGATCTCGGTGCGGCACAGGTCGGTGGCGACGTCGCAGCGGGGGTTGAACGCGCAGCCGGTCGGGACCTTCAGCAGGTTCGGGGGCAGGCCCTTGATCGCGTACAGCTCCTGGCCCTTCTGGTCCAGGCGCGGGATGGAGCGGAGCAGGCCCTTGGTGTACGGGTGCGCGGGGTTCGCGTACAGCTCGTGCACCGGGGCGGTCTCCACGATCCGGCCCGCGTACATCACGGCGATCTTGTCCGCGACGTCGGCGACCACGCCGAGGTCGTGGGTGATCAGGATCAGGCCCATGTTGTACTCGGCCTGCAGCTCGGCGAGCAGGTCCATCACCTGGGCCTGGACGGTCACGTCCAGGGCGGTGGTGGGCTCGTCCGCGATGATCAGGTCGGGCTGGAGCGACAGCGCCATGGCGATCATGATGCGCTGGCGCATACCGCCGGAGAACTGGTGCGGGTAGTCGTCCACCCGCTGCCGGGCGGCGGGGATGCGCACCCGGTCCATCAGCTCGATGGACTTCTCCCTCGCCTCCTTCTTGGAGGCGCCCTGGTGCACGCGGAACATCTCGCCGAGCTGGTAGCCGACGCTGAGCACCGGGTTCAGCGCGGACAGCGCGTCCTGGAAGATCATCGCGATCTTCCGGCCGCGGACCTGCCGCCGCTCCTCGTTGCTCATCTTGAGCATGTCCTGGCCGCGGTACAGGATCTCGCCCTGGGTCACCTTGCCCGGGGGCATGTCCAGGATGCCCATGATGGTCTGCGCCGTCACGGACTTGCCGGAGCCGGACTCGCCGAGCACGGCGAGCGTCTCGCCGGCCGCGACGGAGTAGTTGACGCCGTTCACGGCCTTGGCGATCCCGTCCCGGGTGTGGAACTCCACGTGGAGGTCCTTCACCTCCAGGAGAGGGGTGCCAACTTCGAGACGATCGTTCTTCTGGTTGTTCTCGATCACGGTGGTCATCGGGTCGTCACCTCTTCTCTCAGCGGAGCTTCGGGTCGAGGGCGTCGCGCACCGCGTCGCCGAGCATGATGAACGCCAGCACGGTGAGGCTCAGCATGCCGGCGGGGAAGAACAGGGCGAACGGCGCCGTACGGATCACCTTCTGGGCCGAGTTGATGTCGATACCCCAGGAGATGGTCGGGTCCTGCAGACCGATGCCGAGGAAGCTCAGCGTCGCCTCGGTGGCGATGTAGCCGCCGAGGGCGATGGTCGCGACGACGATCACCGGGGCGATCGCGTTCGGCAGGATGTGCTTGAACATGATCCGGGTGGTGCCGGCGCCGAGGGCCCTGGCCGCCGTCACGAAGTCGGCCTGCTTCACCGTGATCACCGAGCCGCGCATGACACGGGTCATCTGGGTCCAGCCCAGGGCGACCAGCGCGAAGACCACGCTCCACACGGTGCGCGAGGTGAAGGCGTTCAGGACCACCAGCGAGCCGAGCAGCAGCGGGATACCGAAGAAGATGTCGGTGACCCGGGAGATGATCGTGTCGATCCAGCCGCCGAAGTAACCGGCGAGCATACCGGCGATGCCGCCGATGACGGTCACACCCACGGTGACGCAGATGCCGACCACGACCGAGGCGCGGGCGCCGTAGATGACGCGGGCGTAGATGCTGCGGCCCTGGAGGTCGTAGCCGAACCAGTCGGGCTGGAAGAAGTGACTGTAGTTCGGCTTCGACAGGTAGTGGTTGCGCAGGTCGCCGGCCCGCGGGTCCACCGAGGTGAACAGGCCCGGCGCGATCGCGATGACGATCAGCAGCACGATGAGCAGCGCGGAGATCACGAAGATCGGCTTGCGGCGCAGGTCGTGCCAGGCGTCGGAGCCGAGGCTGCGCGCCTTCTCCGGCTTGGCGACCGCAGCGGCGGCAGCGGCCGGGGCCGGGGTCTCCCCGGCCGTCTTCTTCTCGGTCAGGTCAGGCATAACGGATCCTCGGGTCCAGGACCGCGTAAAGCAGGTCGACGATCAGGCCGGCAACCAGGTACACGATCACCAGGAAGGCGACGAAGCCGGAGACCGTCGAGCCCTCCTTCAGGTTGATCGCGTGGAAGAGCGCGTTGCCGACACCCTTGACGTTGAAGATGCCTTCGGTGACGATCGCGCCACCCATCAGGGCGCCCAGGTCGGTGCCGAGGAACGTGACCACCGGGATCAGCGAGTTGCGCAGCAGGTGGGTGCCGATCACCCTGCGCCGCGGCAGGCCCTTGGCCACCGCGGTGCGGACGTAGTCGGCCTTGATGTTCTCGGCTATGGAGGTGCGGGTGAGACGCGCCACGAAGGCCAGCGACACCGAGCCGAGCACGATGGCCGGCAGCACCAGCTGGGTGATGTCGTTCGAGTCCTGGACGGTCGGCGTGACCCACTTCAGGTCGTCCGCGAAGATCGTCTGGAAGATGAAGCCGAGCACCGGGACCGGGATCGAGATCAGCAGCAGGGTGAAGATCAGGGCGCCCTTGTCGAACGCCTTGCCGCGGCGCAGGCCGGCGAACAGGCCGATGCCGATGCCCAGCACGATCTCGATGGCGAACGCGAACAGCGCCAGCCGGAGCGTGACCGGCAGCGCCTCGGTGATCACGTCGAGCACCGGCCGGTTGGCCAGGGTGGTCCCGAAGTCACCGGTGAGCAGGCCCCCCATGTAGTGGAAGTACTGCTGCAACATCGGCTTGTCGAAACCCATTTGGTGCTTCAGGGCGGCAACCTGGGCCGGGTCCGGCGCCTTGTCGCCCCACATCGCGGCCACCGGATCACCCGGCAGCGCGTGCACCATGACAAAGATGAGCAAGGTCGTTCCGAAGAAGACCGGGATCATCTGGAGCAGTCGCCTCGCGACAAAGCGCCCCATCGTGCCTCCATGTATGGCTCTGCCGGGCCCGTCAACCCGGCAAGAGATAAGTCGGCGTGCCAACGGCCGGTGCCAGTCCTCGCCCTTGTGGGGATGGACGGGCACCGGCCGTTGTCACCGGGTCAGGCGGTGCCGACCGATTACTTCTTCTTGACCTCGACGTCGGTGAAGACCGGGTCGCCGAAGGAGTCGAACTTCACGTTCTGGACGTTCTTGGAGTAGCCGGAGCTGGTCTTGTAGTACCAGAGCGGGATGGACGGCATGTCCTTGGCCAGCTGGGCCTCGGCCTGCTGGTACAGCTCGGCGGTCTTCTCGACCGAGGTGGCGGCGTCCGCCTCCTTGGCCAGGCGGTCGAACTCCGGGCTGGAGTACTGGTTGTCGTTCGACGAGGCGCCGGTGCCGTAGACGTCACGCAGGAAGTTGGCGTTCAGCGGGTAGTCCTGCACCCAGCCGGTACGCATCATGCTCTGGACCTGCTTGTTGGTGACGACGTCACGCACGGTCTTGAAGTCCGGCTTCGGGTCACCGGTGCAGTCCACGCCGGTCGACTGGCGGATGGAGTTGCAGACCGCGTCCACCCACTCCTTGTGGCTGCCGTCGGCGTTGTACAGGATGGTGACCTTGCCGCCGGGGACGCCGCCGCCCTCCTGGATCAGCTGCTTGGCCTTCTCCGGGTTGAACTTGCAGAACTCACCGCAGGTGCCGGCCTTGTAGCCCATGACGCCCGGGGCGACCCACGAGTCGGCGGGGAGGCGGTTGCCGTTCAGCACGGTCTTGGTGATGGTGTCGCGGTCGATCGCCATCGAGATGCCCTGACGGACCTTCTCCTTGCCCGGGGCGTTCCAGTCGCCCTGGTACAGCGCGAAGCCGACGTTCTGGATGGCGCCCTGAGCCTGGTCGACGGCGCGCTTGCCCAGGTCGTCCTTGTACTTCGGGAGGTCGGTCGAGTCGACCTGGTCCAGGACGTCCAGGGTGTCGGACATCAGGTCCTTGTACGCGGCCTCACCGGCGCTGTAGTTGCGGAAGACGATTCCGCCGTTCTTCGGCTTGTCCGTGCCCGCGTACTTGTCGAAGGTCTGGACGGTGATGGCCTTGTTGTGCTCCCACGAGACGAACTTGTAGGGGCCGTTGCCGACCGGCTTCTGGCCGTAGCCGGCCGGGTCGGAGAAGAAGCCCTCGGGCAGCGGGGAGAAGGCCGCGTAGCCGAGCTTGTACGTGAAGTACGAGACGGGGCTGGTCAGTTCGATGGTGAAGTGGGTGTCGTCGACGATCTTCAGGCCGGACATCTCGGTGGCCGTCGGGTCGCCCTTCTCCGGGTGGACGGCGTCGTAGCCGACGATGTCGGAGAACCAGGACGAGTTGATCTGGTTGTTCTTCGTGTTGGCCGACCAGTTCCAGGCCTTGACGAAGGACGCGGCGGTGACCGGGGTGCCGTCGTGGAAGGTCCAGCCGGACTTCAGCGTGACGGTGTAGTTCTTGGCGTCGGTGGTCTCGATCTTGTCGGCCACCTGGTTGCGCAGCGCACCGGTCGCGGGGTCGTAGTCGACGAGGCCCTTGAAGAGCTCCTTGACGATACGGCCGCCGATGTTCTCGTTGGCGTTGGCCGGCTGGAGCGGACGCTGCGGCTCACCGCTCTGGTAGCTGAAGCTGGCGGCGGCGTTGACCGCACCGCCCTCGGAGCTACCCCCGGAGGAGTCGCTGCTGCTGCACGCAGTCGCAGCGAGGGCGACAGCAACAGCTGCGACAACCCACTTGGCCTGGCTCGCACCGCGCATCGGTGTGCCTCCTGAATTCGACGTTGCAACGAGGAGGGCATCGCGGAACGGTGGTCACCGGGCCCGCTGTGCCGTCCGCGCTCGTGGTTTCGGCGCGCACCCCTGCGCGTTCACCCTTGACCCGAGCCTGACTGCACCCACTATCCGTCACGCACGGACACGAAAGTGACCAGTGACGATCTCAATTAGGTCACATGAACAGTCGGTAAGTTTCGAAAACCGGACATTTGAGACATAGCCAGACAGGCACCAAACGGACAGTCGTCACGGATGACGAACTGTCACGTCCGCTCAGCGGACACCCGGGTGTGATGAGCGCTATTCCGTGAATAGCGGCCCCGACAACTTGGAGTAGTTGAAAAAGTTCGCCCCCCTCTCCATGGGAAAGGGGGGCGAATCATTCCGGCCAATGGCCGTTCAGTGCGTCCGGATCACACCTTCTTGGCGCGCGAGGCGGTGCGGCCGCGGTCCTTCGCGTCGAGAACGACCTTACGGATGCGAACCGTCTCCGGGGTCACCTCGATGCACTCGTCCTCGCGGCAGAACTCCAGCGACTGCTCCAGCGAGAGCTTGCGCGGCGGGACGATCGACTCGGCCACGTCCGCGTTCGAGGAACGCATGTTGGTGAGCTTCTTCTCCTTGGTGATGTTCACGTCCATGTCGTCGGAGCGCGAGTTCTCACCGACGATCATGCCCTCGTACACCTCGGTGCCCGGGTCGCAGAAGAGCACGCCGCGCTCCTGGAGGTTGGTCATCGCGAAGGCGGTGACCACACCGGAGCGGTCGGCGACCAGCGAGCCGTTGTTGCGGGTGGTCAGCTGGCCGAACCACGGCTCGTGGCCCTCGTGGATCGAGTGGGCGATGCCGGTGCCGCGGGTGTTGGTGAGGAACTCGGTCCGGAAGCCGATCAGGCCGCGGGACGGGACGACGAACTCCATCCGGACCCAGCCCGAGCCGTGGTTGGACATGTTGTCCATGCGGCCCTTGCGGACGCCCATGAGCTGGGTGACGGCACCCATGTGCTCCTCGGGCACGTCCACGGTGAGGCGCTCGACCGGCTCGTGGGTCTTGCCGTTGACCTCCTTGGTGACCACCTGCGGCTTGCCGACGGTCAGCTCGAAGCCCTCGCGGCGCATGGTCTCGATCAGGATGGCCAGCGCCAGCTCACCGCGGCCCTGCACCTCCCAGGCGTCCGGACGCTCGGTGTCCAGCACGCGCAGCGAGACGTTACCGATCAGCTCGCGGTCCAGGCGGTCCTTCACCTGGCGGGCGGTGACCTTGCGGTCGACCTTGCCCGCGCCGGACTTGGCGTCCGCGCCCTTGCCGCTGCCGCCACGGCCGACCAGCGGGGAGGTGTTGGTGCCGATGGTCATCGAGATGGCCGGCTCGTCCACCGTGATCAGCGGCAGCGCGATCGGGTTCTCCGGGTCGGCCAGGGTCTCGCCGATCATGATGTCGGAGATACCGGCGACGGCGCAGATGTCACCGGGGCCGGCCACCTCGGCCGGCTTGCGGGTGAGCGCCTCGGTCATCAGCAGCTCGGAGATGCGGACGTTCTGGATCGAGCCGTCGCGCTTGATCCAGGCCACGGTCTGGCCCTTGCGCAGCTCGCCCTGCTCGACGCGGAGCAGCGCGATGCGGCCGAGGAAGTTGTCGGCGTCCAGGTTGGTGACGTGGGCCTGGAGCGGGGCGTCCTCGTCGTAGCTGGGGGCCGGGACGTGCTCCAGCAGGGTGGAGAAGAACGGCTCCAGGTTGGTGCTGTCCGCGGGAACGGTGCCGTTCTCCGGCTTGGTCAGCGAGGCGACGCCGTCACGCGCGCAGGCGTAGACGATCGGGAACTCGATCTGCTCCTCGTCCGCGTCCAGGTCCAGGAACAGGTCGTAGGTCTCGTTGATGACCTCGTCGATCCGGGAGTCCGGACGGTCGGTCTTGTTGATGCAGAGGATGACCGGCAGGCGCTGGGAGAGCGCCTTGCGCAGCACGAAGCGGGTCTGCGGCAGCGGGCCCTCGGAGGCGTCGACCAGCAGGACGACCGCGTCCACCATCGACAGACCGCGCTCGACCTCGCCACCGAAGTCGGCGTGGCCCGGGGTGTCGATGATGTTGATGGTGATCGGCGCGCCACCATCCTTGGGGTGGTACTTGACCGCGGTGTTCTTCGCGAGAATGGTGATGCCCTTCTCGCGCTCCAGGTCGTTGGAGTCCATCATCCGGTCATCGAGCTGCTGGTGGGCGGCGAAGGCGCCGGCCTGCTTGAGCATGGCGTCGACCAGCGTGGTCTTGCCGTGGTCGACGTGGGCGACGATGGCGACGTTACGGATGTCGTTGCGCGTGGGCATGCCTTGCGAATTCTCCCGGAATCGTGGGTTGCGGCGCCCGGCTGCGTGACGCGCACTTGCGATCCCTGTCGATCGCCGCCGCCCGTTCCGCCTGCTACTACCGGTCCACCCGCCGGGCACATGGCCATGCCGCGGCTTCCTCCTATCGTACGGGGAAGGGCGGAGGTGGGCGGAAACGAGCTGGTCCGGCGGGATCAAGATCACAGGTGGGTCACACACCCTTCACCGACCGGCCGTGCTCCGACAGTCTTCCGTTCGTGATCCGACGGCCCGGGGCCCGGCTGCGCCGGATCTCCGATGTCGAACGCATGCCGGAGCCCGCGGAGGTGGCCCGATGAGTGTCCCGATCGTCCTGGTGCACGGCACCCGCTTCAGCGCGGGGCAGTGGAGCCCGCAGCTGGCGGCGCTGCGGGAGGAGTTCCCGGTGGTGGCCGTCGACCTGCCGGGGCACGGCACCCGGCGCGGCGAGCCGTGGAGCCTGACGGCCGCCTGCGCGAGCGTCGCCGCGGGGGTGGAGGAGCTGGGCGGCGGGCCCGCGCTGGTGGTCGGGCACTCGCTGGGCGGGTACGTCGCGCTGGAGTTCGCCCTGCGCAGGCCCGAACTGCTGCGCGGGCTGGTGCTGGCCGGCGCGAGCGCCGACACCCGGGGGCGCTGGGCGGTCCCGTACCGGGCGGTCGGCGCGCTGGTGCCGCGCGTCCCGGCCGCGCGGCTGTCCCGGTGGAACGACGGGCTGCTGCGCCGGCTCTACCCGGCGCGGGTGGTCGCGGAGACGATCCGCGCCGGGTACGGCTTCGAGGCCCTGCCCGCCGCCTGGGCCTCGGTGCTGGGCCGCTTCGAGCCCGGCGTCCTGCGCCGGGTCGAGGCCCCGGTGCTGATCCTGAACGGGGAGAAGGACTCGGCCTTCCGCTCCGGCGAGCGCGCCTTCGCCGCCGCCCACTCGCACGGGCGGGCCCGGATCGAGCTGGTGCCCCGGGCCCGGCACCTCGCCAACTTCGACGCCCCGGAGGCCTTCACCGACGCCCTGCGCCGCTTCGCCCGGGAGCTGCGGCCCTAGTCCTGCCCGGTGTCCGGTTCGCTCCAGCCCACGTCCTGGAAGCGCGGCCACCCGAAGCCGTACGCGCCCGCGCCGAGCACCCCGGTCCTGACCCCGACCAGCTCCGGCCGCTGGTAGAGCGGCACCGAGTGCCCGAGCTCCCAGATCCGTACGTCCGCCTGCTGGAGCAGGTCCAGCCGGGCCGCCTGGTCCGGCTCGGTGGCCGCCCGTTCGAACAGTCGGTCGATCTCCTCGGTGCCGCTGCGGCCGAAGTTGCCGCCCGGCTCGGGCACCCCGTCGGGGTCGGGCCGGGGCTTGGCGTAGGCGGGGCGCTGTTCGATCGCCGGGCTGGGGCCGGCCGGCCAGGTGAGCAGCGCGAGGTCGTAGTCCCCGGCGGCCAGGTGCTCCCCGACGAAGGAGTCGGCGGGCGCGGGCACCTGCTGCACCGCGATCCCGGCGTCCGCGAGGCCGGCGGTGAGCGCGTCGGCGGTGCGCTTGGCGGTCGCCGAACCGGCCGGGACGAGCATCGAGAGGGAGAGCGGCTTGCCGCCCTTGGTCCGGGTGCCCCCGCCGCCGGGCCGCTTCCAGCCCGCCTCGTCCAGCAGCCGGCCCGGGTCCCCCGGACCGGCCGCGCCGCTGTTGTCCCGGTAGCCCTCCTGGTCACCCGCGAGCAGGTGGCTGCCCAGCGGCGCGGCGGGCAGGCCGAGCGGGGTGAGCGCGGCGTCGGCGATCCGCTGCCGGTCGACGGCCCGGGTGAGGGCGCGGCGCACCAGCGGGTCGGTCAGCGGGCCGCGCGCGGCGTTGAGGGTGAGCTGGGTGAGCGAGGCCGCGGCGGCCCGGTGCACGGTGACGCCGGGCAGCGATTCGGCCCGGTGCAGCGCCAGTGCCGCCGCCTCGGGCGCGGCCGCGGGCGGCGGCGCGACGGAGGGGGAGGCCGAGGCGGCGGCGGTGGCGTCGGCGTCCGGGACCGGGACCGCCCGGTCCACGGCCGCGGTGAGCGGGGCGATGTCCAGCCGGTCCTGGTCCAGCGCGTCCAGTCGCTGCTCGGGCGGCGCGGCGAGGAAGTCGATCCGGTCGGCCTTCGGCGGGTCGCCCCACCAGAGCGGGCTGCGCACCACACTGACCGTCCCGTCCTCGGCGTCGTACCGGGCGACGGTGTACGGCCCGGCGCTCGGCCCGCCTCCGGTCAGCGGTCGGCCGAACGCGGCCGGGGTGGCCGTCTCGGCGGCCGGGTAGAGCGGGCCGAACAGCGAGCGCCAGTCGGCGTACGGCCGCCGGAAGGTCACCCGCACCTCGGACGGGTCGGCGCCCTGGGTGACCGAGTCGATGGCGTCGTACCCGACCGCCCGCGCGCCCCCGTACGCCGGGTCCAGGCCGGACAGCGCGGTCCGCTGGGCGTCGAGGTCGGCGGCCGAGACCGGGGTGCCGTCGTTCCAGACGGCGTTCGGGTTGAGCCGGTACGTCACCACCTGCGGGCCCGGCCCGGGCGGGGTGGACTCGGCTCCGGCCAGGTAGTCCGGGTCGGGGACGAGCCGGCCGTGCTCGTCGGGCCGGAACAGCGAGGGGTACAGGGCGTGGGCGAGCAGCGCCGAGTCGGCGTTGGCCGTGCCCTGGTAGACGTTCAGCGTGGCCGGGACACCGTCCACGGCCCAGCGCAGCGTGCCGCCGTCCCGGACGGCGGCACGGTCGGCGGGCCCGACGTCCCCGGTGGTGGCGGTGGGATCGGCCGGGACGGGCACGGGGGCGGGTGTGTGGGCGGGCCCCGAGTCGTCGGAGCAGCCGCCGAGACCGGCGGCGAGCAGCAGCGCGGCGGCTGCGGCGGTGAGCTGGCGGACGCGCATGGCGGCCATCGAACGCCGCCCGGGGCCCCGGGACCGTGCCGACACGGCGGGCCGCCGGGCGACTGCACCCGTCCGGCCCACCGTTTCCGATGACTACAGCGCCAGCTCGAACCAGACGATCTTGCCCTTGGGCGTGCGCCGGCTGCCCCAGCGCTCGGCCAGCAGGCTGACCAGCTGCAGGCCGCGCCCGCCCTCGTCGGTCTCCTGGGCGCGCCGCTGCCGGGGCTGGGCGTAGCCGTCGTCCCAGACCTCGCAGACCAGGCTGCGCTCGCGCAGCAGCCGCAGCCGGATCTCGCCCCGGCCGTGCTTGAGCGCGTTGGTGACCAGCTCGCTGACCAGCAGCTCGGTGGTGTCGACCAGCTCCTCCAGCCCCCGGGAGAGCAGCCAGCTGCACGCCAGCTCCCGGGCCTTGGCCACCGAGGTGGGCTCGGGCGGCAGGAACCAGTTGCCGACGGCGTCGTCGGGGAAGGCGTGCACCTTGGCCATCAGCAGGGCGATGTCGTCCTCGCCGTGGTGCGGGTTGAGCTCGCCGAGCACGTGGTCGCAGAGGTCCTCCAGCCCCTTGCCCTCGTCGGAGAGCGCGGAGCGGAAGGCCCGCAGGCCCTCGTCCAGCTGGTGCTTGCGGCTCTCCACCAGGCCGTCGGTGTAGAGGGCGAGCACGGCGCCGTCCGGGAGGGTCAGCTCGACCTCCTCGAAGGGCTCGCCGCCGACGCCGAGCGGCAGGCCGGGCGGCACGTCGAGCATCCGGGAGCCCTCGCCGGGGCTGAGCAGCACGGGCGGCAGGTGGCCGGCGTTGGCGAAGAGGCAGCGGCGGGTGACGGCGTCGTAGACCGCGTAGACGCAGGTCGCGAGGTAGACCTCGCGGGCCTCCTCGTCGGCGGTCGAGGTGAGCCGACCGTACGGGGTGGGCGGGCCGGCCGGGACCGAGTCGTCGCCGAGGCCGCGGGCGATCTCGTCCAGGGCGGTGAGCACCTCGGCCGGGTCGAGGTCGAGCATCGCCAGGGTGCGGACGGCGGTGCGCAGCTGGCCCATCGCGACGGCGGCGCGCAGACCGCGGCCCATCACGTCGCCGATGACCAGCGCGGTGCGGTTGCCGGGCAGCGGGATGACGTCGAACCAGTCGCCGCCGACCTCGGTGTTGTTGTTGCTGGGCAGGTAGCGGCAGGCGATCTCCAGGCCGCTGGCGGCCGGGTTGCCCGGGGGCAGCAGGCTGCGCTGGAGGATCAGCGCCCGCTCGTGCTCGCGCCGGTAGAGCCGGGCGTTGTCGATGCAGACGGCGGCGCGGGCGACCAGCTCCTCGGCGATCGCGACGTCGCGGGCGTCGAAGGGCTCGCTGCCGATCGCCCGGGAGAGCTGGACGAGGCCGAGCACCTGGTCGCGGGCGACCAGCGGGACGATCAGGGTGGAGCGCAGCAGCGGGTCGCGTCCTGGCTCGGGGACGACGCTGCGGCCGGTGCGCAGCGCCCGGGCGTGCGGGGAGCGGCGCGGGTAGCAGAGGGTGCCGCCGGCCTCGGCGATCGGCAGGCCGGTGACCGAGCCGAGCACCGAGGAGGCGCCGCCGACCACGCTGGAGACGGCGACCCGGCGCAGTTCGCCACTGCCGTCGGTGAGCACGGTGTCGCCGAGCCGGCCCGCGCTGGGCACGGTCTCGCCGGAGAGCAGCGCGGTGTACAGGTCGACGGTGGCGAGGTCGCAGAACGGCGGGACGACGACGTCCAGCAGCTCCTTGGCGGTGGTCTCCAGGTCGAGCGTGGAGCCGATGTGCGCGCTGGCCTCGTTGAGCAGGGCCAGGTTGCGGCGCACGCCGTCGGCCTCGCGCTCGGCGACGTGCCGGCTGGTGACGTCGGAGACCTGCCCGGCGACGCCCATGGTCTGCCCGGCGACGCCGTTCAGGCGGTACAGCGAGACGGCCCAGAGCCGGTTGCCCTCGCGGGTCGGGACGGCGCCGTGGAAGCGCAGGTCGAAGACGGGCTCGCCGGTGGCCAGGACCTTGCGCAGGGCGGCGGTGAGCCGGTCGGCCTCGGACGGCGGGAAGAGGTCGTGCGGGGTGAGGCCCTCCAGGTCGGTGGGGACCAGGCCCATCCCGGAGGCGAAGGCGTCGTTGACCCGCTGCAGCCGCAGCCGGTCGTCGAACAGCACGAAGCCGGTGGGCGTCTGCCCGAAGACGGCCTCGGAGGCGGCCAGGTCGGTCTCGATCCGGCGCAGCCGCCCGAGGTCGACGGCCAGACAGGTGGCGCCCGCGGTGGGCAGCGAGCTGTCCGGCATCAGGTAGAGCTCGGCGAGGCCCTCGCCGCCGTCGGCGTCCCGGTACGGGGTGGTGCCGACCCACTCCTCACCCGCCAGGGTGCGCTCCAGCCGGGCGCGGCCGCGCTGCCAGAGCTCGCGGGGGACGAAGGTGGCGATCGGGTCGGCTCCGACGGCCTCGGCGGCCGGGATGCCGAAGAACTCGGCGGCGCGCTCGCTCCACTGGCTGATCCGCCCGTCGGGGCCGATCGCGAAGGTGGCGACCCGGATGTAGTCGTAGATCGAGCCGGGGTCGTTGCCACCCCAGGACCGGTCCCGGTCGGCGGGGCGGTGGCCGCGGCCCGCGGCCGCGCCGTCCCGTACGGGCAGGTGCGCGGACCCGGCCTGTCCGGGCACGGCGGCATGACCGCTGCTGCTCGGCGACGCGCTCCGCGCCGGAGTGCTGTTCAACGGACCGACCCCTCCAACCCGCGACCGTCCGGATGTCGAGAAGACCGAGTATTCATCATCGAGGGGTACGTTCACACGCCCTCAACATCACAACATCAGATCGGGCGAAGGTTTTTGTCCTACCGCCCGCGCAACCACAATGCCACGCTCGCGCCCCCTTCCGGAGCGCGCGCTCCCCCCGGGCGCCCGATGGCATGTTCGACACCGCTCCCCTGCTGTTCGCTCCGATCACGATCCATCCGGCTCACTACCCGGCAGCGCCTGCTCGAACCAGACCACCTTGCCGACGCCCTCGGCCCGGGCGCCCCAGCGCAGTGCCAGCCGGTGGACCAGTTCGATGCCGCGCCCTCCCTCGTCGGCGACGGCCGCGTGCCGCTCCCGGGGCGGGTCGGGCAGTGGGTCGGAGATCTCGACCAGCAGCGTCTCACCGAGCGTCAGCCGCACCCCGATGGGGGCGCTGGCGTACCGGACGGCGTTCGTGACCAGCTCGCTGACCAGCAGCTCGCCGATGTCGGTGAGCTCCTCGACGCCCCACTCGAGGAGCGTGGCGCGGACCAGCCGGCGGGCCCGGGAGACGGCGGTGGGCTCGGCCGGGAGGGTCCAGCCCGCCGTCGGGGTGCCGGCCTGGCCGTGGCCGAGCCGGGCCAGCAGCAGGGCGACGTCGTCCGGCTCCCGGCCCTGCTCCATGGTGTCCAGCACCGCCTCGCAGGCGGCCTGGATGGAGGCGTGCGGCTCCTGGAGCACGGTGACCAGCCGGCCGAGGCCGACGTCCAGGTCCTTGTCCCGGGACTCCACCAGGCCGTCGGTGCACAGCGCCAGCAGGCTGCCCTCGGGGATCTTCAGTTCGACCGACTCGAACGGGACTCCGCCCACCCCGAGCGGGGCGCCGGAGGGCAGGTCGAGGATGTGGCCGACGCCGCCGGGCAGCGGGCCGCCGGTGCGGGTCGGCTCCGCGGCGTTCCCGCCCGGCGCCACCAGCACCGGCGGGATGTGGCCGGCCTTGGCGACGGTGAGCCGGGCCGTCGCCGGGTCGAACACCGCGTAGACGCAGGTAGCCAGCAGCGCCTCGTCCGGGCCCTGGGCGAGGTCGTCGGCCAGCTCGTGGACGTGCCGCAGCAGGACGTCCGGCGGCAGGTCGAGGGCGGCCAGCACCCGGACGGCGGTGCGCAGCCGCCCCATCGTGGCGGCGGCCCGCAGGCCGTGGCCCATCACGTCGCCGACCACCAGCGCGGTGCGGTCGCCGGGCAGCGGGATGACGTCGAACCAGTCGCCGCCGACCTCGGTGCCGCTGCTGCCGGGCACGTACCGGTAGGCGACCTCGACGCCGGTGGGCTGCGGGACCTGCTGCGGGAGCAGGGTGCGCTGGAGGGTGAGCGCGGCGGTGCGCTCGCGGGCGTAGAGGCGGGCGTTGTCCAGTGAGCTGCCGGCCCGGTCGGCCAGCTCGACGGTGAAGGCCAGGTCGTCCCGGTCGAAGCCCTCGCGGTAGCCGGCCCGGCTGATCAGCAGCAGGCCGATCACGATGCCGCGGGCGCGCAGCGGCACGACCAGCATCGAGTGCACGCCGAGGTCCCGGGCGGCCTGCATCTTCGGGTCGCCCGGGTAGGTGACGTCGTCCAGCTGGTCGGCGCCGGAGACCAGCTCGGGCACGCCGGTGCGCAGCACCCGGCCGCAGACGGAGTCCTCGGCGAAGGTGATCCGGGCGCCGCGGCGCAGCATCACGTCCACCTCGGGGCCGTCCTGGACGGAGGCGGTGCCGAGCTGGAGCAGCGAGGTGCGCCGGTCGTGCCCGTGCCGGGGCAGGTCGTCACCGTGCGCGACGGCCTGGAGCAGGATCACCGCCGAGTGGTCGGACAGCCGGGGGACGACCGAGCCGGCCAGCTCCTGGGCGATCCGGGAGGCGTCCAGCAGGTCGCCGACCCGGGAGCCGAACTCGTTGAGCAGCGAGAGCCGGCGCCGGGCGTGCTCGACCTTGGCCACCGCCCGGTAACGCTCGGTCACGTCCATCACGGTGCCGGAGATGCCGAGCACCCGGCCGGAGCGGTCGGTCATCCGGCTGTAGGAGATCGAGCGGTAGCCGGCCCGGGTGGTGACCGGGGAGGCCAGGGTGACGTCGATGACCGGCTCGCCGGTGGCCAGCACCTGGCGCTGGATGGCGGTGATCTCGTCGGCCGCCCGCTCCGGCAGGGTCTCGCCGGTGGTCCGGCCGACGTGGCCGTCCGGGGCGACGCCGTTCATCTCGGCGAGGGTCCGGTTGACGGCGGTGTAGCGCAGGTCGGTGTCCATGATGGCGATGCCCAGCGGGGACTGTTCGAACAGCGCGTCGCGCACCGCGAGGTCCCGCTCGACGGCCTGGACGGCGGCCGCCTCGGCCATGTTGACCTGGAGGAACGGGGTGCCGTCGCCGTCCACCAGGAGGGAGATCCGGGCGTCCATGGCGACGGCCAGGCCGTCCCGGTCGAGCAGTTCGGCGTGGCCGGCCCAGCGGCCGTCCCGCAGGGTGGACTGGATCGCGGCCCGGATCCGGGCGACCTGCTCCCGGTCGGGGATCAGCTCGTCGATCCGGCGGCCGACCAGCAGCTCGTTCGGCCAGCCCAGCAGTTCCTCGGCGGCCGGGCTCCAGAGCACCACCCGGCCCGCGGTGTCCAGGATCGCGATGGCGACCTTGAGCATGTCCAGCAGGCCCTCGGCGGGCGTGCCGGAGCCCCCCGGGGCGTCGGCGGACCCGCCGGGGAACGGCCGTCCGGGACGGCTGCGCAGGCCGCCGGGCCGGGGAGCCGGCTCGGCCACCGCCAGGGTCGGGGCCGGTTGGTGGGGCCGCGCGGCGGTGGGGGTGGCGGTGCCGGCGGCCTCGACGGTGCCGCCGCGGCGGCGGCCGGCCGGAGGCTGGGGGGCGGCAGGACGGGCGGCGCGGCGCAGTCGGGCGCGGGCGGCGGCGCTCCCCGCGGAG
Source organism: Kitasatospora sp. NPDC048298 (assembly GCF_043201465.1). Taxonomy (NCBI): domain Bacteria; kingdom Bacillati; phylum Actinomycetota; class Actinomycetes; order Kitasatosporales; family Streptomycetaceae; genus Kitasatospora; species Kitasatospora sp. NPDC048298. Next base: position 387,859 of record NZ_JBICYZ010000002.1, read on the forward strand.
CCTGCCCGCCGCTCTCCCCCGCCGCCGTTCCCGGAACTCGACACCGACGGGGCCTCCGGCTCTGGTCGGGATCGGCGTCGCCGGCTGGGGACGGCTCACCGATGGTGACGAATAGTGCCGAAAAGTGACATACCCAGCAGCACCCAGGCTATCCCGGCGCCTAGGTCGTCTTGTCCGATTGACCTACTCGGAGGACGGCGCGTCGCCGACCGCCGACACGCCGTCCACGGCCCGCGCCGGGGCACCCGTGAGCAGCCGTGCGACATGCGGCAGCACGTCACGGTCGTGGTCGATCCAGTCCACGGCGTCCAGCTCCTCCGGGCCCAGCCAGCGCAGCGCGTCGTGGTCCTCCAGTGCGCTCGGCTCACCGGCCAGCAATTCGGCGGCCCAGAAGTGCAGCTCCAGGCCGGGGCGCACGGCCCACGCGCCCGGCAGCCGGGTCAGCGCGCGCGCCCGGACGCCGAGCTCCTCCAGCAGCTCCCGCTCCAGCGCCTGCGCCTCGGTCTCGCCGGGCTCGGCCTTCCCGCCGGGGAACTCCCACCGGCCGGCCACCGACTCGGGCGCGCTGCGCCGGGCGGCGAGCACCCGGCCGCCGCGCACCAGCGCGCCGCCGACCACGATCCGGGGCGCGGCAGGGGCGGCGGGGGTGTCGGAGCCGTCGGGAGCCGGGTGACTGGCGTGGGTCGCGTCCATGGCCCCGACCCTACGGGTTCAGGCGTTGCGGACCGTCCCGTCCGCCGCTTCCGGCCGGGCCTCCCCGTCCGCTTCGACCCAGTACATCTGCTTGTGGCCGCGGGCCTCGAACTCGGCGGCCAGCCGTCGGGCCTCGGCCGGGTCGAGGTCCTTGGCGACCACGAAGCGGTTGCCGTTGTCGTCCTGCCGCATGACCCGGTGGGTGCCCATGGCGGGAGGGTACCGGGACCATCCCGGGACGGGACGGTCCCCGGCTCGCGTGGGGGTCGGGCCGGGGACGCGCCGTGGACGCGCTCACGACCGTACGGTCGGCGGGTTACCGGCAGGTACGGGCGAGGTCAACGCCCGGTAACCGGATGCGCGGCCGCTCAGACCCGCAAGTCGGGCACCTGCTCGCCGGTCGACAGGCCCAGCCCGCGGCGGATCTCCAGGATCGTCGGGGCCGACCTGGCCTCCGCCGCCCTGGCCCGGCGGAGGTCACCCGCCAGGTCGGTGCCGGAGGCCGCGGCGTCCCAGGCGGCGGCCGCCTGCGCCTTGGCCTCGGCCAGCTTGGCGATCATCGGCTGGACGTCGAGCGGCCAGGCCACCCCCGTCCGGCCCAGCACCGCCGCCTGGGTCCGGGAGGCGGAGGCCACCCGGCGGGCCCAGGCCCGGTAGTCGGCCTCGGCCTCGGAGACCTCCCGCTCCGGCTCGTCCAGGTAGTCGTCGTTGAAGCTCCGGGCGGCCTCCAGGTAGGCCAGCTGCGGCGCGGTCAGGCGGCTCCGGTCGGTGCGGACCGTCCCCTGGTGCCGGTCCTCGGCGTCCTCGAAGGCGCAGGTGACGTACCGGTCGCCGGCCGCCCAGTTCTTCGCGGTCGGGTAGAGGTAGACGTCGTCCATGCCGTCCGGGACGGCCCACTGGTCGAGCGCGTAGGAGTCCAGCACCGTGCGGCACAGCCGGACGGACATCTTGCGGACCACGTCCTCGCCCGGGTACGGGCCGGCCCTGTCCGGGAGGTCGGCGGTGCCCGCCACCTCGCCGTGGTGCGGCTTGGCGCAGGCCACCCGGTTCACCCAGTACACCTTCGCGTCGCCGTTCCCGTCGACCGTCGAACCGTCCTCGGGCGAGTCGTAGCAGTCGCCGGCCTTGAGGTCCGACCAGTGCACCGAGCCGGCCGGCGCCTTCGGGGCCTGGCCGTAGCGGCCGGCCCGCGCCGAGCTGAAGTCGGCCGCACCGAGCATCAGGGCCAGCAGCACCGTGCCGACCGTGCCCAGCACCAGGCCGGTCACCGCCATGCCGGTGCCGCGCTCCTTGCGGCGGTTGATCTGGGCCAGCGCGAGGATGCCGAACACCAGGGCCACCGGGGCCACCAGGAGCAGGCCGGTGACCAGGGAGCCGACGGCGAAGCCGTTGGTCGGGGCGGGGCCGGGACCTGGCGCGAACCCCGGGGCGAATCCGGGGAGCGGGGCGCCGGCCGGGACCGGGCCGTGGGTCGGGGCGTACGGGTTGCCCGGCTGGAAGCCGGACTGGGCGGCGGGGGTGACGGAGGCCCAGCCGCCGGCGGGCAGCGGGTGCGGCGGCTGGGGCGGGGCGGCCGACGGCGGGACGGCCTGCGGGGCCGGGGCCGCGGTCGATGCCTCGGTCGGGCCCGGGCCGGGGGCGGGGGCGGGGGCGGGAGCGGTGGGCGGGGTCGCAGGCGGGCCGGCGGAGAGGTCGGGTGCGGCCCAGGGGTCGGCGGGCGGGGCGGGCTCGGCTCCGGCCGGGGCGGGCTCGGCTCCGGACTCGGCGGTGTCCTTGCGGAAGTCCACTCGCGGGTCCTGCCCGGCTGCCGGCGTCTCCGGCGCCGTTTCCGTTTCCGTTTCCGTTTCCGTTTCCGTTTCCGCCGCCACTGCAGTCTCCGCCTCCGGCCCCAGGACGGGCGGCTCGGTCTCAGGCTTGGACACGTGGACTCCCCCACCCCGCCGGAACGGGCATCGGCTCGGCGCTCGGCACCATGGCTCGGACCCGAACGGGCCCGAATCTGAACGGTCGCGCGACTTTACCCGATCTTTCCGAACGTCCGTCCACTCTTTCCGGCCCGCCTTCCGCCGGCTCAGCCGCGGGCCAGGATCTCGCCGTGCAGCATCGAGAACCAGCCGTCCCCGGCGGCGCTCCACTCCCGCCAGCCGTCCGCGATCCGGTCCAGCTCGTCCCGGTCCGCGAGGCCCAGCCCGACGGCCGTCCGGCCCAGTGCGGTGCCCGTCACCCGGTCCGCCCACATCCCGCCCCACCAGGCGCGCTGCTCGGGCGTCGCGAACGTCCAGGTGGAGGCGCTCGCGGTGACCTCGGTGAAGCCGGCCGCGCGGGCCCAGGACAGCAGCCGTCGGCCGGCGTCCGGCTCGCCGCCGTTGGCGCGGGCGGTCCGTCGGTACAGCTCCAGCCACCGGTCCAGCGCGGGGACCTCCGGGAACCAGGTCATCGAGGTGTAGTCGACGTCGCGGACCGCGACCACGCCGCCCGGCGCCGTCACCCGCCGCAGCTCGCGCAGCGCGGCCACCGGGTCGGCCACGTGCTGGAGCACCTGGTGGGCGTGCACCACGTCGAACTCGCCGTCCCGGTAGGGCAGTCGGTGGACGTCGGCGCGCTCGAAGACGACGTTGGCCAGGCCCCGGCCGGCGGCGTGTCCGGCGGCCTGCTCCAGCACCTCGGCGGAGGTGTCCACGGCCACCACCCGCCCCTGCGGGCCGACCAGCCCGGCCAGGTCCGCGGTGATCGTGCCGGGCCCGCAGCCGACGTCCAACAGGGCCTGCCCGGGCCGCAGTTCGGGCAGCAGGTAGCCGGCCGAGTCGGCGGCGGTGCGGGAGCGGTGCGAGCGCAGCACGGCCTCCTGGTGGCCGTGGGTGTAGACGGCGGCGGGCCGCGGTCCGGTCATGAGGTCCCCCTGGATGTGGTCGGTCCCGGTGCTCCCCGACGCTACTCCCCGTCCCGCATCGCGAGAAGATCCGTCTCACATTCCGACCCCCACGGACCCGGTCCGCCCGACCGGCTCCCGGCCGCCGTACCGTGGAGGCGCCTCCGACAGAACGGTCCCCGCCCATGCCCGGCCCGCGCCCCTTCGTCCTGCTGAGCGCCGCCGTCTCGCTCGACGGCCACCTCGACGACGCCTCCCCCGACCGGCTGCTGCTCTCCAACGCCGCCGACTTCGACCGGGTCGACGAGGAGCGCGCCGCCGCCGACGCGATCCTGGTCGGCGGCAACACGCTGCGCGTCGACAACCCCCGACTGCTGGTCAACGACCCCGGGCGCCGGGAGGCCCGGCTGGCGGCGGGCCGGCCCGAGTACCCGCTGAAGGTGACCCTCAGCGCGAGCGGCGACCTCGACGCCGGCCTGCGCTTCTGGCACACCGGCGGCGCCCGGCTCGCGTACACCACGGACCGCGGGGCGGCAGTGCTGCGACCCCGGCTGGACGGGCTGGCCGAGGTGGTCGCGGTGGGCGAGACGGTGGACCTCGGCGCGGTGCTGGACGACCTGGGCGCCCGCGGGGTGCGCCGGCTGATGGTCGAGGGCGGCGGGGGCGTGCACACCCAGTTCCTGGCCCGGGGCCTGGCGGACGAACTCCAGCTGGCCGTCGCCCCGCTGCTGGTCGGTCAGGCCGAGGCGCCGCGGTTCGTCCGCCCGGCCGCGTTCCCGGGCGGGCCGGCCCGGCGGATGCGGCTGCTGGAGGCACGTACCGTGGGCGACGTCGTCCTGCTCAGGTACGCCCCGAAGGAGCCCGCGCCGTGACCCAGTCCGCGTCCACCGATCTCGACCACCTGCGCCGGGCCGTCGAACTCTCCCGCCGCTGCCCGCCGTCGGAGACGGCCTTCTCGGTCGGCGCGGTGATCGTCGGCGCCGACGGCACGGTGCTGGCGGAGGGCTACAGCCGGGAGACGGACCCGCACGACCACGCCGAGGAGGCGGCCCTGGCCAAGCTCCCGGCGGGCGACCCGCGGCTGCGCGGGGCGACCGTCTACAGCTCGCTGGAGCCCTGCGGGCAGCGCGCCTCGCGGCCGGCGCCGTGCGCCCGGCTGCTCGTCGCGGCGGGCGTGCCGCGGGTGGTGGTCGCCTGGCGCGAGCCGGACCTGTTCGTCACCGACTGCCAGGGCACCGCGCTGCTGACGGCGGCCGAGGTCGAGGTGGTGGAGCTGGCGGAGCTGGCCGAGGAGGCCCGGGCGGTCAACGCCCACCTGCTCGGATGATCTTTTGTATCATTTCGAAACAAAGAGCTCGCGTTCTCCGGCTCTCCCGTCGCCGCACTCCCCGAGGAGCCACCCCGTGCCCGCCACCCCCGTCCGCCTGACCGCCCGCGCCGTCCTCCTCGACATGGACGGGACGCTCGTCGACTCCGACGCCGTGGTCGAGCGCTGCTGGAGCCGCTGGGCCGGGCGGCACGGCCTGGACCCCGCCGAGGTACTCGCCGTCGCCCACGGCCGCCAGGGCCACGCGACCATGGCCGCCCTGCTGCCCGAGCGCCCGGCCGAGCTCAACCTGGCCGACAACGAGCGGATGCTCGACGAGGAGCGCGCCGACACCGAGGGCGTCGTCCCGGTGCCCGGCGCCGCCGCCTTCCTCGCCTCGCTGGCCGGGCTCCCGCACGCCCTGGTCACCTCCGCCGACCAGCCGCTCGCCCGGGTCCGGATGGCCGCCGCCGACCTGCCGCTGCCGCCCGTCCTGGTCACCGCCGAGTCCGTCGGCGCGAGCAAGCCCGACCCCGAGGGCTTCCTCAAGGGCGCCGCCGCCCTCGGCTTCGCACCCGCCGACTGCCTCGCCTTCGAGGACTCCGGCGCCGGCATCGCCGCCGCCAGGGCCGCCGGCGTCCGCGTCATCGGCATCGGCCCGCGCGCCCTCCCCCACCACCCGGACGCCCACGCCGACACCCTCACCGCCGTCACCGTCACCACCACCCCCGACGGCCTCCTCACCGTCACCATCGCCTGACCCCCGCAACGCCGTACCGCTCCGGGCCCGGACCGGTACGGGTACGCGCCCGGCCGTCGAGTCGGTCCGCAGTGTCCGGGCGCACCCGGCCGAGGCCCCACGGCAGCCGGACGCGGCGGCGTGCTCTGACAGTGGGATCAACGGCCCCGAGGTCCCCGCGGGCCGTCGAACCGGTTCATGCGCTCCAGGAGCTGTCCCGTTCCGGGCCGCCAGAGGTCGTCGACGATGCGACCGTCGGCGAGGAAGACCACGCGGTCCGCGTACGCCGCGGCGGCCGGGTCGTGCGTGACCATCACGATCGTCTGGCCCATCTCCCGGACCAGCTGACCGAGCAGGGAGAGGACTTCGGCCCCCGTGCGGGTGTCGAGGTTGCCGGTCGGCTCGTCGGCGAAGACGATCTCCGGGCGCCCCGCCAACGCCCGTGCCCACGCGACGCGTTGCTGCTGCCCCCCGGAGAGCTCTCCGGGCCGGTGGCCGAGCCGGTCCGAGAGGCGTGCCAGCTCCATCGTGCCGATCCTGGCCGAGCCCGAGGTGGGCGAGTCCAGGCCGGCCAGACACTGCATCAACGTGGACTTGCCCGATCCGGACGGTCCCATGATGGCGGTGAACTGGCCCTGCTGGAACTCGACGGAGACCCGGTCGAGAGCGGTGACCCGGCGTGCGTCGCCGGAGTCAGCACGAAGTCGGCGCCGGACCGCCGACGAGGGGTGATCAGGGGTGTCCCCAGGTCGGCACCAACTCGGCACAGGAGCGGCGAGGGGTCTGAACCGAAAGGAACAGACCCCCTCCGACCTGCACGTTCGCCGGATCAGCAGTGCCGTGCCGTGTCACCGATCAGACGTTGAAGCGGAACTCCACGACGTCGCCGTCCTGCATGACGTACTCCTTGCCCTCGATGCGGGCCTTGCCCTTGGAGCGGGCCTCGGCGATGGAGCCGGTCTCGACCAGGTCGGCGAAGGAGATGACCTCGGCCTTGATGAAGCCCTTCTGGAAGTCGGTGTGGATGACTCCGGCGGCCTCGGGGGCGGTGGCGCCCTTCTTGATGGTCCAGGCGCGGGCTTCCTTCGGGCCGGCCGTCAGGTAGGTCTGGAGGCCCAGGGTGTCGAAGCCGACCCGGGCGAGGGTGGCGAGGCCGGGCTCCTCCTGGCCCATGGACTGGAGCAGCTCCAGGGCCTCGGCCTCGTCCAGCTCGATCAGCTCGGACTCGATCTTGGCGTTGAGGAAGATCGCCTCGGCCGGGGCGACCAGCTCGCGCTGGGCGTTCTTGAAGTCCTCGTCGGCCAGCTCGTCCTCGTCCACGTTGAAGACGTAGAGGAAGGGCTTGGAGGTCAGCAGGTGGAGCTCGCGGATCGGGGCGGTGTCGAAGCCCGCCTCGAAGAGGGTCTTGCCGGTCTCCAGGACCGCCTGCGCGGCTTCGGCGGCGGCCAGCACGGGGGCGGTGTCCTTCTTGAGGCGCGCCTCCTTCTGGAGCCGCGGCAGGACCTTCTCGATGGTCTGGAGGTCGGCCAGGATCAGCTCGGTGTGGATGGTCTCGATGTCGTCCTTGGGCGACACCTTGCCGTCCACGTGCACCACGTCCGGGTCGGTGAAGGCGCGCACGACCTGGCAGATCGCGTCCGACTCGCGGATGTTGGCGAGGAACTTGTTGCCCAGGCCCTCACCCTCGCTGGCGCCGCGCACGATGCCGGCGATGTCGACGAAGTCGACGGTCGCCGGGAGGATGCGCTGGGAGCCGAAGATCTCGGCGAGCTTGGTCAGCCGCTCGTCCGGGACGCCGACCACGCCGACGTTCGGCTCGATGGTGGCGAACGGGTAGTTGGCCGCCAGCACGTCGTTCTTGGTCAGGGCGTTGAACAGGGTCGACTTGCCGACGTTCGGCAGGCCGACGATTCCGATCGTGAGCGACATGAAGCGCAGTCCCGTGGGCTTGGAGGAGTTGGGTCGGCACCGTACGGGCCGACCCCCAAGTCTACGGGCAGCCCCCGCCCCGCCTCACTCCTCGGTCGCCGCCTCGGGCTCCGGGAACGCCCGGCACTCGTCCTCGGCGCCGGCCGGGATGTCGAGCCGGACGTGATCGAGCCGTTCGAACGTGAAATCGGTCATGTTGTCCCCCCGCGGGAAGCCCGTGTACGGATCCGGCGCTCATCGCCCGTCGGCTCGTCCGAGCAGGTCAGCCGACCTGAATGACGATCACATCACCACTCCGTCCAAAGACACGGGGCAAGACCTGAACGGTCCATTACACAGTGTGGCGATGATCGGACCGTACGTTGGGCGGGTGGAGCAGAGCATCCGTACCCAGCCGCCAGAGCCCAGACGCCGTCCGCCGACCGGCCGGGCCGCAGCCGCCGTCCCCGGCCCGGGCCGGCCCCCCGAGAGCGCCGGGGCCCCCGCCGGGCGCGGCTCCCGGCCGCGCCCGGCGGCCACCGAGCCCCCGGCCAGCCCCCGGCTGCGCCTGCGCGTGCCGGGGGCCGGGCAGCGCGGCGAGGAACCGTCGGACGGGCGGCGGCGCACCGGCCGGCGGGCCCGGCTGACGGCCGTCGGCACCGGGGTGGTCGCCGTCCTGGCGACGCTCGCGGTGGCCGGCGTGGACCGGCTGCTGTTCGACGGCCTGGGCTGGGTGTTCGGCCTCGGCTACCTGGTGGTCTGCTTCCAGTTGGCCGTCCGGGTGCGCTACGTCGACCTGCTGGCCGCACCGATCAGCGGACCGATCGCCTTCGCCCTCGCGCTGCTGCTGCTCGAGCCGGTGAGCTCCCCGGGCGTCACCGCCCAGGTGGTCTCGCTGGCGACCGGGCTGGCGCTGCGGGCCGGGTGGCTGTTCTCCGGCACCGGGCTGGCCGTGCTGATCGTGCTCGCGCGGTTCGTCGCCCAGCGCCGGATCCACCGCTCCCGCTGACGCCGCCCTGCCCCGAGGCCTGAGCCGAGGACCGAGTGCCGAGCCCGGGGCCCGGCCCGCTCAGCCCTCCGCCCGGGCCGCCGCCATGGCGGCCCCGACGATGCCCGCGTCGTTGCGCAGCTCCGCCGGCACCACGCGCGCCTCGCGGTCCCTCAGCAGCGGCAGGAACTTCTCGTGCTTGCGGCTCACCCCGCCGCCGATCACGATCAGGTGCGGCGAGAACAGCCTCTCCACCAGGTCCAGGTAGTCGTCCACCCGCCCGGCCCACTGCTCCCAGTCCAGCCCGTGCCGCTCCTTGGCGGCCGAGGAGGCCCGGCGCTCGGCGTCCTTGCCGCGCAGCTCCAGGTGGCCCAGCTCGGTGTTGGGCACCAGCGTGCCGTCCACGAACAGGGCGCTGCCGATGCCGGTGCCGAAGGTGAGCACCAGGACCACGCCCGGCTCGCCCCGGCCGGCGCCGTGCGTCAGCTCGGCCAGGCCGGCCGCGTCCGCGTCGTTCAGGACGGTCGCGGGCATCCCCAGTGCCTCGCGGAAGAGGCCCGCCGCGTCCAGGCCGATCCAGCCCTTGTCCACGTTGGCCGCCGTTCTGGTGCGGCCGTCGACCACCACGCCGGGGAAGGTCAGCCCGACCGGGCCCCGGTGGTCGAAGTGGCGGACCACCTCGCAGACGGCGGCGACCACGGCCTCGGGCGCGGACGGCTGCGGGGTGAGCACCTTGTGGCGCTCCTCGACGAGCGCGCCCCGGGCGAGGTCGACGGGCGCCCCCTTGATCCCCGAACCGCCGATGTCCACGCCGAATACCGCCGTCATCACGTCCGCCCTCCGCCGTCGGCCGCGGACCGGGCCGGTCCGCGGCCGGTGGATTGTCCACAGCCTGTGCACAAAGCTACGAGAGCGCGCCGGGGCGTGCACAGCGGAAGGCCCGGCGCCCCGCGTCGGGGGTGCCGGGCCTTCCGGGTGGGGTCAGAGCTTGCCCGCCGCCTCGGCGCGCAGGTCGCGGCGCAGCTCCTTGGGCAGCGAGAAGGTCAGGTGCTCCTCGGCGGTCTTGACCGTCTCGACCGTGTCGTAACCGCGCGCGGCCAGGAACTCCAGCACGCCGTCGACCAGGATCTCCGGCACCGAGGCGCCGCTGGTCAGGCCGACCGTGGTGACGCCCTCCAGCCACTCCTCGCGGATCTCCTCGGCGAAGTCCACCAGGTGGGCGGCCTTGGCGCCGTACTCCAGGCCGACCTCGACCAGGCGGACGGAGTTGGAGGAGTTCCTGGAGCCGACCACGATCAGCAGGTCGGTCTCCGCGGCCAGCTGCTTGACCGCGACCTGGCGGTTCTGGGTGGCGTAGCAGATGTCGTCGCTGGGCGGGCTGACCAGCGCGGGGAAGCGCTTCTTCAGCTCGCCGACGGTGGCCATAGTCTCGTCCACGGACAGGGTGGTCTGGGACAGCCAGACGATCTTGGACTCGTCCCGGACCCGCACGTTGGCGACATCCTCGGCACCGTCCACCAGGTGGATCCGGTCCGGGGCCTCGCCCATGGTGCCGATGACCTCCTCGTGGCCCTCGTGGCCCACCAGCAGGATGTCGAAGCCCTCGTCGGCGAAGCGCACGGCCTCCTTGTGCACCTTGGTGACGAGCGGGCAGGTCGCGTCGATGGTGGCGAGCTTCCCGGCCCGCGCCTCGTCGTGGACGGACGGGGCGACGCCGTGCGCGGAGAAGACGACGATCGCGCCCTGCGGCACCTCCTCCGTCTCGTCGACGAAGATCGCGCCCTTCTTCTCCAGGGTCTGCACCACGTACTTGTTGTGGACGATCTGCTTGCGGACGTAGATGGGCGCCCCGTACTGCTCCAGGGCCTTCTCCACGGCGATCACGGCGCGGTCGACTCCCGCGCAGTAGCCCCGGGGGGCGGCGAGCAGGACACGGCGCTGCGCGGTCTTGGACATGGCTCCATCGTACGGGCGGTGGCGGGTCCCGCCGCCCCGGCCGGGGAGCCGCGCCAACGGTGGACGCTTTCCGTGCGGACTCGGTCGATACCGCTCAAAATGTGGTGTCTATGAGCTCTGTGAGCGAGCAGGCGACGCCGAGCGGCCTGCGCCGCAGCCTGGGCGTGCGCGATCTGATGGTCTACGGACTGCTGTTCATCGCCCCGATGGCCCCGGTCGGCGTGTTCGGCGTGCTGGACGCCAGGAGCCACGGAGCCGTCGCCGCCGTGTACCTGGCCGCGACGGTGGCGATGGGCCTCACCGCCTTCTCGTACGCCGAGATGGTGCGCGCGGTGCCGCAGACCGGCTCGGTGTTCGCCTACGCGCGGGCCGGCCTGGGCGAGGGCCCGGGCTTCGTCGCCGGGTGGATGGCGATGCTCGACTACCTCCTGATCCCCGCGGTGGCCTACCTGTTCTCCGGGATCGCGCTGAACTCCCTGGTGCCGGACGTCTCCCGCTGGGTCTGGACGGCGCTCGCGGTGGTGGTGACCACCGCGCTCAACCTGGTCGGGGTGCGGACGGCGGCGGCGGTCGGGTTCGCGGTGCTCGCGATGGAGATCGCGGTGCTGCTGGTGTTCACGGCCGCGGCCGTGGTGGCGCTGGTCCAGGACGGCGCCCGGCGCGGCTGGGACACCCCGTTCACCGCCGTCGGGGCGTTCTCGCTGACCGCGGTGATCTCGGCGGTGTCCGTCGCGGTGCTCTCCTACCTGGGCTTCGACGCGATCGCCACCTTCGTGGAGGAGGCGGTCGGCGCGTCCGCGGCGGTGGCCAGGGCGGTGCTCTGGTGCCTGGCGCTGGCCGGGGTGCTGTTCGTCGTCCAGACCTACCTGGCGGCGCTGCTGGAGCCGACCGGCCCGCAGCAGCTCGCGGCGGACCCGGCGGCCCAGGGCTCGGCCTTCTACGACACCGTGGAGAGCGGGGTCGGGCACTGGCTGCACGTGCTGGTGGCGGCCGGCAAGGCGATCGGCGCGGCCTTCGCCGCCCTGGCCGGGCAGGCCGCGGCCGGCCGGCTGGTCTTCGCGATGGCCCGGGACGGCCGGCTGCCGCGGGCGCTCGGCTCGGTCGACCCGGCCAGCGCGGTGCCGCGCCGGGCGCTGCTGACGGCCGCGGTGATCACGATGGCGGCGGCGGTCTGGGCGGCCGACCGGGACGACGGGCTGGACCAGCTCACCTCGGTGGTGAACGTGGGCGCGCTGACCGCCTTCGCGCTGCTGCACGCCTCGGTGATCGGCTGGTACGCGGTGCGGCACCGCTCGCGGCGGTGGCTGCGGCACCTGGTCGTGCCGGTGCTGGGGATCGCGGTGATCGGGGCGGTGGTGTACGAGGCCTCGCCCACCGCGCAGCTGGTCGGGCTGGTCTGGCTGACGGTCGGCCTGGTGGTGCTCGCCGTCCAGGGGGCGAGCGGCCGAAGCGGCGGCCCCGGCCGGGCCGGCGGGCGCCGACAGCCGTAGGCGCGGCTGTGGCCGTTGCGGTGGCGGTAGCCGTGTCGGCCGGCGCCGCTAGCCTCGTACGCATGGCCAACACCAGCTCCCCCGAAGCGCCGCTCCCGGTCGGCAAGGTCTCCGCGCTGATCGGCGGCTGGATCGACCGGCTCGGCGCGGTCTGGGTGGAGGGGCAGATCACCCAGCTCAGCCGCCGGCCCGGCGCGGGCGTGGTGTTCCTGACCCTGCGCGACCCCCAGGCCGACGTGTCGCTCACGGTGACCTGCTTCCGCTCGGTGTTCGACCAGGTCGCGGACGTGGTGCAGGAGGGCGCGCGGGTCGTCGTGCACGCCAAGCCGGAGTGGTACGCGGCGCGCGGGCAGCTGTCGATGCGCGCCTCCGAGATCCGGCCGGTGGGCCTGGGCGAGCTGCTGGCCCGGCTGGAGCAGCTGAAGCGGCGGCTCGCCGGGGAGGGCCTGTTCGCGGCCGAGCGCAAGAAGCCGCTGCCGTTCCTGCCGCAGTGCGTCGGGCTGGTCACCGGGCGCGGTTCGGCGGCCGAGCGGGACGTCCTGGAGAACGCCCGGCGGCGCTGGCCGGCCGTCCGCTTCGAGGTGCGCAACGTCCCGGTGCAGGGGGTCAGCGCGGTGGAGCGGGTGAGCGCGGCCGTGCGGGAGCTGGACGAGCACCCCGAGGTCGACGTGATCGTCGTGGCCCGCGGCGGCGGCAGCGTGGAGGACCTGCTGCCGTTCTCGGACGAGGGGCTGGTGCGGCTGGTCGCGGCCGCCCGTACGCCGGTGGTGAGCGCGATCGGGCACGAGCCGGACCAGCCGCTGCTGGACTTCGTGGCCGACCTGCGCGCCTCCACCCCGACCGACGCGGCCAAACGGGTGGTTCCGGACGTCGGCGAGGAGCTGGCGAAGATCCGCCAGCTGCGGGACCGCGCCCGCCGGCACGTGCTGTCCCGGGTCGAGCGCGAGCAGCACGGGCTGGACGGGGTGCGCAGCCGTCCGGCGCTGGCCGCCCCGCACCGGATGCTGGACGGGCGCGGGCAGGAGGTGGACGGCCTGCTGGAGCGGGCCCGGCGCACCCTGCGGCACCGGCTGGACCACGCGCAGAGCGACCTCGGGCACACCCTGGCCCGGGTGGTCGCGCTCTCCCCGGCGGCCACCCTGGAGCGCGGCTACGCGGTGCTCCAGCGGGCGGACGGCACGGTGGTGACCGACCCGGCGCAGGTCGCGCCCGGCGAGGGGCTGCACGCCCGGGTGGCGGGCGGCGGCCTCGACGTCACCGTGGACCCCCGGTAGGCAGGCCCCGACCACGGCCGGACGGGGCTGGGGAGTGTCGGCCCGAGCCCCTACGCTGGCACGCATGGCAGAGCAGCAGGAACAGCAGGACGCGGCGGCGCCGAACCCGGACGACGCGCTGGGCTACGAGCACGCCAGGGACGCGCTGCTGGACGTCGTCCGGCAGCTGGAGAACGGCGGCACCTCGCTGGAGGAGTCGCTGGCCCTGTGGGAGCGCGGCGAGCAGCTGGCGAAGGTGTGCCAGCGCTGGCTGGACGGCGCCCGGGCCCGGCTGGACGCCGCGCTGGCCGCCGAGGAGGGCGCGAACCCGGGCGGGGAGTGAGGCCGCGCGGCGGGTGGAACCGGGCGGAAGGTGAGGCGGGTCACATCCACTTGGGGAATCGTTGAATATTCACCTATGTTGGAAGAGGTGATCGGCCGCGGCCGGTCACACCGACGAACCCCTTTCCGCATGAGGTGCACAAGCATGACCACCGACGCTCTGGTACTCGACGCCGCCGCCCAGGACCTGCTGTTCCGCGAGGCCCGCACCGCGAACACCTTCACCGACGAGCCGGTCTCCGAGGAGCAGATCCAGGCCATCTACGAGCTGGTCAAGTTCGGCCCGACCGCCTTCAACCAGCAGCCGCTGCGCGTCGTCCTGGTCCGCTCGGCCGAGGGCCGCGAGCGCCTCGTCCGGCAGATGGCGGACGGCAACAAGGACAAGACCGCCGCCGCCCCGCTGGTCGCCATCCTGGCCGTGGACAACGAGTTCCACGAGGAGCTGCCGACCCAGCTCCCGCACTTCCCGCAGGCCAAGGACCTGTTCTTCTCGGAGCGCAGCGTCCGCGAGCAGTCCGCCACGCTGAACGGCGCCCTGCAGGCCGCCTACTTCATCGTCGGCGTGCGCGCCGCCGGCCTGGCCGCCGGCCCGATGACCGGCTTCGACGCCGACGGCATCAACAAGGAGTTCTTCGAGGACGGCGAGCACTCGGTGCTGGCCGTGGTCAACATCGGCCGGCCGGGCGAGGACGCCTGGTTCCCGCGTTCGCCGCGCCTGGCCTACGACGAGGTCGTCACCACGGTCTGATCCGCCCCGCGCACGCCGAAGGGCCCCGTACCGGTTCTTGGGTTCTAGGAGTCGTTGCAACACCCCAGTTCAGGGGATGCATTGGACTTCGAGATCCGCAAGGACCGGACGGCCCAGGGGCCTGTGAAGCT